>NZ_JBQJIN010000013.1:0-145455 GCF_052078695.1 Lysobacter sp. CA196 | reverse complement strand
GGCTTTGTGACTACAACGCCGAGATACCCCACGACAGCCTGGGCGGTTTAACGCCCAACGAGTTTCGGATCCAAAACGACCCGGCGACCTCTAGTTTTGTGTGGCACTGATTTATGGTGGGTCGACATAGTTATTTCGGATAAAGCGGTTACCGACATCGCTGGTGCAGGAACTAAGGAGCGGAAGATATTCGAAAAAGCTATTGCAAGTCAGATTTTGTACGAGAGAAAGGTTCAAACTCTAGTCGAAACTGGCTGTGAGCCCGCGTCTGTTTTATTGCCGCCTTTTGAGTTGAAAGTGGAGGTGGAGGGGTATTGGGAGAGGCTTCCGTTCGGTACATATGGGAGTGGACCTGAGGGAGAGCGAGTCCTTGGTCGGACCTGGGTCCGTAAAACTTTGTCTAAACGTCAGGCATCAATGTATGGGTCATCAGTTGCTGGTTCATTCTCGGATAGATCGCAGGCGCTTCCGGCTGCCGAAGAGGGTTATATATATGTTTTGCGAAATGCTGCTCATCAGATAGATATTTTCAAAGTTGGTTTGACAAGGCGCAGCGTCTCTACGCGTGCTGCTGAACTTTCTCGGGGCACAGGTATTCCTGATATTTTCCTTACAGTGCAGTCGTGGTGGGTGCCTGATGTTGTCTACGCCGAAAAGCGCATCCATAAAATTCTAGATGGATATCGACTCAAGGATGCTCGAGAGTTTTTTAAGGCCGAATACGCGGTGATACGTTCGGCAATTGATTTGGTCGTTGGTGAGCTTTCTGGTAGGGTCGTTCCCGCTTAATTGCTGTATTCCTGAGCTAACGTATTACTATCTCAATTGGTCACGAGGATACTGATAATGGATTATCAACATGCGCTTGCATACGCGGCAGCATCTGGCGCACTCTGCTTGTTTACTGGTGCGGGATTTTCCAAGCACTTATCCGGAGGGATGTCTCCATCTTGGATAGAGCTGCTTGAAGAGAGTTGCAACTCGTTAATTAACCCGGCGGCTGCCAAGGCTCAGTTGGTGCAGGCGGCTGCGACATATCCACTTGAGGATTGTGCGCAAATTCTTGATATCGCGTTTGTGCGTGAAAGTAAGGATTTACGCGAAACACTTGCTCAGCTTATCGGGCAGGTCGCCCTTCACGAACCAAGCGCGATCGTCACTAGGGATTTTCTAAGAGATAATCCTTCAACGACGGTTGTGACCACAAATTATGATCGTTTGTTGGAACAGGTTTTGGCGGCAGATCCTTGTGTATCTAATTTCCCAGGCAAGCCGATTGCGCGCCGTTCTGGTGCTGTGCAAATATTTCATATACACGGCTCGATTGAAGGGGCGGCCTCGATCGTGGCTACGACAAGTGATTACTATAAATTCATTAATGAGGATGGGTACTTCGCACAAAAGACTCTAACGCTGATGCATGAGAGTTCGGTTGTGATTCTTGGCTATAGCTTAAGTGACCCTAATTTGAAGGCTATTCTTAGTGATCTAAAAGCGCACGGTGCCCGATCCCTTAATAGAGGGAATATTTTTTACGTGACGCGGGGCGTTGTGCCGCCTTTTGTTCGAGATTATTATGAGGCCGCATTCGGTCTGGTTGTTATTGAGAACATGGAGATAGATAGGCTGCTATCTGAAGTCGCATATTGCATTCCAGCCGCAAGAGTTCAGGTGGCGCAATCCGAGCAGGATATACGTGATGTAATTTCGGGTCGGCGTGATTGGGCCGATCAGTTTTTGCGCCTTCCCTCTTCTCTTTTTCAGATATTGGCAGTAGCGAATATAAGCGGGACTGAGATTCGAGCGCCGGCATTTGCCGCGATGCTTGGACGTATATTTGAGCGAAAAATTCGATACACCAATGTGAATGGTGCCTGGGAGCAATATTCGCATTTGGCCGATTGGCTCGTGCACGTTGGTGCGATCATAGATATTCGAGGGACTCCTTTAGAGGAGTCTTATCTTTCTGCAGTTAGACACTCAATGACGTCGATGAGTAGTGCTTATGTTCGAGGCAAGTCTTGGTATGCATATTCTGTGTGGAAAGATAAGTGGAAATTTATTAGTTTTGATAATAGATTGTTGATTAGGTCATATGTCCAAGCTAATTTTCCAGCTCATGTTGATGCTTTGGCTGTTGTAGGTCAGTGAGCTATATTGCGATATAATTCAATTGCGTTCAGTTTTGTTGGCATTTAAGAGTCTAGCTCGGTTAAGTAGTCAATTTATTCATAATTTTGACTCGAAACGTTTGACGAACGTTGTCAATGACACGCTGCAGATGGCGCAATATTCCTTTAGCTGAATCAGATCGATTCGCTGAGTTCCGCCCTCGATCTTGCTCACGTACGACTGCGGCTTACCCAGCGCCTCCGCGCAGGCCGCTTGAGTGAGGCCAGCTGCATTACGCATTTCGCGGATAAGCTGGGATAGAACCTCGTTCTCTTTCGTGTAGAGCGTGCTGCTTGACATGTGTGCGGTATCCGAAGGCCCGCACGAATGCTGTATCCTCTTTAAGAATATTCAAAAATAGAATAAAATACTCCCGTCACGGATCAATGACCTTTGGGAGATGCTCATGCGAAACGGACGCCGCGCCCCTATCACCACGCCCCACAGCTACCTGCTGCCCGCCACTGCACAACAAGCTCTGACTCAGACTCGCGACCAGCTCCGCTTGCTGGCCCAGCTCACCGAGCCACAAGGCGAGGGCGGCCCCGATGTGGTCTATCTCTCGGCACAAGCGCTAGCCGAGTGCTTCGATCGCTTGGCCGACGACTTGGATCGGGTAGCCGAGGCTGTCAGCCTCTCCGGCTTGTAACTCGTTCTGTCGAGGGCGAGTGCAGCAGTCCGTCGCTCTGGACGGCCAAGCCGAGACCTGAGCAGAATCCCAGCTCGCTCGATGGGAGTTCGCAATGGCAAGCCGCACCATCATCGTCGCAGGCGTAACCGGCCTGGTAGGCAGGGAGCTTCTGTCCGGGCTGCTGGCCGACCCGAGTGTCGCCGCGGTGCACAGCCTCGGCCGCAGAATGCCGGCCGAGCACCATCCCAAGCTGACGGCGCACATCGTCGACTTCGCCGCATTGCCTGATTTGCCGTGTGCGGACGAGGTGTATCTGGCGCTGGGCACGACGATCAAGGTCGCGGGCAGTCAGGCGGCGTTTCGTGCCGTCGATTACGACGCCAACCTGGTGGTGGCGACGGCGGCGTTGGCCGCAGGCGCGAAGCGGGTCGGCTTGGTCAGTGCGATGGGGGCCGATTCCAAGTCGAAGGTCTTTTACAGCCGGGTGAAGGGTGAGCTGGAGGACGCCTTGGCATCGATGCCGTTCGAGGGCATGGTGTTCGCCCGTCCATCGTTGTTGGTCGGAGACCGCGAGGTGCTCGGGCAGCCGACCCGGCAGGGCGAGGTGCTGGGCTCCGCGCTCGGCAAGGTAGTGGGGTTCCTGATCCCGGCGAACTACAAACCCATCGATGCGTCGGCGGTGGCCTCGGCTCTGCTGTCCGCGGTGCCGTCGGCCCATGGCAGGACGGTCCTGCTGTCCGGTGCGATGCGGCGCTAGGCCTTTTCGCGGCCCGGATGGAGGGCTAATTCGGCTTCCTTGCCATGGCAATCAAAGTGGTCGCTCGCCTGGAAAGACCCGTTGCGGGGGGCTTTAGGTGAACTCGGATACGGCCTTACTGTCTTGGGCCGCGGCTCGGGTCTTCCTGCGAATGTTGGGCTAGGTTTTGCGCGTGTTGTTGGTCGCGCTCTTGATTGAAGGATTGGTTCGCACGCAAGGTGCCCTGCATCGGCGGTGCCGGCTCGGATGTGGACACACCCGCGTGGAACCCCGGTACGACACCCGCGATCCACAGGGTTCCATCTACAACGCCGATGCGTCCGATGCGACCAGCATCGGGAATGCCGTTTTGCTTGGCTTGGAGCATCGCTTGCGCCACTTTCTCGTCAGCTACCTGCGCAGGCACGTTCTGTCGGATCTTGTCGAACATGGCCTGATCCTCAGGCGCTAGCCGTGACGGCGTCAGTGTAGGTTCGATGCGTGCTGGCGATGAAACCGGGCTGATCGGGGCAGGGGCCTGCGAGCCGGAGGCGGGTGCTTGGAAAAGGGGGGCTGCATGGGGTGCGCGGTTCGCCTCGTAGCGATCGGCAGCCGACTCGGGATCGATCCGCCTGCCAAGATTGACGTTGGCGGCGAAGTCGCGGGCGGGGCGGTCGGAGACCTGGTCCGCCGCTCGTTGGACGATGGCCAACCCGGCCTGGGTGCTGATCGCTGCGAGCGTCTGCCGATCTGCGACTCCGTTGACCTGCTCAGTGCCATGCCAAAGTTGAAAGGCCTGTACTGCTCGCTGAGTGGCCGGGCCAAAAACGCCATCCGCGGTGATCGGCTGTTTGATCCTGTCATTGATTCCGAGCTGGATCAGATTCTCCTGCAACTTTGCGACTTCCTGACCTTGCTCGCCGACTTTCAAGCTGCCGTCGGCCATCGCATCGCGTGGTTGGCGAGTGCTGGCTGTGGAGGTAGGGGCCTGTAAGTACGACGGCAAGCCTTGGTCGTTCGGCTGCATCCAATCGTTTCGATAGCCGGGTGGTTGAAAGCGCTCGGCGACCTGCTGGAAGTCCGGTGTCGCTGAGAGTGCCGCGGCGTGCGTGCGTAATGTCGTTAGCGTCACAATGTCGGCTGTGCCGGTAGCTGGGAGGTTGTTGCGCTCCTGGAACAGGGAAACAGCTTCTCGCGTGCTCTTCCCATAGTCTCCGTCGGCTTCCAGCGCTCTGCCGTTGGCATCGACCGCGCCGACCAGCTTCAGACTTTCCTGTAACGCTTTTACGGAAAGATTGGCTTCGCCCGGGCGTAGCTCATTCTCGACAGGTAGTTGGTAGGGAATGCCTTTGAACCGTTCCTCGATGATCAGCAGTTGGTCGAGTCTGTCGCGATTGAGTGCTATATCGTTGTAATAGTCGTAGCTGCTGGTCCCGTAGTCGTCCGTCGCGGCCTGCTTGCCCTGGACGACTTTCACGGTCCCGCCATATCCGGCGATATGCCGCGCTTTCAGGAAACCCGCGATGTGCTCCTCGGAGTCACCCTCAACGAGCACTCCCTGCCTCATGGCGGTGCGATAAGCGGCGTCGCTGTTGCGTTTGAACGCTTGATCCTGCATGTCGGCGGAGGCTTGTACTGGTCGAGGCTCAAACCGTCTTTCCAGTTGGAAGCATCTTCCAGGAAGCGGGTCATGCCTCCCGACTCGGCCCAGGTCCACTCTCTGCGATACCCCGACATCGCCGCTCTGACCTTATCCGCGTCGACGTAGCCCGCATCGGCCAGCCAGGTAGCGCCCGCCTGATATCGTCCGACGTAACCCGCACCGTTGATGATGCTCAGGTCGCCGCCATTACTCTCGGTCAAGACCGTTGAAGCCACCAGCCTCCGAGTGGAATAGTCGCTCAGCCCTTCGATATTGCCCTGAGCGTACTGATTGGCTGTCAGTACGGCTCGTTCTTGCCTACGCGTCCCTGCCATGTTCCTGCTCCTTGTTGGTCGATCACGGGTGCTGCTTGCACTTCAGTTGGGCCATGACCTCGCTCGGTCGGGTCCGTGTCAGGTCGAATACCGTGAAGCCCGCGGTGTATTTGCCGCCGTCTTGCTGACTGGCCTGCACATAAATCTTGTCCCGCCCCGCGATCGAGACAGTGAAGAACGCGCCATTTCCTGTGCCTTCTTCAGCTTCTCCCGGGGCGCATTCATCGGCGATCGTGGAGACTTCAGCCGCAGCGCCGAACTGTTTCTTGAGGACGTCGATATAATCGTCCGAATAGAAGGGCTTGCTGATCGAGATGGACTCGATGGCAGCCTGCGACCCGTTGATGGATAGGGTCGACTCGCCTTCGTTTCTTTTCGTGGTCGCGTAATCCGGTCCAGGCCTGCCGTTCGGCACTTCTTTGACCGAGAACCCGAGCAGCAAAATTTTCCCGTGCTGTGAGTAGCGGCCAGGGACGTACTCTTTCGGCGACGGGTCGATCCATTTGATTTGGGGTAGGGCGCTATACGCCGACCAATCATGGCCCTTGTCGCTCGCGAACAGCTCGGCGCTCGCGAGCATGTCGCTGGACTGGGTAGGTGCGACACGTTCGGTGCCAGGCTTTGAGCTGGCCGGACTTTCAACCGCGGCGGTTCCTTTCTGGCAGCCTGCTAAGCTCAGTATCGCAATGGCGGCTGCTGCGGTTAGGTGATTGAGATTCACGTCATCTCTCTTGGTTGGGATGGGCCTTTCGATGAAGCTCGGACGAACGCGGTTCGGGCCGAAAGCCGAAAATAGATCAGTCCTCAATAATCATCTCGATCGTGACGGCATACACGCAGGCAGCCTCATTGTCTTCGAGCTTGGGCCGGTAGGTGTAGTCCACCAACAGCGATTGCCTGCCTTTCCAGTACTGCCAGGCTTGCGGCCTGTTATGCGGCCCGGGGAACTCGCTGTACTGGTAACCCATGGTTTTCAGCTTGTCGTGCAGACCATTCAGGGCCAATACGCATGGCCTGCGCTGCTGCGGGTCGTAGCGCTTTTCATCGGGCAAGTGGATACCAACTCGCTTGTCATCGCTAGCGTACTGACTGAAATCGAACGAATAAGCCGAGCCGGAGTCCAGGCTTCCCACCGTCGACCAGGTGCCGTCGACTTCGGTAGCGCTCAATGCAAAATGCGTCAGCGTTTCGACCCGTGCTTTGCTCAGGTCGCTTGTGCCTTGAATGCCATGGATCAGGGCGAATAACTTTTCCTCGAACTCTTTCTTGCTCAGCGTTGGCGCTGAAATCGACGCGCTGGGTGTGTCTTTCACAGGCTGAGGCTTGAGGCTGGAAAGCGATGAAGGCCCATCGGTTTGCGGCGCGGATGCGGAAACCTCGGCTGGAGAACCGCAGGCGACGAGGCCCAAGCACAAGATCGCGCAACCGAGTGTGCGTGTGTCGAAATGGATCTGGGCGATGAGTCGGGCCATGGACCGGTTTCGAAAAGATGCCGCTAGGGTCATGGAACTGGCGACGGGTTGCAAGAGCAACTGGGAGTTGCGCATTCGCGAATCGAAGTGTGTTCTTGCGTGCGAAACCGCACATTACGGGCGTCTAGCCGTTGCGCCGTCGGTGCTTGGTCGTACTCTAAGCGGCAGCCAGCGTGCTAAGACAAGGATGGTTCGTATGTTCAGCGAGATATTGAAGGCACTCGGGTCTCACTGGCTCATCCCGCTAATCGTCGCGGTGATTGCAGTCCCCCTGGCGAAAGGCCTGTTCGGACTGCATCGGTCCCGAGCGCAGGATCGTAAGGACTTTCTCGACTTATGGGCCAAGGCCGACAAGGCAGACGACCTTTGGCTTCAGGTCGCAGTCCGGCACGTTTATGGCGAGAACCTGCCAGTGCCGTTGATTCGACATTTGATGCTTCAACCGCAGGCCGCGCGTGCCTTGGTGGACCTTGCGTTCGTCTGGCCACTTCTGGATATGGACGAGGCCACCGGCGAGATGCGTTGGAGGGAAAAGCGACATTCTTCGCTCAAGGCACGTCGTGTGGAATGGCGTATTTGGTTGGCTGCTTACGCGATCCTCGCGTTCTCTGCGTTCGGATTCATAGCGCTGGCGGTCATCAGCGGCAAGTCATTGCTCGGCTTGGCGGCTTGGGCACTTGCATTGGAGGCGTTCTTCTTCGCCTATCGAGCGTTAGGGAAGGCAGAGCGCATGAGCGATACCGTGGAGGCCGTGCCACGCTGGACTGCCAAGCTGAAATGGACGCCGGTAGCCGAATACAAGAGCGCTGCAGCTTTGCCGGCTCGTTTTCGGAAGTCCGAAACCAGGCGCAAGCGTTGAGGTATCGCACGATCGCAGGCTGTGCGGTACATGCGCTAACGATCGTTGCTGTATTGCAAAACACTAGGATTCGCCAGGGGCGCTAGACGAACGGCAGGGCCATTCGGGGCGCCGAAATAGGTCGGTATCCGACCGCTGGTCACCTGAATAGGGCCGCGCGGCCTGCGCGCGTCTCATCCCTGTCCGACGCAGCGCGGCGCCCGCGTTGTCCCCCATGCCAGCGCAGTGCTCGGACTGCCCCCGGGGCTGCGCCGGCATTCCCCTATGACCAGGACCTGTGTCATGACTACCCATTCGACGTTCCGGCGCGGCCCCAAGCGGTGGGCGGCGGTTTCTCTGATCGCGTTGGGTTTGGCTGCGCTCGCTTTCGCGAGCCGGATCTCAGCGCCTTCGTTCGTGGACACGCATCAAGACGCCGCCGCGGGCGGCTCGCAAGGCGCAGCGGGTGCGGCCTTCGCGCCGAATCCGCTGGCTGCGGCGGCCATGCTGGTGAACGGTGGCGCTTCGCCCGATGGCATGTGGCAAACCTTGCCGGCGGTGCAGTTGCCCGAGCGCTTTCCGGCGCCGACCGGCTATGTTCCGCTCACCCTCGACGGGATGATGCTCGAAGCGCGCTTGCGCGACACGCCGCGCGAAACCTTCGGGCCGATTCCGCCGCAGACGCAGATCTATCTGCCGCGCGCCAGCGGCGGTTTCGTGCAGATTGCGCTGGCGCAAAGCCAGTTGCTCGGGCCGAACCTGGCGGGTCAGTTCCCGCAGATCAAGACCTATGTGTTCGAGGATGAGCGCGAAGGCTTCACCGGCTTTATCACCGTCGGCACGCGCGGCGTGTTCATCTCGGGTCAGACCGACGACGGCATCCTGCGCGTCGAACCGGTCGAGACCGCCAGCGGCCGCGTCTACCTGAGTTATCGCGACCAGGACCGCACCGACGGCGCCAACGATTTCCATCTGGGCGACGACGATCACCATCACGAGCCGCCGGTGCCGCGCTTCTCGGCTGCGCTGGTGTCGCAGATCAAGGCGAATGAGAAGGTCGATGCGGGCACGCAGTTGCGGATCTATCGGCTGGCGGCGTCGACCACCGGCGAGTTCTACCAGGCCCGCGATGCGGGCGGCGGTCTGGCCGATGTGTTGTCGTCCATCGTCGCCGATCTGGCCGGCGCCAATGCGGTGTTGGAACCCGAGGTCAGCGTGCGTCTGGTGATCGCCGATGTCAGCGACGATGTGGTCTATAGCGACCCGGACACCGACCCCTTCGACAACACCCAGAGCCCCTGCACCTTGCGCGATGCCAATCGCGACAACAACAAGGTGGTGTTGAACGATGCGGACTACGATCTCGGCTTTTTGTTCGCCACGCGCGCGGGCAACGGCGCCAGTGGTTGCGCCTGGTACGTCGTCTGCCAGACCACCAACGACACCCTGCACAAGGGCCGTGGGGCGGGGCAGATGGGCAACAACGGCGCCAACAGCGCCAGCGGCTTGCTCGCGCACGAAGTCGGCCATCAGCTCGGCGCGCGCCACACCTTCACCGGTGCGGGCGGCAGCTGCACCTTGAACGAGTTCCTCGCCGGCGACAGCGAAAGCGGCTACGAGCCGGGCAGCGGTACCACCCGCATGTCGTACAACGGCAACTGCGATTCGGACGACGTCGACACCTCGGTGATCGGCGCCGGCTCGTACTTCCACTCGCGCAGTTTCGACGAGATCGTCACCAATGTATTCGTCGGCGTGGGCTCGACCTGCGGCACCTTGATCAACACCGGCAACTCCGCGCCCAACGTCAATGCAGGCGGGGATTACACCATCCCGCGGCAGACGCCGTTCGAGCTCAACGGCTCGGCGACCGATGCCGATGCGCTGACCTACAACTGGGAGCAGTACGACCGTGCGGTGACTCAGCGGCCCATCAACACCGACCCTGGCGACGGCCCGTTGGTCCGCTCGCTGCCCCCGGGTGCGTCCAGCTCGCGCATCATCCCGAACCTGCAGGACCTGCTCGACGGCGTGACCCGCGCCGGCGAGATCCTGCCGCAGGTCGATCGCGAAATGAACTTCCGCCTGATCGCCCGCGACAACCGCATGGGCGGCGGTGGCGTGGCCTATGACGGCATGCATATCCAGGTGGTGGGCGATCCGTTCTTCATCACCTCGCCCAATAGCGGCAGCCTGAGCGCCGGCTGCACGGTGCCGTTGACCTGGGAGGTCGGTGGCGGTTCCATCGCGCCGCAGGTCAGTGCCTTGTTCTCCAGCGACGGCGGGCAGAACTTCGCCACCAGCCTGATCGGCTCGACCGCCAACGACGGTGCCAGCTCGTTCGTCGTGCCCTGCGCATCGGGGTCGGACAACCGCATCAAGCTGCAATCGGTCGGCAACATCTTCTTCGACATCAACGACCAGGACCTGAGCGTCAGCAACACCGCGCCGAGCGTCGCCGTCAACACGGCCGGCGGTGCGGTCGACGACCAATGCGAGTTCACCGTGCAGTTCACCGCCCAGGCCACCGACACCTGCGGCGTGCTGGCCGGCGATGTCGACGTCGACCTGATCAAGGGCGCGAACAACTTCACCCTGGGCACGCCGACGATCAACATCCAGCAGATCACGTCCACCCAGGTCGGGGTGAGCGGCAGCGTGGTGGTGTCCGATGTGACCGGCTCGCCGGCGCAGCTCACCGTCAGCGTGACCGCGCAAGACGGCTGCGGCCTGTCGACCAACGACACCGCGGTCGCGCAGATCGTCGACGACACCCCGCCGACGATCGACGTCAGCCTCGACCCCAGCCAGCTGTGGCCGCCGAACCACAAGATGGTGCCGATCTGGGCCAGCGTGGTCGCCAGCGACAACTGCCCGGGCGTCGGTTATGTCCTGACCAGCGTGACCAGCAACGAGCCCGACAACGGCGATGCCGACGGCGACACCGTCAACGACATCCAGAACGCCGCCATCGGCACGCCCGACCTGCAGTTCGACCTGCGCAGCGAGCGTGCGGGCAACGGCAACGGCCGCGTGTATACCGCGACCTATACGGTCCAGGACGGGTCGGGCAACGACGTGGCGGATTCGGACACGGTGCTGGTGCCGAAGAACAAATAGAGTCGTTTGGGCGACGAAGAACGCCGCCTTCGGGCGGCGTTTTTCTGTCTTCAGGGTAGGAGCGGCGCGAGCCGCGACCGCGGAGTTTCCAGCTCGCGTCGCATCCCCCCGCAACCAGGCTATTCAGAGTAGGAGCGGCGCGAGCCGCGACCGCGGAGTTTCCATCTCGCGTCGCATCCCCGTGCAACCGATGCCGGCGCGGGATGTCGGGGAGGGCTCGACGCGAGATCGTCGCTGCGCGGTCGCGGCTCGCGCCGCTCCTACCCCGGGTCTTCGGTCAAACCGCTACGCCGGTTCCGTTTCGCGTGATCGGCAACCAACATTCCCCGTCACTTTTGACAGTCCTCTGCAAACCGTCATGCGGCAGACGCTATACCTCGGTCGACAGGCACCAGCCTGTCGTCAACCAAAGGAGCGTTAACCATCATGGATTTTGGATATCGTCGTTCCGCACGTCTTGCCCCGGCGGCGCTTGCCGTCGGCCTGCTGTTCTCGCTGGGCCTCAATGCGCAGTCGGCCGGCGGCGACCCGATCGCGGTGTCGTATGCGCAGCAGTTCAAGGTGCCGCTGGCCGAGGCCAAGCGCCGCACGGCGCAGGTGGCGGAGATCGCGCAGTTGGAGCAACGGCTGCAGCGCGAGTTGCCGGATACCTTCGCCGGTCTGTACATCGAGCATCAGCCGACCTACCGGGTGGTGGTGCGGTTCACCAAGACGCCGAAGGCGCTGTTGTCGCGCTACACCAAGGCCCCTGAGTTCGTGGCGCAACTGGCGCCGCGGCCGTTGGAGCTGCTGCGCGGGGCACAGGAGGAATTGGCGGCGGAGCTGAGCCGCTCGGGTGTCGCATTCGAGTCCGGGCTGGACCTCAAGACCTCGCAGGTCAAT
The DNA here is from genome assembly GCF_052078695.1 of Lysobacter sp. CA196. Taxonomy (NCBI): domain Bacteria; kingdom Pseudomonadati; phylum Pseudomonadota; class Gammaproteobacteria; order Lysobacterales; family Lysobacteraceae; genus Lysobacter; species Lysobacter sp. CA196. The sequence continues at coordinate 133,627 of NZ_JBQJIN010000013.1, read as the reverse complement.
CTGTTCGTGCTCGACACCGCGACCGCGTCCAAGCGCCTGTCCGGGCTGATGGCGGTGGCCGACTACATCAAGCTGCACAAGGTGCCGGCGCTGATGACGCCCACCGCCATGGTCGGCGGCAATCAGGTCACCGGTGCAACGATGAACTGCACCGCCGGCTTCAACGTGGTCAACGCGACGCGCGAACTCGGCATGATCACGGCCGGGCATTGCGACAACGCGCTGACCTACATCGGCAGCCCGAACGTCACCTTGGCATTCCAGAGCGAGCAGAACAGCGGTTCGCTGGACCTGCAATGGAACAAGCAATCCGTGGGAACGCCGCAGGTGCAGAGCAACGAGATCAAGCTGGTCGGCGGGCCGCAGGCGACGATGTCGATCACCAGCGAGACGACCTCGGCCAACCTGCCGATCGGCGCGACGGCCTGCAAGAACGGCATCACCACCAACTACACCTGCGGCCAGGTCGCCGACAAGAATGCGCAGGCGATGTACAACGGCGTGGTGGGCACCTTCATCCGCGTGCACAATGCCAGCAACCAGGTGATGAACGACTTCGGCGACAGCGGCGGGCCGGTGTTCGGCACCAACACCGCCTACGGCCTCGTCCACGGCCGCGGCGGCGCGGGCACGCCGACTCATAACGACCTGTACTTCGTGCCGGTGGACCACTTCTCCGCGCTCAGCGTGTCGGTGCTGAAGGAAGCTTTCAGCCTGACCAGCATCCCGAACGTGTCGGGGCCGCACAACGTCAGCTTCCAGGCGCAGGTGTTCTACAAGGGCGTGCCGAAATTCACCGTGCAGCGCAAGACCAAGATCATGAGCTGCCCCTCCGGTTGGAGCTGCAGCGACTACAACGGCAGCTACACCAGCAATACCGCTTCGCCGTTGACCTTCAACTTCAAGTGCACGACCACAGGGACGACGCCGACCGCGACCTTCTCCTGGCGCACGACCCTGGTCGGCGCGGATGGTGCGACGACCAACGCGATCGACCACACCAGCACCTGCATGGCCACCACCGTGGCCAGTGGTGCGGCGGTGCGTGGCGATGGCGGCCCGCCGATGATCACCATCGAACCCTGATCGCTGGCCAGGCACACGACGGCCGGCGGTCCGGCCGTCGTGTGCGAATACGCCCGACCTTGCGATATCCCTCAGTCTCTCTGTAGGAGCGAGATAGGTCGCGACCGCGAAGTTTCAGCCTCGCGCCGGATCCCCCTGCAACCGAGTTCGCAGGAGTAGGAGCGGCGCAAGCCGCGACCGCGGTCGCTCATGGGCGATGTCACTCGAAGTCTTGACCCGGGATATGGTGAGTTTCGACGCGAGATCGTGACAGCGCGGTCGCGGCTTGCGCCGCTCCTACCCGTTGGTTGCAGGAGGGAGCGGGGAGGGGCTGCGCCCGACGCAGGCGCACAAAAAAGCGCCCCGGTTGCCCAGGGCGCTCAGACAGGTGCTGCAACCGCGATGAATTACGGCGTGGTCTTCAAGGTCAAGGCATAGGTGCTGAGGATCGAGTTGATCGGGGTGAAGTAGCTGTTGCCGCCGCCGGTACGGCCTTGACGGCCCTTGCAGCTGCCGCTGCCGCCCGACAACACGCCCTGGGCCTGGCCGGCGCCGGTAATGAACGAGCCTCCGGAGTCGCCGCCTTCGGAGCAGGCAGTGGTCTGGGTGAGGCCGGTCACGGTGCCGTCCGGATTGCCGGCGTCGTCGACGTAGGACACGGTCATGTTCTTGCTGCGGATGGCGCCGCAGCGCCAGCTGCTGGTGCGGCCGGAACGGCACAGGGCTGCGCCGACCGCGGCTTCGGTGCTGCCGCTGACGTTGACGTCGCCATTGCCGTATCCGTAGACGCTGGCCGAGAGGGTGTGGGTGTTGTCGACCTGCACCCAACCGCGGTCGGGGCCGGTCTGGTTGTCGTCCGGCATCGAGGAAGCGGCAAACGAACCCAGGCGCACGCCCGGGGTCCACTGCGAGACTTCGTGATACACGACTTCGCCGGTGTCGCCGCAGTGGCCGGCGGTGGCGAAGCCCAGGGTGGTGCCCTTGGTCACCGAGAAACCGACCGAGCAGGCATAGACGTAGCCGTCGCCCGGGTCGCGCAGATAACCGCGGCCGCCCTGGATCGCGATGCGGCGCTGCGGCGCTTCGCTCAGGGTTTCGAAACGCACGGTGCTCGCATCCAGGCCGCTGCGCGCGATGAAGTCGACGCCGGCGTCTTCCGCGCCCGGGGCCACGCCCACGGTCACGCTGTTGCTCGGCAGGTCCACCGCCCAGCTGTACACGCCCTTCGGTGCCTTGCCGTTGCGCGCGAGCTGGCTGTCGAGTTGTCCCTTGGCGGCGTTGAGCGCGGCCAGGCTATGACGCGCCTGGCGGGTTTCCACGCCGGCCGCGGCCTTGGCGGCCTTGATCGAGGTGCTGGCGGCGACCACGCCAAAGGAGCCGTCGGCCTTGCGCTCGAGCCAGGCGCCGGCGAAGTGGCGGCCGAGCTGCTTTTCCAGAGTCTTTTCTTGTTGTGCGGCGAGGCGTTCGGTCTTCAGGTACTGGGCCAGTTGCGTGCCCGACAATCCCAGGTCGCGCTGCATGGCCGACTTCAACGCGGGGGCGAGATCGTCGGCGGCGAAGGCCGCGCCGGATACGGTCATGGCTACGGTGGCAGCGAGAACCGACATACTGAACTTGCGCATATCCAAAAACTCCTAAGGCAGAGAGGGATGCGGACAACAGTGGCGGCGGGGCCGGGGCAGGTCGCTGAGGTGGCAGGCATGAAGCGCTCGGCCGGGCCGCACTGGATAGAACGGGGCCGCGTTGGGGCACCCCCACCTGGAAATTGAGACGGCGTGCTTGTTTTTGCGCTAGCGCACGGTTGCCGATTATGAAAATCGTGAATGAAGGAGGAGCGACGTGAGTCGCAGCCCACGCTGCGAGGCAATGGTCCGTCGCAGTTGCATGGTCGTCGTCGCGGCTTACGCCGTTCCTACAAAGGTCGGCGTTCCAAGGGTAGGAGCGACGCAAGTCGCGACTACGCATGCGCAGCATCCGTCGCCGTTTCGGTTTCGCGGTCGCGGCTCGTGCCGCTCCTACAAAGGTCGGCGATCCAGGGTAGGAGCGACGCAAGTCGCGACCGCGCATGCGCAACATCCGTCGCAGCTTCGGTTTCGCGGTCGCGGCTTGCGCCGCTCCTACCCCTTGAAGCCGGTGGCTTACTGTAGGAGCGACATGAGTCGCGGCCCACGCTGCGAGGCAATGGTCCGTCGCAGTTGCATGGTCGTGGTCGCGGCTTGCGCCGTTCCTACAAAGGTCGGCGTTCCAAGGGTAGGAGCGACGTGAGTCGCGACTGCGCATGCGCAACATCCGTCGCCGTTTCGATTTCGCGGTCGCGGCTCGCGCCGCTCCTACCCCTTGAAGCCGATGACTCACTGTAGGGGCGACGTGAGTCGCGACCCACGCTGCGAGGCAATGGTTCGTCGCAGTTGCATGGTCGTGGTCGCGGCTTGCGCCGTTCCTACAAAGGTCGGCGTTCCAAGGGTAGGCGCGACGTGAGTCGCGACTGCGCATGCGCAACATCCGTCGCAGCTTCGGTTTCGCGGTCGCGGCTTGCGCCGCTCCTACCCTTTGTGTCGTCGCTCTTGGAGACGCGAGCGAAGGGCAGGTGCCCTTCGCTCGCCTGGGTTCAGCGCATCGTGCCGAGGCGTGCGATCGCGGCGCGCAGGTCCGGCAGCGGGCCGATCTGGCCGCCGGTGCCGGTCTGCGGGGTGCCGGTGGTCATCAGCAGCTCGCGCATCTGCCGCGGCGTGAGGGTGATGCCGCGTTGCCTGGCGATGCCCGACAACGCGACCACCGCGGCGGCGACGATCGGTGAGGCGCTGGAGGTGCCGGCGAAGGTCTTGGTGTAGCGCGCGTTGACGCCGCCGTTGTACAGCTCACCATAGCCGGCGCTGGTGACGCAGCGGCCCCAGGCCTGCACGTTGACGCGGCGGCCGTAGGTCGAGAACGGCTGCTTGGCGCGCTCGGCGACCGTGTCGCTGCACCATATGTTGGAGCGTGGGCCGCCGGCGCCGACGATGATCGAACCCGAGTCCGGGCGGCTGCGCGGGAACGGCGAACCGAAGCAGGTGGTGTTGTCGAGATTCATATTACCGTTGCCGCCGGCCTGGACCACGTGCACGCCTTTGTTGGTGGCGACGACGATGGCGTCGTACACCGACGGCGTCCACTCCACCGGCACGTAGTTGCTGCAGCCGCTCGGTCCCGCCGCCTGTTGTTCCAGCAGCATGACGTCGCCGGCGCGCAGTGCGTTGGCGGCGGTCAGGATGGCGTTGGCCAGGTCGTAACCGCGCTGGGTATTCATCGCGTTGGTGTAGTGGGCGCTGGCGCCGCTGACCAGGCCGGTGACGCCGATACCGTTGTTGTCGGCGATCAACTCGCCCATCACCGCGGTGCCGTGGTTGTTGTCGTTGAACGGGTCGCTCGGGGTGCCGTTGGCGATCAGCGCGCCGGCGAGGCGCAGCTTGGACAGGTCTTCGTGGTTGGTGTTCCAACTGTATTCGATGTCGAGCACGCGCACGCCGGTGCCGTCGCCGCCGGCCACGGTGCGGGCGTACTGGCTGTCGATACCGCTCTGCGCCGCAGGCAACTGGTAGTGCTGCTGGTCGTGATAAGCGGGCGAGGCCGGCAGCGGCATCGGCAGCGCCGCCGGGTAGGCGATCTCGACGATGCTCATGGCGTTGAGTTCGTCGATCACCCGCCGGATGTCCTGGCCTGGGCGCATCTTCAGGCGGAACCACTGGCTCAAGTCGGGCTGTTCGTTCTGCGCCTGCGGCTGCGCGCTCTTCGACAGCGAGGTGAGCATGGCCTCGTCGGCGCGGAACAGCGGTTCCATGTTCGCGACTGGGCCGGCGCCGCCGGCCAGGCTTTCCAGCGCCGTCAGGCGCCCGTACTTCGCCGAGGTCGGGCGTCCGCTCTGCAGACGCACCTGGCTGTCGCGGACGAATTTGACTTCGATGTATTCGCGCGAGTCGTAGCGGCCGAGTTGGGTCTTGGCCGGCTTGGGCATGGCCGATTGCGACACGGGAGCGTTCGACGGCGGTGCGGCGAGCGGCGCGACGGCGGGCATCGCCGCGATCGCCAGGCACGGCAGCAGCAGGCGGAGCAGGGGCGCGGAGTGGGGGCGTGCGGATTTCGTGCGTGCAGCGGAGGACTTGTAGCGCATGAGAAAGAATCCTGAGTGGATGGGAGGAATCGTCATGCGAAGCGACACGCTGTCCGGGCTTCGCGGCCGGTGCGGAGCGGATCGTCGAGCGATCCGGCGGCGAGCATAGTCAGGCGCAATGTGCCTCGACTTGAGTCGGATCACGCTTTCAATGACGCGACGCAGTGGGTTTTTTGCCGTGCGGAAACCGGGATCGCGCACACGGCTTGAAGGCGTCGCAATGCGGCATTGCAGCCTCGTGCAGCCTGTGGACGTGTCAGGGTGGCGGGTTGTGCTCGGTCCGAGGCGAGAAGCGCGGGCGAAACGTGGTGCGGCGCATCGAGACGGTGTCGGATGGAGGCGCGGCGATCTCCGGCCGCTCGGCGGAATGCGAACGGGGTCCGGTGCGAACAGGACTTCTGGGACGGGTCCGGGCCGGGGCGCTCGCTATAGTGGCGACACCATTCAGCAGGGATCGTGCCGTGTCCAAGTCCAGCCTCCCGCTCGTCGCTTTGTTGGCCATGTCCACCGCGTCCGCCGGCGCCTTGCACGGCATCCAGCCCGACGACATCAATCGCCAGGGCAATGCCTGCAACGATTTCTACGACTACGCCAACGGCGCGTGGCGGCAGCAGAACCCGATCCCGGACTACATGGACCGCTGGAGCCGGCGCTGGCAATCGGGCGAGCTCAACAAAGAGCGGGTGCGCGACATCCTCGACGAATTGTCGGCGCGCAAGGATTGGCCGAAGGGCAGCGCGGGCCAGTTGGCCGGTGATTTCTACGCCGCCTGCATGGACGAGTCGCGGGTCGATGCGCTGGGCAGCAAGCCGCTGCAGCCGTGGCTGAGCGAGATCGGCGCTGTCAACGACAGCGCCGGTGTGCAGCGCATGATCCGCAAGTTGCAGGACGCCGGCGTGGGCGTGCCGTTCGTGCTGTTCGCCGGCGAAGACCTGCGCGAGCCGTCGCAGACCATCGCCCATGTCTATGCCGGCGGCCTCGGTTTGCCGGATCGCGATTACTACCTCAAGCCCGAACCGCGTTTCGTCGAGGCGCGCGCCAAATACCTGGTGCATGTGGCCAAGATGTTCGAACTGGCCGGCACCCCGGCCGAGCAGGCCCAGCGCGATGCGCAAACCGTGTTCGACTTCGAGAAGCGCCTGGCCGAAGCCTCGCTGGACAACGTGCAACTGCGCAACCCGAAGCTGCAGGACAACCCGACCGCGTTCGCGGACCTGTCCAAGCTCGCGCCAAGCTTCGACTGGGGGCGCTACTTCGACGCGGCCGGCGTGCCGCGCAACGCCGTCAACGTGACCCAGCCGAAGTTCCTGCAGCAGGTCGAGAAGGAGCTGGCGACGACGCCCTTGCCGCAGTGGAAGATCTATCTGCAATGGCATCTGCTCAACACCGCCGCCGACTCGCTGTCGCAGCCCTTCGTCGAGGAGAATTTCGCCTTCAACGGCAAGTTCCTGACCGGCGCCACTCAGATGAAGCCGCGCTGGAAGCGTTGCGCCGAGCTCACCGACACCCAGCTCGGCGAAGCGCTGGGGCAGAAGTACGTCGAGAAGTACTTCCCGCCGGAAGCCAAGGCGCGCATGCAGGACATGGTCAAGAACATCCTCGCGGCGATGGACGACACCATCGGCGAGCTGGCCTGGATGGACGATGCGACCAAGAAAAAGGCATTGGAAAAACGTTCGACCTTCGTCGCCAAACTCGGCTACCCAGACAAGTTCAAGGACTACCATGGCGTCGCGGTGAGCCGCGACTCGGCCTGGGACAATGTCGTTGCCGCCTCGCGCTGGAACGTGACCGACAACCGCAGCCAGATCGGCAAGCCCACCGACCGGAGCCGTTGGGGCATGACCCCGCCGACCTCGAACGCCTACTACAACCCCTTGCAGAACGAGATCGTGTTCCCGGCCGGCATCCTGCAGTCGCCGGCGTTCGACGTGAACGCCACCGACGCGGTCAACTACGGCGCCATCGGCGTGGTGATCGGCCACGAGATCAGCCACGGCTTCGACGACCAGGGTGCGCAGTTCGACGCCAAGGGCCGCTTGTCCAATTGGTGGACACCGGCCGACGGCCGGCAGTTCGCGGCCAAGGGCCAATGCGTGGTCGACCAGTTCGAGGGCTATTTCATCGAACCCGGCCAGCACCACAACGGCAAGCTGGTGCTGGGCGAATCGATCGGCGACCTGGCCGGCGCCAAGATCGCCTATCGCGCCTATCTGAAGTCGCGCGAAGGCAAGGGCCCGGAACCGACCCTGGACGGCTTCAGTCCCGAGAAACAGTTCTTCATTGCCTGGGGCCAGTTCCGCGGCGACGAAACCCGCCTGGAAACCCAGCGCACCATGATCCAGGGCGACCCGCACCCGGTCGCGAAGTACCGAGTCAACGGCCCGCTGTCGAACCTGCCGGCGTTCCAGCAGGTGTTCGAGTGCAAGGCGGGCGATGCGATGGTGCGGGCGGAGCAGAAGCGGTGTGAGGTGTGGTGAGGATGGCTCTCGCGTTCTTCATGGTTGTCGCTTCCGGGGGCGGGGTGGAGGAGTGAACCTCCCCCTGTAGGAGTGGCGTGAGCCGCGACCACGGGACGCGCAGAGTCCGCAATGCTTTCGTCATTGATCGAAGGGGTGATGCCTCGCCAGGGTAGGAGCGGCGCAAGCCGCGACCAAGGGACGCGCAGAGGCGATAGTGCTGATGTCGCCCATCGAAGCGGCATGCTTTCGCTTGGGTAGGGGCGACGCAAGTCGCGACCGCGCTGTGACGGATTCGCGGCGCTTATATCAAGCAAGATCAATATCTAGATCAAACGCCAAAAGCTTCCGCCACTAAAGCGGCGGGTTACTTTCTTTTGTCTAAAGCAACAAAAGAAAGCTAACCAAAGAGGTTGCTTTTCTTTGAATCACAGGCCCGCACGAGCGGTGCTAACGCGGGGATTTTTCATACGGGACATCCCTGTCCCGATGAAAAACGGCCCGCATCCATGCGGGCCGCCCTCCGGGTCTTCTGTTGCCTTCGCTAGTGCGAGACGACGCACAGCAGAACAGAGCAACAGCAGTAACGTCGTTGCCGTTGCCGTTGCCGTTGCCTTGGCCTTGGCTCTGCCGGTCAACAGTAGACCCGTAGGGCGGCCCGCATGGATGCGGGCCGTGCGCAAGCAGGCCATGGATGGCCTGTCTGGAGCATCCCTGCGTATGCATCGATCGTGCGGGCTTGTGCCCTTGCAAGGAAGGCCTTTTCTTTGGTTAGCTTTCTTTTGGGCCAGCAAAAGAAAGTAACCCGGCCGCGTCAGCGGACGGAAGCTTTGCTCTTGATCGAAAGATACGCCCCGTGACCGCGAGGGCGCGGTCGCGACTTGCGTCGCTCCTACCCTGGGCTCCAGCCGGAACCGACGCGAGATCAGAGCGTCTTGGTCGCCGCTTGAGAGGGTAGGAGCGGTGCAAGCCGCGACCACGGTGTTTCAATCTCGCGCCGATGCCATCTGCAATCCGGCACAAGTCGCGGTCAGAGTCTTGTCGCGATGAAGCCCTGGGTTCCCGCCTTCGCGGGAACGACGGTGAGGGGCATAGCTTCAAGGTCGCGCGACTTTCTATTTCGTCATCCCCGCGAAGGCGGGGATCCAGAGGCTTCAGCGCCTGCCCTCACTCCTGCGCCGCCTGCGTCGGATCGAACGCGAGCAGGTCGCCGGGTTGGCAATCCAGCACGCTGCAGATCGCTTCCAGGGTGGAAAAGCGGATGGCCTTGGCCTTGCCGGTCTTGAGGATCGACAGGTTGGCCAGGGTGATGTCGACGCGCTCGGACAGTTCGGTCAGGGTCATGCGGCGTTCGTGCAGTTTTTCGTCGAGACGGATCACGATGGCCATGGCTTACACCGTGCCTTCGAGGTCGCTGCGCATCCGCGCGCCTTGTTCGAATACGCGGGAGAGCACGAACAACAGCAGTACCGCCAGCCACGGTGCGAACGAGAAGCCGACGTCGAGGTCCATCTTCAGCGACGGGGCCGCTTTCGAGGCGCCGTAGACGATGGCGCCGATCAGCAGGCGCAGGCCTTCGCCGGCCAGTACCCACCAGGCGATGGCTTGCAGGCGACGGCTGTTGTCGCTGATGAAGGGATCGCCGTCGCGCACGCTGTCGACGATCGCCAGCAGTGCGCGCAGCACGCGATGGGTGAGGTAGGCGGCGACGATGCCGAGCACGACGACGGCGCGCAGGGCGTTATGCAAATGTTCGTAAGCCACGCCGAGGGCCTCGAACAACAGCTTCGGGTTGACGAAGGTCGCGACCAGCAGCGCGGCGATGGCGAAGGCGTACAGGGCGTTGAGGACGATCAGGCCGCGGATCAGCGGGCGGGCCAGGGTGAGGGCGTTTGGAGGACGGGTCATGGGGCGGCTGCCTGCGTTATATCGGTAAGCGATATATATAATATCGAAAAACGATATGCAAGTGCTTCAGGGCAGCCCGTTGGACCTCCCGCCGCCAGGGCGGTCCGGCGCGGCGCGCCTTTGCCGGGCCGGGGCTTCGGCTCACCGCGGAAAGCCCGGCGGGTGGGCTCCAGGTCTTGGCCTTGCTTGCGGCGCCGCTTATCCCGTTTCAGCCACTCAATCGTCGTCGGCGTCCTCGCCCCTGGCCAGCACTTTGCGTTGCATCGCGTCGAGGTAGGCGTCGGCCTCTTCGACGCTGCTGAAGATTTCGCTCATCGGCACCGCCTTGACCAGGTCGAACACTTTCTGGATCTGCGGCTGTGGGTTGACCACGACCACCTTGCCGCCGCGCGCCGACAGCGCCTTGCGCGCGCGGAAGATCGAGCGGATGCCGGCGGAGCTGATGTATTCCAGGTCGGCGAGATCGAGCACCAGCGACGGCACGCTGGAGGCGAGCGTCGGCCCCAGTTGGCGGTCGAGTTCGGCGTAGCTGGCGGTGTCCAGACGGCCAGCGAGGTAGACGCGCTGGCTGTGGGCGGTGGCTGGGTCGATCCGGATGGTCAGGTCCATGCGTGGCTCCAGGTTCTAGATGCCGGCCTCAGTCGCCGGCAGCGGGTCGTAGCAGCACGATGTGCAGCACGTTGTAGCGGCCCTCGCGCGCATAGGTCGCGTGATTGGCGAGGGTACGGACCAGATGGAGGCCCAGGCCGCCCAGCGGGCGATCGTCGATGTCGGCATCCAGGTCGGGTTCGGGCTCCGACAGCGGGTCGAACGGCGCGCCGTCGTCGCGGAATTGCAGGACGATGCGCTCGCGTTCGATCGCGAGTTCGACGGCGACCTCGTGCTCGACGCCGGGCTGGGCGCCGTGGTCGACCGCATTGCACATCACTTCCTCGGTGATGAGCCGCACGTCGCCGATCAGCGCGGGGTCGATGCCGGCCTTGACCAGCGCCTCGTCGACCGCGGCGAGCAACTCCGGAAGCCGGGCGCGTTCCTGCGGTGCGCGGAACCGCTGCGACAGAGGCTCGTTCGGTTGCTCGCCGTCGTCGTTGCCGGTCCAGTGCAGCGACAGCACGGTGATGTCGTCCGATTGCGGTGCGTCGGCGGCGAAGCGATGCACGTCGGCGACCAGGGCGCTGCACAGCGTGCTCGCTTCGTTGCTGCCGCGCAGCGAAGCCAACAAACGCTCGCCGCCGAACGGTTGTTGCTTGGCGTCGAAGGCTTCGGTGATGCCATCGGTATAGGCCACCAGGGCCTCGCCGTTGCGCAGGCGGCCCCGCCAGATCGGATAGTGTTCGTCGGCCACCACCCCCAGCGGCGGACCCGAGGGCAAGTCGACGAATTCGGCGCTGCCGTCGGCGCGCAGCAGCACCGGCGGTTCGTGACCGGCGCTGGCCAACGCCAGCTCGCCGCTGCGCGCGTCGATCAAACCGCACATGACCGTGGCGAACATGCAGGTGTCGTTGCCTTCGAGCAGGCGCAGCGCGGCCTCCTGCAGGGCGATCCCGGGCGAGCCGCCGCGGCCGGCGGCTATCTCCAGCACGGTCATGGTGCGGGCCATGAACAAGGCCGCCGGCACGCCCTTGTCGGAAACGTCGCCGATCGCGAACCACAAAGTGTGGCTGTCGCGCTCGAAGAAGCTGTAGAAGTCGCCGCCGACCGCCTTGGCCGGTTCCAGGCGCGCATTCGCCTGCAGGCGCCACTCGTCGGCGCCGAGCACGCGCGCGCCCGGCAACATCGCCAGTTGGATCTCGCGCGCGATGTCCAGCTCGCTTTCGAGTTTCTGCCGCGCCGTGCTCATGTCCTGGATCTCGACGATCTGGCGCTTGATCGAGCCGCGTGCGTTGTCGAACGCGCGCGCCATCACCCCGACTTCGTCGCGCCGCTCGGTCTGGTGCAAGGGGTAGTCGAATTCGCCGGCGGCGAAATGGCTGGCCGAACCGGTCAGGTCGCTCAGGGGCGTGGTGATGCGCGCCGCCATCCGCCGCACCAGCAGGGTAATCATCAGCGACACCAGGGTTACGATGATCGCCAGCTGAGCGATGGTGCGCTTGAGCGCGGCCAGCAGCGGCTTGTGCGACATCGACACCTGCAGGCTCCAGCCGGTTTTGCCGATCGGTTCGAGCACCGAGTAGCGCGTCTCGCGGGTGCTCGGCAGCACATGGGTGAACTCGAACCGGCGCCGCTGCGCCTGCGCGACGGCCATCTCGGTCAGATCGCTGCGCCCGGCCGAGGCGATGTAGCGCTCCAGCGTGGTCTTCAAGGCGACCTTCGGGTCGGCGTGCAGGGTGACGGTGCCCCTGGGCGCGAACAGCGCGGGGCGCTGGCCGTAGATGTGATGCAGCGGTTCGACCAGTTCCGCCCAGCGCGCGATCGGCACGTCCAGGCTGACCATGCCCAGGCGCCTGCCGTCGGCTGCGCGCAGCGGCAGGTTCAAGGTGCTCATCCAGTGGCCGCCGGCGGTTTCGTTGAAGTAGGGCTCCGACCACCACGGCGTGTCGGCCGCCAAGGTGCGCTGGTACCAGGGCTGGCGATGGGCGTCGTAGCCGATGGCGATGAGGTCGCGATTCGCCACGCCGCGACGATCCACGCCGACGTAGTACGCCATCGGCAAGCCATCGCGCAGCACCCCGGGTTCGAGCGCGATCAGGCCGCCGACGGTGCTGGCGTCGGCATCCAGCAGGGCTTCCATCGCCTTGATCGTCGCCTCGCGGTCCAGCGCCAGGCTGTTGAACAGGCCGATCATGGCCGCGCCGGTGATGCGCACCGACTCCATCGAGGCGAGCAGGCGGTCGGCGGTCTGCGCCGCTTCGTAACGGGTCTTGTCCTGCGCGCCGGCGATGATCTGCTGGCGGGCGATCAGGAAGGCGACGACGAAGCCGATCAGCAGCAGCACCCCGACCAGCACCCCGAACCACAGCATCAGCTTGGTGCGCAGGCTGTCGCGCCACGATACCGGCGGGTGAGCGTCGCGCGCGAGCACGCGCGGTGGGGTCGGAGCGGCAATCGACTCGGTCCGGTCCATCGGCGACTCCCAGAGGACTGGGCCGAGCATAGCCCCAGCTGCGACCGAAAAAAGGGGCGGCGTGCACTGTCCTCGGCGGCCTTCGATGCGGGGCCGGCCCGTGCGCGCCGCTCTCGCCGCCTACATCCGCGACGCCGTCAGCCGTATGTCGGCATTGCGCCAGGCTTGGGCGAACTCGCGTTGGGCGTCGGTGGCTTCGGCGTTCTTGTTCTGCGCGCGCAGGCTCTCGGCCAGCCCGTACAGCGACCAGCCGTTGCCGGGGTTGCGCAGCAGCTCTTCGCGATAGATGCGTTCGGCCTCGGCCGGGCGGCGGGCGTCGAGCAGGATCGCGCCGAGCGTCTGCCGCACCGGCGCATGCCAACCCGGCGGCTCGTCGTAGGGAATGCGGTCCTCGATCGCGATGGCCTCGCGCAACGCGGCCACGGCGACATCGTGCTTGCCGCGCGCCGCTGAGATCTCCGCGGTGACCACGCGTTCGGCGATGCGCGCCGCGTGCGACAGCGGGTAGCGGTTCCACACCGTCAGCTTTTCCATCGCCGGGTCGGCAGCGAGCGGGCGCAAGGCTTCGAGATGGCGCTGCGCATCGGCCAGGCGGCGCTGCCGCACCGCGGCCATGGCCTGGGTGTAGTGCCAGATCGCGGTGACGTAGGGCAGGTCCGGCGCCGGGTTCGGCGCCTTGGCGATTTCGTCCCAGCGGCCGAAACGCACGCGCTCGAACCACGGCGTCATCCAGTAGTGCTGCAACACCGCGAAGCCGTCCTTGCGCATCAGGTCCTGCAGGTTGGTGCGCTCGGCGGTGGTCTGCGCGGCCGCATGCGCCACCGCGCTGCTGCCTTCCATGCTGGCGGCGAACCACAGGAAGTGGTGGTTGTGCGGCACGTAACCGAGCGGATACACGCCCTGGGTGTTGCCGCGGCACAGCTCCAGATAGGCGTCGTCGGCTTCGATCGCGCGTTGGTTGGCGATCACCGCGTCGTGCCAGCGCCCGACCCGCGAATAGATGTGCGCGGGCATGTGCACCAGATGGCCGGAGCCGGGGATCAGCTCGCGCAGCCGGTCGGCGGCGGCGGCGCCGCGCTGGGGTGCGGACGAGGCTTCGACGGCGTGCACGTACAGATGCAGGGCGCCGGCGTGATCGGGGTTGCGCGCCATCACCGATTCCAGGGTCGACACGACTTCGGCGGTGCCGCCCTTGGGCCGTTGCTTTTCGTCGTAGTAATCCCAGGGCTGCAGGTCCATCAGCGCTTCGGCGTGGAAGGTCGCGGCGTCGAGGTCGTCCGGGCGCTGTTGCACCAGCTTGCGGGTGGCCTCGGCATAGGCCAGGTCCAGCGGCTTGCGGTCGGCCGGCGGGTCTTGCGCATAGCGCGCTGCCAGCGCCTGGATGAAGGCGCGCTCGCGTTCGCTGGCTTTGGGCGCCAGCGCCAGTGCGCGTTGCAGTCGGGTCCAGGCTTTGCCGTTCTGCTGCGGGTCCATCGCCGCATTGACGTGCGGGCCCAGCACCAGCGCCGCGCCCCACCAGCACATGGCGCAATCGGGGTCGAGTTCCGTGGCCTTGAGGAAGGAGCGTTCGGCGGCGTCGTGGTTGAAGCCGTAGGTCAGCATCAGGCCCTGGTCGAACCAGCGTTGCACCTCGGGGTTGCGGCTGGTGACCGGGAAACGGTAATCGCCCAGGCCCTCGAGCAGATGCGCGCCGACCATCGCCAATTGCGGTGGCGACACCGCGGGCTCCGTCGCCGGCGGGTTGTCGGCGGTCGGCCCGGTGTTGCGGCAGGAAGCCAGCGCCAGCAAGGCGAGGGCGCAGGACAGGGCGAGGGGGCGGAGTGCGGGCAGGGACAGGTACATGGGGCCTCCCGGAATACGCGCAGGAGCGCGACAGCCGTGATCGACTTCGGCCAGGGCGGGCACGGCGGCCAGCGTCGCGGCCCCTGGGTGGGGACGGCAATGGCCCATCGCTGCTTTCCGATCCCCAGACGCAGCGACAGGCCAGTCGGAACCTGGGGATTAAAGCAGGGCGCGCATTAAAAGCGGGTCAGGGAGGCGGCTGCGGGACCGGGCAGGCGACGGACGGCGACCTTGGGCGTCATGCCGCGCCTTGCGCCAGTTCCGCCAAGTGGTGTTCGAGCAACTGACGGACCTTCGGCGTGGGTATCTGCGGCAACTGCGCCAAGGGCAGGTCGCGGCCGATCCTGCGTGCAAGGATCAGGCCAACCAGGTAGCCGCCGCGCGCCGGCTCCGGGCCCCGATGGCCGGCGCTGAAGTAACGGTTGGAGTCGTCCGCCGCGACCGAGTCGAGCACCTTCAGCAATCCGCTGGCGAGATCGCGCACGGTCGCCGCGTCGGCCTGGGCGAGCTTGCGGTCGTCGAGCAGCACCTGCAGCAGGCTTGCGTCCGGGTTGAGGCGTTCGCTGACGTAGGTGGCGATGCCTTCGCTCCACAGCGAGCCGTACACCGGCGGAGCGTCGTCGACGATCAGATCGGGCAGCAACTGCGCGTGATAGAGGTGGAAGGACTCGTGATCGAGGAACACCGACAGGTTCGCCTCGGCGCCGTGGTAGCGGACGATGCCGTCGATGCCGATGAACAACGGCAACTTGCCCTGCCACGGCTGCAGATGGCCGTCGAAGCCGAACAGCGAGGGCATCAGATAGATCGGCGCGCGCTCGCGGCGGAATTCGGGAAACTCGACCTGGAAGTGTTGCACATGGCGCCGGTAGTGGCGGCCGAAGTCGGCGCTGAGCGTGCGTACCCGGCCGGCCATCGCGTCGAACTGCGGCAGCCATTTGCCCAGGCGTTCGGGCGTCGGTTTCAGGCCGGCGCCGGCATAGACCTCGGCATGCTCGCTGAAGAACGTCGCTGCGAGCGCTCGTGCGCGGTCGTCCGCGTCTCGGCTGTCGTCGTAGGCTTGCCAGAGCTTCGGCATCAGGTCGATCGGCCCCGGCGCCTCGGCGGCAATGGCTCCGCCTGCGGCGGCGAGCAAGGGCGAAAGGGCGGCGAAGCGGAGTAAGTCACGACGATGCATCTTGGGTTCCTTCGGAAAACTTCGGCACGATGAGGCGAACGCCGGCATGGCTGCGTCGCATCGACGGACCGGTGGTCGGAATAGGCCAGTCCAAGAGAACGTAATCGTGTCGGGACCGGACAGTGCGCAAGGTCATGGCAGGTGAAGCGTCGCCGCAAGTTCGCTTGCGGGCTTACAAATAAAAACGCGGTGGACGCGAATCGTTTCGCGACCGATGGACTCGCACGCCTTCATCCAGGCCCTTTGACGCGCATGCGGGAGAGGGAGACAAGCGGCGGCAGCGAAGCATGGATGCGGGCCGGCTGCTGATCGCTCTTTCCTGATCGTTGAATGTGCTTTCGCGAGGTCTCGGGCTGGGCGTGAAGCACTTATGGCCGCGTCGAAGCGCTCGATGGCCGTTGCGCTCGCGCCGCTGCGTTGTGGAGGAAGGGCGGGCCACGCGCACGGTCGACGCACAGGCGCAGGCTCGGCAAGGAAGGGGGATCTGACTATGCGTTGGTCGTCGCTTGCGATGTGCCTGGTGTTGACTATCTTTGCAGCCGACGCCAGTGCGCAGCGCGGCCGATCCTCCTCGCGTGTCGAGCCTGGCAAGGCCCATGTCGAAACCGTCGAAACGCAGCGACAACGGCAAGCGTTCGAGCGTGCCGAAGTGGAGTACAGGCTGCGACAAGAGGCGACGGCCACCGACCAGGAACTCGCGAACGGCACGCTCAGGGCAGCCAGGGAATGGGTCGACGGCCTCTCTCCCGGAGAATTGCAGGCCTACCTCAGCGGACTGCACGGTGCGGGTTTGTCGCTGCAGACCGCAGCGGCACGAGCGACGGGTCCGACTGAAACCGCAGCTGCGGGCAAGCGGTATCTGGCCGAAATGGAACGGCGCATCGACGCCCACAACGCCGAATGGGTGTCGAAGCTACGCTCCGCCGATGCGAAACAGTTAGTGGCATTCGCCAGGAAGCGACAGGCGGACGCAAGCTTGGACGAGATGCCCCCTCGTATCGTGGATGCGTGGCGGGAGTCGATGCACGCCGATAGGGCGGCGCTGCGGGAGCAATTTCCTCTGCTCGACGGCGACGGGGCCCGGTCCGATCGCTTGCTGCGTTTGTCCGATATCGAGTTCGCCGCTCCCGGGAAGTTGAGCGAACACGAACTCGGCTATCGGCAGCAGGCCCTGAACGCCTACATTCGCAACAGCCCGGTCCTGTCGAAGCTGGCGCTGGACCAGTGGCAGTTCCGTTCGCCGCAGATCGAGTCGACCTGGCGCGCGCTCAAGGCCTTGGAAAATCCATTGCCCGGCGGCGCGCCGGAGGTCGTCTACTTTCTCGACCGGGTGGTCGCCCACGACGCCATCGCTGGGTTGGATGCCGGTTGGGGTACATCGAAACGCGGTTCTCGGTTACTGGAACATGCCGACGTCGACCGGTTGTTGTCTGAATTCAAGGGCAAGACCCTGATCCTGGTCGGTCATATGGAGAACCGACAGTTCGTCATGGATCGCGGGCCCGGGCGCGAGCCGCTGGCGCTGGATCTGCCGGGACTGTTGCAACGTGCCGTCGAGCAAGGCGTGCTGCTGGTGCCCATCGGCTGCAGCTCGGCCAACGAAGGAGCGTACTTCGGCTTTACTCATCCGATCAGTGCCAGCCAGGTAAGCACGCTGCTGCAGGCCATCCCGGACCGGCCGATGGCCGTCGGCGAGCTGTTCGCAGCGTTCGACGGCATCGGAAAAATCGCGCTGGATGCCGGGCATTCGGCCGAGTACCTGGAGCTCACGGTCGGAACAGTCAGCGAGTTGCGAGGGCAGGGCGAGGCCATCAGCGTGATCCGCATTCCCAGCGGCGCCGCGCAAACCGACGAAGACTTCACCGACTATTTCCAGCAATGGGAGCAGGAAAGCCGGCCGCTTCTGGACAAGGGCGTGGCCGGTGGGTTGCGCACCGCGGTCCGTGAGGCGCCTTGGAAATTCTTGCTCTGCGGTTTCGCGCTCCTGGCAGCCCTCAATGGCTGGGAGTGGTTGCGCGCGAATCTCATGCCGCGCAAGGGGCTGATCTCCCGGGTCGAATATATCGGCCAACGGACCGTCGTGTGGGCCGGAGGCCTGGCGACACTCGTAGGCCTGCTCTGCTACGCGATATTGCTATGGCGGGTTCTGCTGATGTTCGTGCTGGTGCTGGTAGGGGCTTTCATGTTCTTCGGCCTGCAGGCCTTGTTTCAACACTACTTCGGGTTCGATCATGAGAAGTAACTTTGTCGTTTCTTACCTGAAGCGTGTCAGCCCCGAGCGGGTCGATGCGCTCAAGAAGGCCTTCCCCGATGCCGACGCGTTGTTCTCCACCGATCTGGTCCTGGGCGAAGACGATGCCGTACCCAACCCGCGCGCGGCCCGGCTGGCGTTGATAGGCGAGGCGGCAGCGCGGCTCCAGCCCGATATCGAAGGCCTGATTCAAGCCTTGCGCCATCGCAGCCGGCGCATCGCCCGCTTGAGACTCGCTGGCGGGTTGGTCGCGGCGGTCGCCGGCGCGGTAGGTGCGGTGATGGCGCTTATGGCCGGACAACTGGGGCTGCCGAAAGAGGGCGTCGCGGTCGTCGGCTCCACGGTCGCGATGATCGGCGGCCTGTTGACCGTGTTCGCCAATCATTTCGAGCGTAGCGAGAACGGCGTGAAGTATTCGGCAGTGGAACTGCTGCCCAAGCTGGTCGAAGCGCGCGCGAGCCTGGCCCGCGCTTCGTTGAGCGTGGAGCGCGATCCGGTGTTCCCGCTTGGCGATGTCGAGATCGACAGCACCCTCAAGCTGCTCGATGAATCCGCCATCGAGGTCGTGCGGTTGAAGTATCTGGCGCAGGCTTAGTTGCACTCGCGCTCCGAGGCGCTTTACGTTCCGCTTACCCGATCTTCACGGTCGCCTGCCGATGGCGCGAGTCGAATGCGTGGGTCCTGGTCCGTATCGGAGAATGAGCATGAAACGAGCGTCCCTCGTCATCGCGTCGTCCCTGCTGTTGGCCGTTTCCGGCTCGGCGTTCGCCGACATCGTGACCGTGAGCGGGCACGGCCAGAGCTACGACCCCGGTATCGCCCTTGAGGATGCCCGGGCCGACGCCATCGCCAAATGCTCGGCGCAGGCCGGTTCGCCGTTGGAAGAGATCTACAACCACGTCACCCGGGCCAACCTCTGGCTCGCGGATTCGATCTGGAAATGCGAAGTGCCGTGACGGGTGGTAGCGACAGAACCCGCTTCGGTCGAGCGGCCCAATAAAGTGCCTCGCTGTCGCCGATTCGCGGGTGCGATTCGGGCCTCGCCATGGTCCGATCAAATGCACTCGTCGCAAACACTCCGCCGCGCGCCGAACGCGGCGGAGTGAGCCAGTCCGCGGCCAGCCCAAGCCTCACTGGCCCAAGCCTTAATCCGCGGCACCAGCGCAGGCAGCGGCTTGCGACGCAGCGTGGAACTCGATCAGCAGACCGAGATCGCCTTGGGTAGGCGCCAGGAACGCATCGCCCAGCGCTCCACGATAGCTCGCGAGCTCGGTTTCATAGCCGCGCTCGACCCGCCGTTTCGCCACGTCGATATCGGCCACGGCCATGCTGATACCCAGCACTTGCTCGCCGCCGCTGCGCAGCGCCTCCGCGGCCGGGCCGGGGCCATCGGGTTGCAGAGCGAACACCTGTTTCTGGCCCACCGGTACGCAATAGCCCCGGGCGGCTATCTGCGGAATGCGGACAGGCTTGGCACCGCCGAGGCCCATCCGCTCGAACTGCTTGCGGTCGGCATCGGCATCGGAGGACAGCAACCATAGTCCGGTCAGGGCTTGCGCACTATTGGGGTGTCGAGGCGCGATGCGCGCGTCGGAGGCGCGACCCGGGCTGGCTTCCAGGGTCGCGTAATCGATGAAGAACAGATGGCTCGACAGCGGCTGCGGTTCGAACGCGAACAGCCGCCAACGGGGCGGCCTGGTTGGGCCGTCGCCGTCGGGATCGGTAAGCGCGGCAGTGAAGATCGGTGTCGGCGCGAACGCCTGTTGCTGCAGGAACTTGTGGGCTTGGTCGAGGATCGCCGAGCGCAGACCGAAAGTCCGTGAACCCGCGCCACCGCGCAGCGAAGCCTGGTCCGCCTGCATGCCCGGGTCCAGCTCAGCATCCGCTCGCAGGATGCCGAACAACTCCAGATAACTGCGATCGGCCATCCGCACATAGGGGTTGGCCACGCCTCCCGTGCTGCGCCCCGGCCGGACCTGGAAGCCGAGTTTGACCGCCATGACCGCGCTGATCTGGTCGATGTCGCGTCCCCATAACAGGGCGTGGTCGATCTCGGTGGTGCCTCCGAGCGACTCTGCGGCGATGGCCGCGGATGGAACGATGCCCAGGATCAGGGCCGACCACAGCACGAACGTGCGTGTTGCGCTCTTGCTTCGCTTCAACTTCATTCCCAACCTCTGTACCTGCAGTGCGATGGTACGCAGCATGCGAGCACGGCCGGCCTCGATGCGAGCACAAACGGCCGCTGTAGAGCACGGGTGGATGAATATTTGCGGCCCGCAGGATCGCTGTTGCTGGCAACGGAGCAGGGGCACATCGTTCGGACAACTCGTCGGAGCGAGCGCTTTCGCCAGCCCCGTCGCGACCTTGTCCTGAGCGCGCTGCTTGTCGCGTCAATCATCCGTGTGGACGCAATGCGGCCTGCCGATGCCCTTGGCAGACCCCACTGCGTCCTCAGGATTACCCGATCAGTGGTTTAGACCGTGACCGACACCGTCTGAGTCCAGACCGCGCCGACCGGCGCGCTGGCATTGTTGTAGGTGTACGGCGTGGTGCCGACGGTGACGGCGAACTTGGCCGGGCCGCCCCAGTTGATGCCGACCATGGTCAGGTCGTACTTGCCGGGCGGCAGGATCGAGTTCAGGTTGACGGCGTAGTTCACCGGGTCGTTGTAGCCGGAGGTGATGTGGAGGATCTCGGAGGTGCCCGCTCCGGTCGATGCGACGATGTAGAGTTCGTTGTCGCAGGCGCTTACTTTGATCGCGGTTGCCATGTGGATATTCCCTTTCCTGGTGTGAGTGATGTCGCGGAATGAATGAAACGGTGTTTGCCTGTGTGCGGCTGTTGGTCGTCAGGTATCGCGTTTCCCCTGTGCGATCGGAGGGAGGCGCTTTGCATCGTCGCCTCCCCGCGAATCAACGCTGCAGCCACAGTATTCGTGAAGGCATTCGCACAAGCAGTTTCAATAAACGCTCACGCAGGTATCAGTTCCATCGCACTGCGTGCAATCGGGCGACACTGCTTGCCGTCGCTTCCCGCCTATGCGGCCGGTGGCGTCCGAACGATCCGCATGACCGGCACGTCGAAGCAGCGGGCCAGCTCGTGAGCGATGCGGAAGCGCACGGCGCGGCCGGATTCGGCGCGTTTTATCGTGGCGATGGACACGCGGATGTTGCGCCGCCAACAGTCGTCGGCCAGGTCCTGTTGGCTCAACAGGCGGCTTTGCCGTAGCCGACGCAACAGCGCCTTGTCTAGAACGACCTGTCCCCGGTCCAGCAGCGGCTTCGCGTGGTCGGCGGTCGCGACGGCATCGCCGTTACCGGACAGAGCAAGCGCGAAGGCCGACGCCGAGGCGAGCTCGTCGTCTGCGGAGGGGGCGGGCAGGATGAAGTAGTCCATTGAACGATCCTCGCGGGTATGGGGGTGACCGCGTCCGAGCGGCCCCACATCGCGGCTCCCTCTCCTCGGCGTCCGTCCGAACATCGACGGGTAGAGAGGCAGAATGGATTGCGATGCGTCGGCGATCACCTTGACCGCCAGATCCACTGCTCGCCTTTCGGAAACCTGCCGGTTCGTATCCTGCTGTTTTGCTGCGCGTTTCTTGTGAGACGACACCTCGGCCGCGAATCGGGATTCGCTGGCGGCCGAGGTTCGGCAGGAAACGGGAAGGTTCGCAGGCCGGGAAATCGCGATGAAGTTCGCGTGCTCAGGCGATCGGAAGGCGATGAGTCGGGTCGATGACTGCGCAGCGAGTTGATCGGGCGTTAGCCAAGGTTAGTCAGCGTTAGCGTGATCGGATGGATCGGACGACGCGCACGGCGTTGCCGCGCGTCGAGTCGGCGCAGCCGAAGCGGGATGGTTCGGTTGCTTTGGTTGCGTTGATGCAACGGTCCGGTCGGCGCGGATGGCGGCTCCGACCGAGCCCGATCAGTTCGGTCGCGACGTTCGATTCAGCGCCGGGTGCCCAGCACGCCGTCCAGCGCCAGCTCGGCCTTGAAGCCGGCCTGGTCGAGCCGCTTGGCCACTTCGCGCGGGACATCGCGGCCGCTGGTGAGTTTGTTCGGGCTGCCGGTGTAGTGGAACAGGCGCCCGCCGCGCCGCAGCACCCGCGCCAGGTGGTCGTAGAAGGTCTGCGAGTACAGCTCGCCGGCTATGCCGAAGCGCGGCGGGTCGTGTAGCAGCGCGTCGACCGAGGCATCGGCGATCCGGGCGATCGCGTGCGAAACGTCGGCATGGGTCAGTTGCAGGCGGCCGCCGCTCGACGCGGCCTCCGGGTCGGGCGACCACGGATTGAGGGTGCGCAGCCACAGCACGTCTTCGTTCTTCTCGAACGAATGGATCTGGGCGGCGCCGGCTTCGAGGCAGCAGGCGGCGAAATAGCCCAGGCCGCCGCAGGTGTCCAACACGACCTTGCCGCGCGGTTCGACCAAGGCGACCTTGCGCTGCGCATCGTCGACTGGCGAAGCCTTCGAGGTGGGCAGCATCTTGATGCCGTCGATCTCGAAGGTCGGCGCGCCCCATTCGGTCGGCACCAGCTTGATCAGCGAGCCGGAGAAGCGCGACACCGGGGCGAAGTCCTCGCCGTCCCAGTGGTAGATGGTGCGGTCCTTGAGTTTGGACGGGTACGGATAACGCTGGTCGCGCCACACCCAGGCGTCCGCTTCCAACTGCGCTTCGCCGCTCGAACGGCCCAGGTCCAGCGAGCCGGTCCAGAGGCCGGTGCCGGCAGTGCGCGCGGCCAGCAGTGTTTCGGCATCGGGACGAGTGAGCAGGGGACCGGAGTAATGCGGCACGGCGGGGCGTTTCCTTGGGCGGTGATCGGGATGAGCGCAGGCGGGTGATCGAGGAGCAAGCCCGAGCGTGGGACGGAACGATAGCGCGGCGGGCCGACCGCAGCCAGAAGTCGGCGAAGCGCCGGGTTGGCCTGCTGGCGCCGGATACAGGCCGGGATTAGCCGGGACTGGCCGGGTCCGGGCCGGGCTCGGCCCGAAGCTTGTGGGGCCAAAACTCACGCGTGTGGCCGCGGCGGATATCTGTGCCATTGCTGGCCTTATGACTGCGGGCCCCAAACCATCGGCCTACGACAGGCCGGCCCGGCTGCGCTAGGCTGCGGCCTTTCCAGCGGGGACCGCATATGAAGCCTTCACGTTTGAGCCTGGGCCTGGCGCTTGCCGCCGCGCTGGCTATTCCTTCCGTCCACGCCGCCGACTCCGCGGCCGGCGCCGCTGGCAAGGGGCAGCCCCGGCTCGGCAGCTTCGGCGTCGACATGTCGGCGCGCGACACCCAGGTCAAGCCCGGCGACGACTTCAATCGCTACGTCAGCGGCCACTGGCTCGACACCTATCAGCTGAAGGACTACGAGACCTCGTACGGCTCGTTCAACATGCTGCGCGACCAGTCCGAGGCGCAGGTGCACGCGATCATCGAATCGCTGCAGCAACGCAAGGACCTGGCGCCGGGCAGCGACGCGCTGAAGTTGTGCGACTATTACGCCAGCTACATGGACCGCGCCGCCCGCGACGCCGCCGGCATCCGTCCGCTGCAGCCGGTGCTCGACCGCATCGCCGCGATCGACTCGAAGCAGGCGCTGATCGCGGCCTTCGGCAACACCGACCTCGACGGCACCACCGCGCCGCTGCGTTTCGGCGTCGACCTGGACCGCAAGGACCCGGACCAGTACCTGGTCGGCCTGCGCGTCGGCGGCCTCGGCTTGCCGGATCGCGACTATTACCTCAACCAGGACGCACGCTTCGTCGGCATCCGCACCGCCTATCTCGCGCATATCGAGCGCATGCTCGGTTTCGCCGGTGTCAGCGATGCGAAGGCGCGCGCACAGGCGGTGCTGGCGCTGGAGACCGAACTGGCCAAGCCGCAATGGGAGCGCGCCAAGCTGCGCGACCGCGACAAGACCTATAACGTCGCCAGCTTCACCGAACTGGCCAAGCAGTACCCGGGCTACGACTGGGCCGCGCAGGTCAAGGCGCAGGGCATGCCGGCGCTGGACCGCGTCAACGTCATCACCCCGAGCGCGGTGCAGCCGGTGCTCGACGCGATCGCGGCCACGCCCTTGCCGGTGTGGCGCGATTACCTGAGCTTCCATGCCGTGCGCAACAACGCGCCGCTGTTGAGCCGCGAGATCGACGATGCCTCCTTCGCCTTCACCGGCACGGTGTTGAGCGGCCAGAAGGCCCAGCGCGACGACTGGAAGCGCGCGGTGGCGACGGTCGCCGGCAGCGACGGCCTCGGCGATGCCATGGGCAAGCTTTATGTCGAACGCCATTTCTCGCCGCAGGCCAAGGCCGCGATGCAGACCTTGGTGGAAAACCTGCGCAAGGCCCTGCGCAGCAACATCGAGAAGATCGACTGGATGGGCGAGGGCACCAAGGCCGAGGCCTATCGCAAGCTCGCCAGCTTCCGCCCCAAGGTCGGCTATCCGGACAAGTGGCGCGACTACGGCAGCGTCGCCATCGTCCCGGGCGACCTGATGGCGAACGTCATGCAACTGCGCGGCTATGGCCGTAACGACCAGGTCCGCCGCATCGGCACGCGTCCGGACCGCGACGAGTGGTTCATGACGCCGCAGACGGTCAATGCTTATTACAACTCGACCTTCAACGAGATCGTGTTCCCGGCGGGCATCCTGCAGGCGCCGTTCTTCGATCTCAATGCCGACCCGGCGGTGAACTACGGCGGCATCGGCGCGGTGATCGGCCACGAGATGGGCCACGGTTTCGACGACCAGGGCAGCAAGTCGGACTACGCCGGCATCCAGCGCAACTGGTGGACCGACGCCGACCGCGCCGGTTTCGAGCAGCGCACCCAGGCCCTCGGCGCCCAGTACGACGCGTTCTGCCCGTTGCCGGGCCAATGCGTCAACGGTGCGCTGACCATGGGCGAGAACATCGGCGACGTCGGCGGCATTTCGATGGCCTATACCGCCTATCAGCTCAGCCTCGGCGGCAAGCCGGCGCCGGTGATCGACGGTCTGAGCGGCGACCAGCGTTTCTTCCTGTCGTGGGGCCAGATCTGGAATGGCAAGTACCGCGACGAAGCGCTGCTCAACCAGATCAAGACCAACCCGCACTCGCCCTCGCAGTACCGTGCCAACGGCCCGCTGCGCAATTTCGACCCGTGGTATCGCGCGTTCGACGTGAAGCCGGGCGATGCGATGTACCTCACGCCGGACAAGCGCGTGCGGATCTGGTGAGGTAAGCGGCGAAGCTCGCCCAAGCGGGCTTCGCACCGGACCGGATGTTTGCGAAACAGGGGCCGCTTTCCGAGTCCGATCCGGACGAAGGAACGCGGCCCCGTTTCGTTTGCGGCGCCGGAGCGCGCTGCTCGTCGCGGTGGCCTCGAAACCGAGGCGCGGCGGCGGGGAGGCTAGAATGCCTGAGATGGCTTATCTGGGACTGTTCCTCACCGCGTTCGTCGCCGCCACCTTGCTGCCTGCGCAATCGGAAACCGTGCTGGCCGGAATGGTCGTGTCCGGTTATACGCCATGGCGGCTGGTGCTGGTGGCCAGCGTCGGCAACGTGCTCGGCTCGACCGTCAACTGGTGGCTCGGGCGCGAAGCGGTACGTTTCAGCCATCACCGATTTTTCCCGGTCAAGCCCGCGGCGTTGGCGCGGGCCCGCGCCTGGTACGGCCGTTTCGGCAGGTGGACGCTGCTGTTGAGCTGGTTGCCGATCGTGGGCGACCCGCTGACGCTCGCCGCCGGGGTCATGCGCGAGCGCCTGAGGGTGTTTTTGCCGATGGTGAGCGTCGCCAAGACTGCGCGTTACCTCGTGCTGGCGATCGTCGTCATGCGCTATGCCTGAGTGCGTCGACGGCCGCCCGGGCGTTGCTGCGATGCTGCCTGGATGCATGGACGGTACTTGTCGACGGCCTGCCGGGTCGTGTCCGCAGCCGATTCGGAATACCGCACCGCGCCGGGCCACACGGCAGC
Source organism: Lysobacter sp. CA196 (assembly GCF_052078695.1). Classification (NCBI taxonomy): domain Bacteria; kingdom Pseudomonadati; phylum Pseudomonadota; class Gammaproteobacteria; order Lysobacterales; family Lysobacteraceae; genus Lysobacter; species Lysobacter sp. CA196. Next base: position 107,769 of record NZ_JBQJIN010000013.1, on the reverse strand, counting down.
GGTTCGTCCGCCATGCAACCAAAAGCTCTCGGTGTGCATCTACCACTGTCAAGACCCACGCGACAGTCTCGGCTCGCTCAAGTGGGGCTTGTACAATGCGCCCATGAGGTGCTGAAGCAGCCTTATCGGCCGCTGCGGCATCTGTCTTGTCCTTAGGTTTCGCTGCCCGCGCGCGCGGGGTTCGGCCAGGACGAGGGCGGTCGCCGCGCTCGTCGCCGAACTTCATCAACACAGGGATGTACGCATGGCCGGCTCTATCGCGTTGATGCTGTCGAAGACCGGCGGTCCGCCGTTCCACGGCTCGGTCGGCTACGTCAACGACACGATCGGTACGATCCTGGCCCGGCATCGCTGGCGAGTGCGCGCATTCGAGCCGCCGCGCAGCGATCTCGGCGAAGAAGCCATGCTGCCGTTCGCGTTGAGCGCTCGCCTGGCCGCGCTGGATGCCTGCTCGGCGCCGGACGTGGCCCTGTTCGACGGCGCCGGCACCTCGATCCGTACACCGAGCCGCGGTTGGTCGCGGCGCAATCTGATGCTGTACCACGGCCTGGCCTTCGGCACCGGGGTGTGGATGACCTCGCGCGACATCGACCTGCATTGCGCGAACTCGCCTTATCTCGAACGCACTCTGCACGCGACCTTCGCCTTTCCCAACTGGCACCGCCGCAGCTGTCTCAACCCGCACGGCATGCGCGCCCTGACCAGCCTGCAACTGCCCGTGCCCTGCGTCGAAAGCCCCGATGGCCACCCCGGTTTCGGCTACGGCGCCGATATCCCGCCGCAGATCCTGCGCCGGTTCGAAGGCGGCCTGATCTGGGGGCATGCCTTGCAGCCGGGCAAGCAGGACTGGTTCGCCACTTTGAGCGTGATGTACTGGCTCAACGAATTGCGCGGCGGCCCCAGCGCGAAGGGCATCAAGCTGTTGGTATCGGAATCGTCGCTGACGCTCGATGCCCGCCGGGCGATGGACGCGATGCTGGCCGGGAGCGGCCGCTCCTGCGACGACTACTTCGTGCCGGTGCCGAATCTCAACCAGCGTGCCTTGTTCCGGCTGATGCGGGCCAGTCATTTCGCCCTGGCTTATAACCGCTTTCCCGAGCCGTTCGGTTTCTACGTGCTGGAGTCGGTGCACAACGGCTGCCCGGTCTATACCAATGGTGTCGGCAACAACCGTTTCCTGCTGCCGCCCGCGAACGGCATCACCGTGCTGGAAACGCCGGCGATGGCGGCGCAGGCCGACGGCCGGCAAGACCCGGCGGCGTACCGCTGCGTCGCCGAACGCATCCTCGGCGACCTCGGCCAGCGCGATGCGATCGCCGGGCAATGCCGGCGCGGGGCCGCGCTCATCGACGAGCGGTGGTCGGTCGAGGCGTTCGAGCGTAGCCTGCTGGCGGCGTTGGATCGCCTGGAGCATCCCTTGCCGCCGGAGCCGGATTTCGAAACCCTGCAGGTGCAACTGAGCCCGCTGGTGCGTAGTCTGGACCCGAGCGGTCGCAGCCTGAACGACTATGCGAGCACCACGCTGCGGCCGGAGACGGTCGCGCTGGCGACGCAGTTGCTGGGGCAGCGTTGCGCCGACCTGGCTTCGGACGAAATGGAACGCATCGAGGCCGAGCATCGTCTGTTCGCCGGCGGTCTGCTGACTTTGGCGGTTGCTCCGGGTCCAGCCTGCCCTGATCCAACTTGATCTGATTTAATTTGATCTGACCCAACTCGATCCGTTCCAGCTTGTCCTACCGCTCCGGTTTCGTCCCCAAACTGATCCTCCTGCCGCAGACATGCCCACTTCCCTGATCGTTGTCGACGACTTCTTCGAGCACGCGAACGGGCTGCGCGATGCAGCGCTGCGCCTGACCTATCCGGATCAGCAGGGCGCGTTCCCGGGGCGTAATTCGCTGGAACGGATCGAGCTGGACGGGTTGGCCCCGTACGTGTCCAGCATCGTCGGCGAGCGGCTCAAGGCGATCTCGCCCCTGGGGTCGCATGCGAAATTCCGCGTCACCCTGGGCTCGGACCTGGGCCGCGGCAAAGTTCATGTCGACCCCGGTTATTGGTCCGGCGTGCTCTACCTCAGCCGTCCCGAGGACTGCCGCGGCGGCACCGATTTCTTCCGTCATCGCCGCACCAACACCGATCGCCGCCCGATGAACGAGCGCGAGCTGGCCGAGTTGGGTTATTCCTCGATCGACGAAGCCCATCAGGACATCATCGAGCGCGACGGCCTCGACGACAGTTGCTGGGAAACCACGATGACCGTGCCGATGCGCTTCAATCGCCTGATCCTGCTGCGGCCGTGGCTGTGGCATACCGCCGGCGCGGGCTTCGGCGACAGCCTGCAGAACGGCCGCTTGGTGTACCTGATGTTCTTCGAGGCGGCATGAGCCGTTGACGGTAAGACGCGGTTCCTGGGCGTCTTGTTGCGGTTCGTCGACATCGTCGAGTGACCGCCGAGCGAGGCGAGAGCACCGGCCCGATGCCGGCTCCCATCGGGAGTATCCAACGCTCGCTGCCCCGCGCATCGATCGTCGCGGGGCGCGTGCCGGGCAGCGCCTTTACTGGTCGCCTTCCTTCTTGCTGCCCTTGAGCAGGGCGACGATGGCCATCGCGTGGCCTTGCCCGAGTTCGAAGTCCTGCTTGAGCCAGGCGATGATCTCGCCGGCCTTGACGCCCGGCTTCAGGCCCTTGGCGTCGGCGAAGCCCTTGCTTTTGGCGAGCGCGCGAAACTGGGCCGGGGTCTTGCCGGTCTTGGTCTGGATGTTGTCGAGATAGGCCTGGAAGGACATCGATGCGGCTCCTGGAGTGGTGGTCGGGGCGGTCGGTTTTCGCCCTTGTACCCACTCGACGAACGAGGCGCCGACGAATCGACACGATCCAGAACAAAAAAGCGAAGGGCGCCGGCAGCGCCCCTCGCGATCCCGGCGGCGGCAGAGGCCGCCGGCCCTGGCGCGTGCCGGGCCGATGCTAAAATGCCGGTCTTTCCATCACGCACCAGAGCGAGCGACGCGATGACCGCACCAGCCTTCTACCCGATCGGCACGCCCGGACAACCCTGGGGCGCGGCGGAAATCGCCGAATGGCGTTCCAGCCAGGTCCGTCATCGCAGCTACCAGGCCGACGTGGTGAGCGCGATCGAGCGTCTGCGCTCGCGTTTCGACGTGGTCGAGTACGGCCGCCTCGACTACGCCCCCGACAGTTACCCGCTGTTCGCGATCAAGAGCCGCGACTGGCAGGACGGTTTGCCCTGCATGCTCGTCACCGGCGGGGTGCACGGTTACGAAACCAGCGGCGTGCACGGCGCGCTGGAATTCGTCGAGCGCCATGCCGCCGACTATGCCGGCCGCGCCAATCTGCTGGTCGCGCCCTGCGTCAGCCCCTGGGCCTACGAACGCATCCACCGCTGGAACGTCGATGCGATCGACCCGAACCGCTCGTTCCGCGACGGCAGCCCGGCCGAGGAATCGGCGGCGCTGATGCGCCTGGTCGCGCCGCTGCGCACCGAGGTGTCGGTGCACATCGACCTGCACGAAACCACCGACAGCGACGAGTCGGAGTTTCGCCCGGCCTTGGCCGCGCGCGACGGCAAGCCCTACGAACCGGGGGAAATCCCCGATGGCTTCTATCTGGTCGGCGACAGCGAAGACCCGCAGCCCGAGTTCCAGCAGGCGGTGATCGCCGCGGTCGAGAAAGTCACCCATATCGCCCCGGCCGACGCCCAGGGCGAGATCATCGGCGCGACCGTGGTCGCGCACGGGGTGATCAATTACCCGGTCAAATCGCTCGGCCTCTGCGCCGGCATCACCGATGCCCGCTATCGCACCACGACCGAGGTCTATCCGGACAGCCCGCGCGCCACCCCGGAGCAGTGCAATGCCGCGCAGGCGGCGGCGGTGTGCGCGGCCATCGATTTCGCTTTGGCCCGCCAGGCCTGAGCGCCATGGCGCCGGTCCAGGCCGGCGTTGCCAATCCCAACGGCGGCCCTCCGGGGCGGCCTCATGTAGGTAGGGCCTGAGCGGCTCTGGGCCGGCCTGTCCCGGCCATGCATCGATCTTCGCGGGCGTGTCGATTTCCGCCCCGCCGGTTCGTCGTTCTGACAGGAGCGGGTTGTAAGCGCCGGATTCCCGGCCGCCGCGCTCCATCGATGCGACCACCAGGAGACCTGCATGCGCTTTCTTTCGATGATCCGGATCAACGAGGCCACTTGCCAACCGCCCAGCGAACAACTGCTGGCCGACATGGGCAAGTTGATGGAAGAAATGACCAAGGCCGGGGTGTTGATCGGTACCGCCGGTCTCACCCCGAGTTCCGATGGCGTACGCCTGCGGCTGCGCGCCGGCAAGATCACCGCCACCGACGGCCCCTTCACCGAAAGCAAGGAAGTGATCGGCGGCTATGCCTTGCTGGAGGCGGCCTCGAAGGAGGAGGCGATCGCGCATACGCGCCGTTTCCTGGCGGTCCACGGCGATGCCTGGGACATCGAATGCGAATTGCGCCAGTTGCAACCCGATGGCGAGTGCGGCGGCGAGCCCATTCGAGTCAACTGACTGAAGTCGATTGATTCCAGTCGATTGATTCCAGTCGATTGATTCACCGCGACTGAGCCGCTGCAACCGAAGCGGGCGCCGAGCGCGATCAGTGACCCTCGTCGCCGCTGAGGATTACCCGCACGCCGCGTACTTCGTCGGCGGACGCCTCGCGCGGCGCCGTGTCCGCGCGGGTGATGCGGATCCGCAGGCGCAGCGGCGCGTCGCGAACCGCATCGGCGGGCAGCGGCAGGGTATAGGTGCCGGCACCGCGACCGGGACGGATGGCGTGGGGCGAGATCACCCCCAGCCTCCGGCCCGTATCGCTGCTCACTTCGACCTCGTGCCCGCTGGGGAGCGCGCCCAACTCCACTTCGAGGAAGGCGCGCTCGCCGGGTTTGGGCGCATGTGGAAGCGTCAGGCTCGTGTAATCGCGGCTCGCCGCGCACCCGCCCTGCGCGATCAGCAGGGCGAGTGCGAGAACGACGGCGACGAGGCCGCGAGACATGCCCGATCAGCCGCCCGAGGTGATCGAAACGCCCTTGACCGGAACCGGGTCGGCCGGTTGCGGGCCCGAGGGCACCAGGCGGATGTTCAGGCGTGCGCTGGCGCCTTCGGCGGTGGAGAAGGCCTGCAAGGTCTTGCGCAAAGGCACCGCGAACGTGGCCGAGTGCGACATCGCCATGTTCGGCATGGTCGGGCCGAAGAAGGCGATGGTGCCGGCGTAGTAGGGGCTGCTCGCATCGACCCGGCCGACGTCGGCGGGCGCGTTGACCAGCACGTCGAATTCGCGCGCGAGCGCCAATCCGTCCGGACGATCCAGGGTGACTTCGGCGATCAACGGCGCCGGCAAGGCGTCGGCCAGATGGCGCTTCACCAACGCCGCCGGCAAGGTCACCGAGGCCGCATTCGCTTCGACCGTGCCCTTGATCGATCCGAACCGTTCCGCCGACGCCTGCAATTTCGGCCGCGTCGGCAGTTCGCTGCCATAGCCCGGGCCGTAGTCGTAGTCGAAGGCGGTTGTGCTGACGTAGTCGCCGGCCTTGCTGGGGCCGACGAAGCCGCCGTCGCCGTCGACGTAGAACAGGAAGGGCTCGTTCATGAAGGTGTTCAGATCGCTGCCGGTCGGCAGGATCGGCAGGCCGGCCAGGAACTGTTTCTGCGTCCACAGATACCACAGGCGGTCCATGTTCGAGTGGTGCAGGAAGAAAATCGGGTCCACCGGCGACAGGAAGTTGGTCATGTTGCCGTAGGGGCCCGGGTCGATCGGGCCGACCCCGCCGATGTAGTTGTGCACCTTGTTGTGCGGGAAGCCTTCGAGCATAGAGAACTTGGTCGCACCGTCGGGCTGGACCAGATGGGTGGCGGTCTTAGAGCTGGTGAAGCTGTTGCTGATCGTGGAATCGTAGAACAGGGTCGGCGCCAACCCGGAATCGATGACGTGCGGGGAGACGTCGTAGGTCGTCTTCTCGTCGAGCTTGGGATTGGACCGCGACAGATAGCGCGCCGCGCAGGTAACCACGAAGGCCTGGTTGCCCGAGATGCCGGTCTTCTGCGCCGTGCTGTAGCCGGTGACGTCGTTCCAGAGGTCGCCGAATTCCGGGTAGCCGCGCGACTGCAACTGTGTGCGTTGTGCGGACGACAACGAGTCCCAGTACTTGGCGAGCGAGGGCTTGATGAAGGAAGTGAACTTGGCCAGGTTGCCGGTATACGGCGAATAGGCGCCGTCGACCGGGGTGAGGACGCCGTCGAACATGCCCGAGGGGATTTCCGGATGGCGGGTCCAGTCCCAGAACGGCATGGCGAAATCCGGATCGTTGCTGAGCTTGCGGATGGCGCGTTCGAAATAGCCCACGTAGCCCCGGTGCCAGACGTAGAACCACCAGTTGCCGTGCGGGCAATCGAGGAAATGGGTGAAGGCGTTGCGGAACCAATTGTGCGGATGCTCGGCCGGCAGCTTGAGCATGGCTTCGATGCCGCGCGCATAGCTGACCAGCATCTTCTGGCCTTCCGGGGTGGCGACGTCGTAACGACGATAGCGCGCGGCCTTGGCCGGCGCTTCGGCGCCGGCGGCGAGGGCCGAGCCGAACGGCAGCATCGAGCTGCCGAGTGCGGCGGCGGTGGTGGTCAGAAATTCGCGGCGTGTGTAGCGCATCCTGCAGTCCTCCTGGTTCGTGGGCGATTTGTAATCCGCTGCGTGATCTGCTGAGCGCTTGCCGCCGCTTCTTCCTGTCGCGTCGATGCCGCTCGGCTTGGACCTCGACGGGCGTCGAGCACCGTGCGCGCGGCGTGCATCTTCGAAGTCGGCGGCTATACGGTCAGGGAACGATGCAGAACGCCGGCACCGCCGATACCGCCGGTCGATGCAGCGCTTATCCGTGGATGGACGCAGTGAGGGGAGCCGGGCGGCCAGGCCGATGACGAAGTCGGGCCCGCGGTCGCAGTTTCGAGCGGGCGCCGGACACGGGTCGTCGCGATGCGGTCTTTCGCACAGGCGCGGCTTTGCCGTTGGGCGAACAACAGGCCGGCCGGCTCCGACATGCGGTTCAGGCTTCCGGCCTCGCGACTGCCCGCACAGGTGTAGGATGCAGTCGGTAAGCCGTTCCAATCGCGCGTTTCGCCCGACCGATCCTTGATCGCTCGCTTCGCTCCCTTTCACGCGTCATCGCCCTGATCCAGGGGGACGCCCACTTGGGAGCGGCCCGTGCCGGGCTATACCACTCGTCAACTCGCACTGACCGTAGGCGGCGACGCCTGGGGTCTGCGTGTGCTGAGCGACCTGCAGCAGTTCAGCGATCCCGACGGCCACGGCGAACGCCTGGGCATTTCCGCTGCGCAATGGAGCCTGTTCGGGCAGGTCTGGCCGGCCGGGCAATTGCTGGCGCAGGCCATGCACCGTTTCGCCATACGCGGCCAACGCATCCTCGAACTCGGTTGCGGGATCGGCCTGGCCAGCCTGGTGTTGCAGCGGCGCGGGGCGAATATCGTCGCCAGCGACGTGCATCCGCTGACCGAACCCTTCCTGGCCTATAACGCCGCGCTGAATCAATTGCCGGCGGTGCACTATCGGCACCTGCGTTGGGACACGCCGCTGCCCACGCTGGGCCGCTTCGACCTGATCATCGCCAGCGACGTGCTGTACGAGCGCGACCAGGCCGAAGTGATCGGCGAAGTCATCGCCCGTCACGCCTTCGACGATGCGCAGGTGCTGATCACCGACCCCGGCCGCGGCAACAGCGCGCGCTTTACCCGCTTGATGCTCGCCCAGGGTTACTCGGTCGAAGAACGGCGCTGCCCGATGAACGACACCGACGAGCCGCCGCATCGCGGCAGGTTGTTGCATTACAGCCGCGGCACGGGTGCGACGCGCGGCGAATTCCAGGTTTAAGTCACGCCAGGCAGACGATCGGCATAAGCCGATCGCCTCGGCGAGGGCTGGCTACCGATTCACCGCCGGTCCGTTGACCCCGACATAGCCGTTCGCGCAGCCGGTCGTGCAGGTGGTCGCCAGCATGTTGGAGACGATGCGGCCGGCGTTGGTCTTGGAGCGGAAGTGGCCGACGCCGTTGCTGGTGTCGCCGCCGCCGGCGTTGTAGGGGCTGCCGTCGCTCCAGTCCCAATCGTAGGCATAGGCGGTGCTGCCTACGCCGATGTCCACTTGCGCCTTGACGTTGCTCGCGGCATTGAACAAGGCGCCGCTGCTGCAGCCGGCCGAGTAGCTGGTGGTAAAGCACTGCACTTGGTCGTGCAGGCCGGCGGTGATGGTGTAGAAGGCGATGCCGCTGTACATGGCCGGCATCGCGCGCAGGCTGTTGTTGCCGCTGCCGGTCCAACGGTTGTAGCCGTAATAGGCGACGCCGCTGCTCGGGTACAGGCCGAAGGTGTAGTAGTCGTACGGAAAGACGTAGGCCTCGGCGTTGCAGGTCGGTGCGTACGGCGATTGGTAGCCGGTGCTGAGGCAGGTCTGCAGGCCGCGCAATCCGCCGCCGATGTTGACGAAGCGGCGGACGTTGGCCTGATAGCCGTAGTAGCGCAGCATCGCCAGCGACATCGACGCGCCCAGCGAATGGGTGACGATGTCGACCTGGCTGCGGCCGGTGTAGGCTCTGACCTTGTCGATGAAGGTCTTGAGGATCTGGTACTTCGCCGGCTGGTGATAGTTGTACTGCGGGGAGCTGCGCTCCTCCGCATCGAGGTAGGTCACGCCGAACAGTTCGCAGTCGTTATAGCCGCGCGCCTTGAGTTCGTCGTACATCGAATGGGTCGGCGTGGCGTAACCGGTCACTGTCGCAGGCGGCATGTCGAAGCTGAGCGCGCTGTCGCCGTTGCCGGAGACGAATACGACCGGTGTGCGCGTGGCGATGCAGTCGCCGCCGCCGAACCCGCCGCTGCCGACGCCGGGGCTGAACCCTCCCGCGTACTGCGATGCCGTGCCCAGGCAGGTGTAGCCGTTGTTGCTGCCGCAATCCAGCGCCAGCGCGGTGGAGGGGGCGAGCAGCGAAACCGCGGCCAGCATCGGCAGCAAGGCCGCCAGGGCCATGCCGGAAGCGCGGGTGGAATCGAAAACGGAATCGGATGGACCGAGGCGAACCCACTTCAGCGTAGTGCGGAGCATGAGCGCTTCCCTCCCCAGGGTGTCGGTGCGACGGCGACGGACGCCGGATCGGGCCGATGCTGGACCCATGCGCCGGGCTTGGGTATTGCACCAAAGGGCAAAGGGAATGCGGTTTCGGGACCAGTCGGCCCGGATTAATGCGACGGGTAAGCGCGACGAGTAGGCGCGACGGTTTGGGGGTAACGGCCTTGGCCGAGGCGTCGGCCAAGCCAGACCAGACCAAGCCAGGCGAATAAAAACGCAAAGCCCGCATCGGGCGGGCTTTGCGTTCTGTAGCGAGGTCTTGGCCGAGCGTTCGCCGCTTCGGTCGATCAGTCGTCGTTGCGTTTGCGGTCTTTGTCGTCGTCGCGGGTGGTCCGGCTTTCGGCGCGGACCTTGGCGGCGGTGGATTGCTCGGCGCCGAAGGAATTGCGGGTATCGACGTCGGCATCCTGTTGCAGCTTGGCGCGGGCGGCGGTGTCCTGGCCGAAAGTCGATTGGGTCTCGTGGGTGGTGCGCACGCGGGTATCGGCCTTGACCTTGGCGTCGATGCGTCGATCCTGAACGCGCGTGTCGCGGTCGTCGTGCTCGTGTTCGGCCCTGGCATCTATGGATTGCTGCGCGCCGAAGCCGGTGCGGGTGTCGTGGTCGGCGTTACGCAGTTCTTGCGCACGCTGGCTGGTATCGCGGCCGAAGCTGCCATGGTCCATGGATTGCACTGGCGAAGTTGCGCGATTCAGGGTTTGGCCTACGCCTGCCGGCGGGCCACCGCCACCACCGCGTCCCTGCGCGAATACCGTCGGTGCGGCCAGACAAGCGGCGACGCCGAGGATGAGAAGGGCTTTATGGCTCATGACGTTCTCCTACGAAAACCGTCGCAGCTCGCGACGCTCAGACCGTAGTTCCGCTCGTCTGCACCGCTACTGAATTCGTCGGATTCAGGATTTTCGATATTGCGTTAAGCATCGGCAGCTAGGTTGCTGCGGTCGATTCGACGGCCGCGTTCGTTGTCGAACGAGCGCAGCGACTTGGTATCGCTGCGCTCGTCCCTTCGGCCCGATTCAGTGCGGACGCATCGGGCCCTTCATTGCTACGCTGCTCAGAACCACATGCTCAGAACCGCTCGCTTAGAACCGCTCGCTTAGAGCTGCTCGCTTAGAGCTGCGCGTTCAGAACTGCAGACTCCACGAGTCGATCTTGCCCACGTCGATGCGGGCGTTGTCGTTGACCAGCAGCTTCCAGGTGCCGTTGGCCGCTTCGCTGGAGGCGTTCACGGTGTAGGTCTTGACGATGTTGTCGGCGCTGCCGCCGCTGCGGTTGTGCAGGTTGTAGCGGGTGCCGTCCGGCGCCACCAGATCCACGCGCAGGTCGCCGATGAAGGTGTGTTTGATGTCCACCGCCACCTTCAGCGTGGCCGGCGCGTTGCCGGAGAGGCCGCTGACGACGATGGGGCTTTCCACGCTCCGCAGGTCGAGGATCGGATAGTCGCCGGCGTTTTCGAAGAAGGTCTTGCCGCTGACCGCGACCTGCTTGCTGACGCTGTGGCTGGCGCCGTCGTTGTCGGTCACGGTCAGGGTGACGGTGTAGCTGCCGTTCTGGAGATAGGTGTGTTCGGGATGGGGCTGGGTCGATTGGCTACCGTCGCCGAAGTCCCACAGATGCGAGGCGATGACGCCGTCGCGATCGCTCGAGGCGTCGGTGAAGCTCACCTTGAGATCGGCGGCGACCAGCGTGAAGTCGGCGGTCGGCGGGTACAGCACCTTGAGTTCGTCGGCGCCGATGTCGACCGTGCGCACGCCATCGCCGTTGCCGTCGATCACGCGCTTTTCGCCATCGATGTCGGTCTCGGGCAGGAAGTCGGCGGTGGCGCCGGCATCGACCGCGGGCGAGCCGGTGGCGATGTGGTAGTTGCCGGTCGTCGGGCTGACGAGCAGCGGGTCCGCCGACAGGTTGCCGTTGACGCCGGTCTGGTCGGTCACGCCGACGTAGTTGCTGGTGTTGTCGAACACGAGGTTGTTCTTGAACAGCGGGTTATTCGCCGCCGAACCGTTGGTGATCTCGAAGCCGACCGCATTGCCCGCCAGGATGTTGTTCTGGTACAGGTGCAAGGTCGAGTTGACCTGGGCGCTGACCTTGATGCCGGTGCGGTTGCCGACGATGGTGTTGTTGGACACCTGCGGGCTGTTGCCGGTCGGCAGGGTCATGGTGATCGCCCGGCAGGGGTTGTTGAGGATAAGGTTGTTGACGATGTCGGGCGAGGAGCCGTTGACGAAGGTGATCACGCCGGACAAATGCTGGGTGTCGCAGCTGTTGTTGCGGAAGATATTGCGCTCGATCAGCGCCGAGGAGCCGTTGCCGCCGATGGCCGCGCCGTAGCCGCCGCTGGTCTGGGTGTTGGTGTCGAAGATGTTGCCGACGATGCTCGGCGAGGCGGCGAGGATGTCGATGCCGGCGCCGAAGCTGGCGCGGCCGTTCTTGATGGTGAAGCCTTCCAGGCGCGCGGCCGGGCCTTCGCCGCTGTCGAAGACCAGCACGTTGCCGTTGTTGGTGCCGTCGATGATGGTCGTCGCCGGGCCGCCTTCGCTGACCACGGCGATAGCTTTGCCGTCGTAGTTGAGGTGTTCGGCGTAGCTGCCGGGCGAGACCAGCACGGTGTCGCCGGCGACCGCGGCGTTGATGGCGGCCTGGATGGTCGGGTAGTCGGCCGGTACCCGCAGGGTGGTCTGCGCGGCCGCGGGCAGCGCCAGCGACAGCGCCATCGATGCGAGGACGGTTTTCTTCAAATGCGTATGCTTCATACCTGCTCCTTGGTGTGATGATCGGGGTCGAGCGAAAAACCGTCGTGCGCGGCTTCGCGAGCGGACACGCCCCGGACCCGCGCTTAGCGGGTGTGGGCATGCGCGTTTCGAAACGATCGAGAAGACCCCGGGCGACGGCGACAGGGCCGGAGAGCGGATCGCTGCTGCCCGGAGCCATGTCCTCGTGCACTGTAAGGCAGGGGCGTCGCAGGGGATGAGCCGGTGGTCCTGCGCTCGCGACCGATTCCATCGTCGCTTCCGTGATGGCGGCGCGGTCGCTGTGGTTGCGCGGTCGCGGCTCGCGCCGCTCCTACCCCTGGGGGGCGTTGCTAACGTGAAACCACAAAAAAGCCGGGCTCCACCGGAGCCCGGCTTGGTTTGCGTTTGGCACTCGGTGGTGCGGTCGCTTAGTTCGCGGCGCGGCACTTGCTCAGCTTGAGGCCCTGCACGACGGTGCCGACCTGGCCTTCGTTGGTGCACTCGAACACCAGGGTCGAGGATTTCTGGAACGGCTGGATCTCGTTGCCTTCGAACTTGGCCTTCAGCGCTTCCTGCTCGGGGACTTCGAAGGCGGTGTCGAACATCGCGCCGTCTTCGGCGATCGCGCCGAAGTAGGTACCGCCGGGCTCCGAACCCATGCGCATCAGTTGTCCGGAGAAGGCCAGACGGCGCCCGTCGTACTTCTTGCCCGCGGCCTCGGGGTTCGCGGCGTATTCGGCGGCGATTTCGTTGTAGCTCAGCACGGTGGTCTGTGCATGGGCGGAAAGAGCGCAGAGCCCCAGGACGGCCATGGCCGCGAGGGCCGCCGGTCGAACATGCATATCGATCACCTTCGTATGTGGGCGGCCAGGCTCGATAAGAATGTCGGTGCTGTCAAGTTTCGTGCGGCACCGACTCGGTACAGGCGGCAGTCTCGGCGACCGCGTAATAGCGGGCCAGGCGCACGTCCAGGGTCAGCGCATCGGGCCGGTAGGGACGCATTTCGCCGCAGTGGCGCACCGCGGCCAGCTCGAAGCGTTCGAGCACGCTCGGATGCAGCGGTGCGCCGCGGACTTCGATCCGCGACTTGGTCTTCCAGCCGAAGCGCAGCCCCTGCGGGACCCAGTCCGGGTAGCGCTCGCGCAGGCGCTGGATCTCGCAATGCTGCATGCCGGCAGCCGACGGAAACAGGCGCAGGCGGCCGTGGTCGATCAGCACCGGATGCGGCAGTTCCGCGGTCTGTTCGACCATCCACGACAGGGCGATATCGGACAGCCGCGATTCGTCCTCCTCGTAGCTGCCGCCGATGTCGGAATGGCAGCCGGCGAACCAGACCTGGCGCAGCCATTCCGGCTCGCCCGGTTCGTGCGGCACGTGCTGGCCTTTCACGCCCCATTCGACGCGAGCGAAGTCGGCGCGGCGTTCGTCGATGGACAGCGCATGGCGCGCATAGCGGACGCGGCGACCGAGCAGGCGATCGTAGAAGCCCGAGCGCCAACCGGCGAAATGCCAGTGGAAATCGCCCGGGTTCGGGAAATCGCGGATCGAGCGGTAATGCTGTTTGAACAATTGATAGACGCCGGCCAGGATCAGCGCGCCGAGGTAGGGGACGATATAGCGCCCCAGGCCGAACCCGTACAAGGCCGCGCACGGTGCGAGGATGGTCAGGGCGACCAGCAGCGAGACCATGACCCAGCGCAACAGGCCCTTGGCGCCGAGTGCGGCGACGGTGTCGAACACGCCGATGAAATACGGAGGCACGTTCGACTGGCCTTCGACATCGGAGCCGTACTTGAGCCGGAAGCGCCGGGCTTGCTCTTCGCGTTCGGCCAGGTACTTGCCGCGGTCCTTGCCGGCGCCGTGTTCGTAGACCTGCAACACGGCCTCGCGCGCGATCCGCATCAGGCCGCGACCGTAGCGCGGGATCGGCTTGCCGTCCGCGCCGTGAGTGGGCACGCCGCACAGATTGAGCACGCCGCCGACGCAGCGGGCGGTGTAGGCGCCGCGGCTGAAACCGAACAGATAGATGCGGTCGCCGGGCTCGTAGTGTTTGAGGATCGCCGCATAGCATTCGACGATGTTGGTGCTGATGCCGGTGCCCATCGCCGAGCTGAAGAACTTGCGCAGCATGCGCAGCAAGCGCAGGTGGACGTGGCCGGCATCGGCGTCGGTGCCCAGGCCGGCATCGTAGAAGGCGACCTGTTCGGCCGGGTCGATCGGGCTCTCGGGCCCGTTGCGGGTGGCCCGGTACAGCTTGTAGACGTTGCTCAGGCGCTGGTCCGGTCGCAGCCCGCCGGCCTGCCCGGTGCCGTCGGCGAAGATGAGGATGTTTTTCGATCGGTCCGCGGCCGGCATCGCGATCTTCCCTGAAGCCTGTGGCTATGGGTAGGCAACGCGGATCGGCGCCGATTTCGGCCAAGGGTTCGCGGGAAGATCGGCTGGGGCGCAGCGGCTTGCGTCCGCGCCGGAGCTGCGATTGCCGAGCGTACGAACGAACGGGGCCGGCCGCTGCCCCGGCAGCCCCGGCCTCGCGTTGGCGCTACTACCGGATCACTGCCCGGCGGCGTCCTTTGCCAGCGGACGGACGTACTCGAGCAGGCTTGCCAGGACCTTGCCGGGTTCCTCCCACTGGATCATGTGCGAGGAGCGCTCGAACCAAACGCCGCGCTTGTACGGCGCCTTGACCTGGGCCAGCCAGTCTGCGGTCGGTTGCGACGGTGTGGTGTAGTCGTGGCGGCCCATGAACATCACCACCGGGATCGGGAACTCGCGGATCTTGCTGAAGTCGATGGTGACGAACTCGGGCAGCACCCGGCCCAGGCTGAATTCGTTGCCTTTGTCGACGGCGGCGCGGTCGCAGTCGTCATATTCGGGCGACAGCAGCGGCGCCCGGTAGAAGAACAGCGACTCGTCGCGGTACGCGGTCATGCCGCCGTAGTACTGCGACCATTTGCGCGCGGCGATGATGCGTTCGCGGGTGATCGGCTGGTCGCCGGGGTAAGGCGCGATGGCTTCCATCTCCTTGACCGCCTCGGTGTTGCCGTGGGCCTTGGCCTGTTGCAGGCCGTAATCGAAGCTGATGCGTTCGTTTTCGCGCACGTTGATGGCCTGACCGATGCCGAGATAGGCGTAGAACAGATCCGGCCGCTTCAGCGCCGCGGTCATCGCGACGATGGTGCCCCAGCTGTGCCCGGCCAGCACGACTTTGCGCTTGCCGTAGCGCTTGCGTACGT
Source organism: Lysobacter sp. CA196 (assembly GCF_052078695.1). Lineage (NCBI taxonomy): Bacteria > Pseudomonadati > Pseudomonadota > Gammaproteobacteria > Lysobacterales > Lysobacteraceae > Lysobacter > Lysobacter sp. CA196. The sequence continues at coordinate 92,645 of NZ_JBQJIN010000013.1, read as the reverse complement.
ACTCGGCGATCTCGATGGCGTCGTCGGCGTAGCGCGCGACTTGCAGGGTGCCGGCATAGGCTTTGGGATCTTGCGAGGCGAAAGTCTTGCCGGCGCCGCGCTGGTCCCAGTTGACCACGGTGAAGAATTCCTCGATGGGGCGCTGGAACTGCCACATGGTCGGGATCAGCGGCGAAGCCGGGCCGCCGTGGGCGAACAGCAGGATCGGGTTGTCCTTGTCCTGGCCGCGCACGTTGATCCACTGGTCGATGCCGCCGATGCGCACCGCATAGGCTTCCTGGACTCCGTTCGGGGCGACGATGCGGCTGAGGTCCTTGACCACGGCGCGGGCACGGTCGTAGTCCGAGGTGTTCTTGCATTCCTCGGCCGTGGCGAGGCCGGGGAGGGACAGCAACAGGGCGAACAGGACGGGCATCGTCTTCATAGGCGGCTTCCGGATCGGTGATCGACAAGGCGGAGCAGCGAGGCTGGATCGGTGGCGGTTCGGCCTGGCGACGGCCCGGCCGACTCGTTGCGTGCTCTCGTTGCGTGGTGCAAGTGATGCGGCGATGACGGAAACGGTTGCAGCGACGGCGGCGTTGAAGCGGGGGGGCGGTGCCGGCAACGCTCAGGCGTGGCCGGGCTTATCCACGGGCCGATGTTGGCCGATGCCAGGAGGCTTCATGAGCGTATCGAAGCGCCCGGCAGGGAGATCGGCCAGGTTCGGTCAGCCGGGACGGATCGTCGCGTCCGCACGGACAGGGCGATGCGAGAAGCGGGGTCGGAGACTTCTAGCGGTGATAGCGGTCTCCGACCCGGTTCTTGCTCGGAAGTGTTGCATTCGGCCTAGGGAACATAATTGCAGGTGACGCTCACCGCACTTTGAGCGGCGGAGAACTGCATGTCGTTCGGGGTGGCGGTGCGGCTGGTCCAACTGTCGTTCTTGTAGTCGTAGATGGCGTCGAGATATACGGCATCGTCCACGCCGAATTTGATGACGGCGCTGGCGCTGAGAGTGACGGTGAAGCTCTTTCGTTCCTGGCCCAGCGTATAGCTTTGATTGATGACGCCTTCGGAATAGATGGTCCACTCCTGGTCGGCTCGGGTGCCGTTGTAGATAAAAAGGGTCTTGTTTCTGGACATCGGACGCTCCACTCGGCGATCGCGGAAAGGCTGGACGACGCTGCAAGGCTCATCAACGCCATGCAGCGACGCGTGGACGGACGCGAGGCGGCAACCCCTCGACCGTTGCCTGTTGGAACGTGGGGAGAGCACGCGCGTGAACCCGGCCGGGACCGGCGTGCGGTCCGCTTCACTGAGAAGGCGTGCTGGAGGTGGCGCGTTTGTGCCGACTCGCGTTACTCCGCGCGATCAGTAATCTTTCAGTTCGCCGAGCGGGATGCGTTGGATGTGCGTGCGCGGCTCGACGCCGCTGTCGCGGTAGTCGTCGGCGGCGCTTTCGTAGGTCACCCAGACTTCGTTGTCGATGACGTTGATGCCTTCGGCGTAATGGTCGAGGCGGTAGACGGTCTGCGCATCACGGGCCGCTTCGAGCTGGAAATTCCGGCCGTTGCCGGTGAACTGCTGGAACACCAGGTCGCGCGGCGAATCGTCCTTGCCGCCGAAAGAAGTGCTGAAGAGCAGACCGCGGTCGGTCACCGTCACGCCCTGGGCGTAGTAGGGCGTTTCGACCGGGTCGCTGGGGTTGACGAACTCGCCCTCGGGGCCGATATCGAAACGCACCAGGCTGGGCTTGCCGTCGTAGTCCTGCTTGGCCTGATCCGAGCCGTACCCGTCCGGGTCGACCGCGAACTGGCCGACATAGGCCTTGCCGTCCTTGACGGTCAGATAGCTGGCGTTGCTGCCTTCCGGCATGCGGTTGATCCACACCGGCTCGACCGAGCCCCCGTCCTGGGCCGCATCGATGTCTTCGCGCCGATAGACGTAGACCGATTCCGTATCGGCCAGGTACACGAACTTGCCGTCGGTGGCCACGCCGCCGCCTTTGTCCGGGGCGATCGCGCACAGGTTCTCAGCGCTGCCGCCGTCGAGCTTGACGTGCTTGACCTCGGGGCCGCCGTCCTTGTTCTGGATCGACAACAGGACGCCGTCGTCCTTGTTGTAGTAGGTCGTCAGGACTTGCTGGCGCTGGGCATCGTAGCCCTGGCCTTGGGGGATGAACTCGCCGACGTGGATCAGTTCCGGGCCGTCGGGCAGGGAGGGCCGGGGCCGCTCGTGGGCGCCGAGAGCCACCCGCGGAACCGGGACGCTGCCGCCGCTGCCGGAGACGTGCATGGGAAACCTCCTCTCGCCGAAAGGGCACTGCCGACCGACACTCTAGGCCGCGCACGCCTTAGGTACAGCTAGGGTTGGCCCTAGCGAAACGCGATCTTCACTGCGGTTTCTTGATACGGGTCGTATAACCCGCCAGGATTCATGCCCGATCCGCCGGTTCTCGGGGCGGGCACGACGACATGACGACGGGAGATGCGAAATGGAAACGCAGGAACTGTACCGCGGCCGTTTGATCGATCACATCCAACTGGTGGTCCGCGATATCGAGGCGAGCCGGAAGTTCTACACCGCGGTCTTCGCCGCCTTGAAGGTGCCGATAGCCGGTAGCGGCGACGATCATTTCTGGGCCGACGAGCTGTTCGTGTCCACTGCCGACAGCCCCGCGGCGCAGGGCAGCCTGACCGGGCGTCATCACCTCGCATTCCAGGCGCAGGATTGGGCCATGGTCGACGCTTTCCACCGCGCCGCGATGACCAACGGCGGCATGGACAACGGCGCACCCGGAGGCCGCGACTATCACCCCGGCTATTACGCCGCGTTCGTGCTGGACCCGGACGGCAACAACATCGAGGCGGTGTATCACGGCGAAGCAGAGCGCAGCGCACCGGCGGTGAAGATCACGTTCTGATGCGCGCAAGCCGGTTGGCTGCAGCAGCAACAGCAAATCCCCCTGGCTTCCCTTTTCCAAAGGGGGGAATAGCGGGTCGTCACGGCAGGACGATCGCAGCATCGAAGCGGAACCCGGTTTCCCAACTGGAAAAATCCGTGCGCGCTGGCGATGAATGCGCGCTCATGCAGTGCGGCGCACGTCGCTCGATGCAGTTTTCAAGCAGCGCAAATAGTGCATCGTGAATGCGGTGTAATGTGCTTTGTTCGCAGCGCGCGTGCCGTCGATTCTCCATCGATGAAACTTCGATACGCGACTGACATCGAATAACTCCGCAGCGACTCGCTGGCATATGACGATTCGAAATGAAGGAAGTGCAGGGCCAGTCTCAGCGCAAGTGAGCAACCGCACTGCGATCGCACGACAGCGCCGTTGACGAACCCTAGAGTCGGAACATCGCATCACTCAGGGTGGCCGGTGCGAGCGAGACAGCGCACTGCACTCGATGCCGGATCCGTCGTTGCGGACTGGGGCATGCACGCCACCCCTTATTCGACGAGAGCGACGCAATGAAGGCGATTTCGAAAGCACGATTGGGGTTGTTGGCCTGCTGTATCGCAGCGGCCATCGGCGGCACGGCCACGGCGGGTGGGCGCGATGCGACCGCCGCTGCCGGCTTGAGCGGCCAGGACCTGGTGTATTCCTACGACGAAATGTTCGATTTCGATACCGCGGCCTATCTGGCCAAGCACGCGCCGCATCTGGTGCGTCATAGCGAGTCGATTTCGCATTGGGCCGGCTATAGCAGCATCAGCCCGAAGGTGCTGATCGCGCTGATGGAGCAGCAGAGCGGGGTGGTGTCGCGTCAGCGCGCCAGCGCCGATGCGATGCGCCGTCCGTTCGGCAAGCTGTCGGCGGCGAAGGATTTCAACGGTCAGACCCGCGAGGTCGCCACCGCCTTGCGCCAGGCCTTGTACGAGCAGGAAGACGCGTCGCTGGCGCCGCAGGGCCGCGTGCCGCTGGCGCGCGCCAACCCGCTGCAGGCTTTGTACGTGCAGGCCGGCGAAAGCCAGGCCAGTGCCGCGCTGCGCGGCGACGGCGAGTTCCAGCAGGTCTACGGCCGCTTGTTCAACGAGCCGCGCAAAGCGGCGCCCGCGTCGGCGCGTTTCGCCGACACCAGCGACGTCAACGCCCTGGCCGGCCCGGCCAACGGCTTCCTGCAGTTCCCGTATCCGCGCGGCGCGTCCTGGCATGTCGGCGGTGCGCACACCAACACCGGCTCGGGCAATTACCCGATGTCGTCGCTGGACATGTCGCGTGGCGGCGGCTGGGGCAGCAACCAGAGTGGAAACTGGGTGTCGGCATCGGCGGGCGGCTCGTTCAAGCGGCATTCCTCGTGCTTCGCCGAGGTGGTGCACAGCGGCGGTTGGTCGACCACTTACTACCACATGATGAACCTGCAGTACGGCACCGGCGCGAGCGTCGCCGCCAACAGCCGTCTCGGCAATCCGGCCAATACCCAGGCCCAGGCCCTGTGCAACGGCGGCGCTTCGACCGGCCCGCACGAGCATTGGTCGCTCAAGTACAACGGCAGCCACTACCATCTCAACGGCGTGTACCTGTCGGGCTACCAGATCACCGCACTGGGCAGCAGCTACGACACCAATTGCAGCCGCTTTTATCTGAGCAAGAACGGCTCGCGCTATTGCTCGGGGTATTTCACCAATCCCTGAGCAAACGGTTTAGCCAGCGCGCTCGTCGCCTTCGCGCACGAGCCGGCTTAGTCGTCGTACCCGCCCGAAGCCGCGGAGGCTTCGGGCGGGACGTTAGCCTGCGACGATCGAATGAACCCGGTTCTCAGCGTTTCTTCGTCGCGACCGCTTTGCCGCGCGTCGGCTTGGCTTGGCCGACGTCGCCTCGCCGCATGCATTGCCAGGTGATGCGGCCGACTTCCTCGCCTTCGAACAACTGACGGATGGCGATGCTGGCGCCCTGCATCTGCTCGGGTTTGCCACCGCGCAGCAGGAGCCGTGCCGGCAAGCGTGCGCCGCGCGGCAGCGACAAACCGCACAAGGGCAGGCGCGGCAATCCCGGCAGGGCGATGGTGGCGCGATCGCCTTTACGCGGCACCTCGACCTTCCAGGTCACCCCGGCACCGATGCGTCGGGCGAGGTCGCGCGGCAGTTCCAGTTGCACCGTGACGCCCTTGGGCAAGCGCCGCACGATCTCGAAATCGAAAGCGCGGGCGCGATCGGGCGTGCCGGTGATCAGGAACGGCAGCGCCAGCATGGCCTGCGGGTCCGGCGGCGGATCGACCACGTTGAAATTGCGCCAGGTGATGTTGTTGTGGGCGCGGATATAGTCGCGGAAGGCATCCCAATCGAAATTGGGCGGGCCCGGCGGCAACGGCGGCGCGGCATCGGCAGGGTGGTCGAGGCTGGCGACGAAGCAGTAATGGCCGGGCGCGGGGATGTCGGCTTGCGGCCAGGTGATCGCGTCGGCGACCACCAGGGTGTCGCCCAACGGCACGTCGACCGGTGCCGAGGTGCCGATCAGGTTCCACAGGTCCGGGGTCAGCAAGGTCGCGACCGGGCTCCAGTACACCGTCGCGCGGACATCGTCGGCATCGGCGGCGCCGCGATTGCGCATGCGCACGTAGAGGAAGTTATCTTGCCCGGTTTCGGCCTCGTGGCCGAGGGTGTTGCTGTTTTCGGTGCCGCTGCCTTCGCCGTAGGCCGCATCCGGGTTGGCCACCGCGTCCGGGCGCAGGATGACGTCGGGGCTGGAGCTGATCGCGCCGGTCGACGGCACCGCGCCGCTGTCGCCGACGGCGTCGCGCAGGTAGACGTCGGGCACCAGGCCCAGGGTGTCTTCGATGATCGCGCGCAGGTCCGGCATCACCCCGATGGCGCCGGCCACGCCGCCGCCTTGCGGGGTGTTGATCGCCGGGTCGGACAACAGGCTGCGCATCTGCCCCGGCGACAGGCGCGTGCCGGTCGCCGCGGCGTACATGCCCTGGGTGACGAGGGCGGCGCCGGTGACGATCGGCGAGGCCGAACTGGTGCCGTTGAAACCGGCGGTATAGGTGCGGTTGTCGTCGCCGCCGCCGTTGTCCAGGCCGCCATACCCGCAGGTGGTGACGTTCTCGCCCCAGGCATAGCAGTCGACGCGCGAGCCGAAGCTGGAGAAACCGGCGCGGTCGTGCGGCAGCGGCGACAGCGCCGCGCCGACCACGATCGCGCCGGAGTCGCGGAAGTCGGCGCTGGCGCGGTTGAACACCTGGAAGCCGCCGCCGTCGGTGTAGGCGTCGAGGTCGTTGCTGCCGTTGCCGGCGGCTTCGACCACGATCACGCCCAGGGCGCTGGCCAGGCGGATCGCATCGAAGTCGGCATTGTCGACTTCGGTCAGGATCGCGCCGCCGCGTTGCACTTCCAACAGCAACACATCGCCGACCGCCATGCTCGGCAGCGCCGCGACGATCGCATCGGCGACGTGCAGTGCGGTATCGGTGCCGGCGTCGTAGTGCGAGGTCACCCGCACCGAGGCCACGTCGGGGGCGATGCCGACCACGCCGAGGGTGTTGTCGATGCCGGCGATTTCGCCGAGCACGGCGGTGCCGTGATTGCCCTTGTAGGTACCCACGCCGTCGCGGTTGTCGCCGAAGATCAGGCTGGGCGCGTGCCCGACCAGGTCTTCGTGGCCGAGGAACCAACCTTGTTCGAGGTCGACCACGCCGATGCCGGCGCCGGTGCCGTTGGCCTGGGTCCAGGCCCAGCGCGCGTCGATGCCGGTCGGTGCTGCGTCCAGGTAGTCCTGGCCGGTGCAATAGGGGTCGTCGGCGTCGTTGACCGGATCGGTGACTTCGAGTTCGCGATAGGCATCGGCGACTTCGGCGAGCCGGCGCAGGCGTGCGACCAGGGCTTCGGCGTCGTCGGGACGGTGGCGCAGGTCCAGGCGCCAGTAACCGGTCAGGCTGCGCAGCGGCGGAAACGGCGATTGCGCGGCGCGGCGCTCCATTTCGATCAGGCGTTTGGCATCGACGCTGCGGATCAGCGGGCGAGTGGATTCGACCGTCGCTTCTTCCAGCAACTTGGCCAGCGCCACCAGCTTGTGTTTGCGCGCGAGGCTGCGCAGGTCCTTGTCGGAGCCCGGCGCAATGCGATCGGACAAGCGCAGGATGACGAAGCCGCTGTAGCGCGGCGTCGGCGATGCGGTGGGCGGATGTTGCGGCGGGCGCGTCGGGCCGGCCGCGCAATGCAGCGCGGGCGCGCAATGTCTGGATTTCATCGGACCTCTCCTGGTGTCGGCCGCACTCCTGCGCGTTGGCTGGCGATGATGCGTGCGGACGTCCGTGTTCCTGCGGCCGTTGAAACAGGGCGAGCCGAGCAGACCAGTGTGGCCGGCCGTCCCCCTGCGGCCGCCGAAGAGACGCTGCGCGCGTGGCTCCTCACCGTAAGCGAACGCCAAGACTCGCAGCGGGCGGCCATTGCGGACAAAGCAAAGGCGGCCGTGGCCGCCTTTGCGCAGTGTCCGTCGCGGATCAGTCCGCCGTCATGGTTCCCGTCACGGCGGCAGCTTGGTGCCTTGGTCGGCGATCGCCAGCCACTTGCGGCCATCGTGGCTGTAGGTGACACCGGTCAGTGCCCTCTGGCGGTAACCGATGCGCGGGATCTCATACACGGTTTCGTACAGGATGTAGGCCGAATTGCAGCCGTCGACGACGCGGTAGCGCTCGGTCCAGGTCCATTTGGCTTCGCGGTTGGTGAAGTGGCCGGCGAGCGCGGTCATGATCGCGTCGATGCCGATGCGTACGCCGCCGCTGTCGAACACGGTGATCGCGCGTTCGTCGTGGACGGCGCGGAAGGTCTCGGCATCGTAGTCGCGGAAGGATTCCATGTCCGTGCGCTGGGCGAGGTCGAACTGGCGTGCGCAGATCCGGGTCAGGATGTCGCCGACCCAGCCGGAAGCGGCGGCTTGCGGCGCGCTGCTTACCGGTTCGGCAGCGAACGCCGTGGTGGTGGTGAGGACAAGCATGGACGCGGCGAGCAGCGCCGACTTGCGGGCGGAGCGGGGAGTGCGGTGAGTCATCGTCTTGTCTCGGTGGTTGGGACGATGGCGACGTTAGGCGTGCCAGCGGTTCCAATGGAGGCCCAATCGGTTGACGACCGATGGAGCCAATTCGTGGGGCGCGAGCACGATGTTGAGCGATTCGTCTGGAGCTGCGTTTGCACTCGCGTTCGTCGAGCATGAATGTCGGTCGTAGCGTATTTCTTGCGCTTTCATCGTGTTCCGGTTGTTCCGTCTGCGCGCTTTCGACAGAGCGGCCTGACCGGAGCTGGCCTGCTTCCTCGTTGAATGAATCGGTGGGCTCGATCGGCGAAGGCGTATTCCTCGCTGCCGTTCGGTCCCGCGCCGAATGCAGCGACGCGGTCCCGAGGTTTCGACCCCGGGCAATCGGCGCGTCTGCGCCTGCGTCGGATGTCGCGTCATTGCAGGAGCTTCGCGGGTTTCGCCGCGGGGTAGCGTCGTTACTCAGCCAGGGGGCAGGATGAACACGCATGTCGAGGAGCGTTCGCGGACGCTGGTGGTGTTGCTGCATGCCTATAGACACAACACGGCCCGGCTCGAATCGGTGCGAACCCTGGTGCTCGGTGCCTGGCCGGAAGCGGAGATCTACTGCCCGGAGCTACCGACATCAACCTGGTCGATGGCGGATCCGAACCTCATCGTCGCTACTCTGCTGGCGGAGGTCGACCGGAAGTACGCACAGGCGCAGATGGACGCGACGCCCTTTCGCAATATCGTGTTGGTCGGGCACAGCATCGGTGGCCTGCTCGCGCGCAAGCTATACGTCGTGGCCTGCGGCGAAGTCGAAGGCGCTCCGTTCGAGGCCGATTTCAAGCCGGCATCCGCCGATGACGCGGCGCTCGTTTCGGCACGGCCTTGGGCCGCTTGCGTCTCGCGGATCGTGCTCTTGGCAGGCATGAACCGTGGCTGGCGCATCTCCCATCATCTGGGAATCTGGCAGGCGATTTTGTTGCGCCTAGGCAGCATCGCCGGTCATGCCGGACGTCTCGTCGGTCGGCGCGAGCCGTTGATATTTGCCTTCCGCTGCGGCGCCGAATTCATAACCCAACTACGCATCCAGTGGCTGCTGATGCGGCGGCATTCGAGCGGTGCATCACGGGAGACTCAAGGCGTCGCCGGCGCGGCGGGCCGGCCGGGCAGCGCTATGACGATCCAGTTGCTCGGTTCCCGCGACGATATCGTCGCGCCGGAAGACAACGTCGATTTGGTCTCCGGAGGCGACTTCGTCTATCTCGACGTGCCTCATAGCGGCCACCGCGACATTATCGAAATGGCCGACCCGATACTCGGTGCAGCCCGGACCCGGGCCTTTTTACTCGCGTTGCAGGGTAGCGGGGAGGAACTGCAGCGCGAGGCCGTGGTCCCATCCGATGAGCGATTCGCCGCGCCCGACGAAAGCATCGAGCGGGTGGTGTTCGTCATGCACGGCATCCGCGACGTCGGCTACTGGACCCACAAGATCGCGCGCCGGATCAAGCAACGCGCCGGCGACCGTCTGGCGACCTGGGCCACCGAGACCTCCAGCTACGGCTACTTCCCGATGCTGCCGTTCCTGTTTCCGTGGTATCGGCGGCAGAAGGTGGAATGGCTGATGGACCAGTACACCGAAGCCTTGGCGCGCTTTCCGAATGCGAGGTTCTCGTACGTGGGGCACAGCAACGGCACCTATCTGCTGGCGCGGGCGCTGGAGCTATACCCCTGCTGCCGTTTCGAGCGGGTGGTATTCGCCGGCAGCGTGGTGCGTCGCAACTACGACTGGCGGCGCTTCCTCGGCGGTGCGCGTCCGAGAATCGGCGGCGTACTCAACTTCGTCGCCACCGGCGACTGGGTGGTGGCGTTCTTCCCGAAGTTCTTTCAGTTCTTCGGGCTGCAGGACCTCGGCAGCGCCGGCCACGACGGCTTCCTTCTGTCGCAGCCCGATGCCGGCGTCAGCCAGGTGACCTATGTCAAGGGCGGGCACGGCGCGGCGATCGTGGAGTCGGTGTGGAACGTCATCGCCGGCTTCATCGTCGACGGGCGCGTGGAGATGGACGAGATCCAGCCGGTGCCGCGGCGACAGAATCCCTTGGTCAAGGCGCTCGGCCTGTGTCCGCCGTTGGTGTGGCTGGTATTGATCGCGGCGGCGTACTTTGTCTGGCAAGGGATCGCCCTGGCGATCTGCCTGTTCGGCATGGCGCCGGCGACGCAGGCCTTCGTCACCGGCTTCTCGTTCGCGCTGTACCTGTTGCTGCTGTGGCTGGTGGTGACCCGAGTCTAGCGACAACCTGCCCGAATGCGCCCCGCGACCGGGCTTGCCCAATCGGGCGGCAACCGCTAGGCCGGGTTCGTCGGTGTCGCGCGCCGGTCCGCCGAGTTACCATGCACCGCGGCCGCTGGCCGGTTGCGTTTCCGCGACGCCCCGGACTCGCGCATCGTTCACTCGCACCGATCCTGTCCCGCTGGGCATTCCGGCGGCACGGCGTCGTGTCGGCGCTCCGGTTCCGGCCGGGCCGCGCATGCCTCGCTCCGATCCCCATGGGCGGCGCTTCGGCGCAGCTGCGCATCGGAAGCCACTCTCATCAGCAAAAGGACATTGTCTTGAAGAAACTCAATCGCCTCGTTTCGATCTGTCTGTTGGCCTTGCTCGCTGCCGCCTGCAGCGGTGGTGGGCGCAGCACCATGACCGCCGAGGAATACCTGCAACAGAACGTCTCGGTGTGGAATGCCGCCAGCACGCCGGCGGTACGCTGGCTCGGCGGCGATCGCGCTGAGGAGTTCAGCAAAGTGCTGCAACAGCGCAAGGGCATGAGCCGCTACCAGCCGCAGTTCGCCGGGCTGCGTCGCGAGTTGGCCGCCAATACCACGGTGACCCAGGCGTTTCCTCCGCCGGCGGACGCCGCCGCGCTGCATGCGGACATGCTCGCCTACCTCAAGAGCGTCGACGCGGCTTTCGCCAAGTTGGAGGAAATGGGCAAACTGCCGGACGGCTACAGCGACCAGCAATTCGGCTCGCTCAGCACCGACATGGAGCGCCTGATCGGCGAGGTGGACACCAAGGCCATCGCCTGGAATGCGGCGCAGAAGGCCTACGCCAAGCAGCACGGAATCACTCTGCAAGAAACCGGCGGCTGATCGCGCCGGCCTCGCATTCAAGCTGCATCGCAACGAAGAAAGCCCGCCGTCCGGCGGGCTTTCCTTTTAAGCGCTGTGACAGGGTTTGGAACACCAATAGCAGCCGTTGCTGTGGGCGAAATGACGCCTGGCTGCGACTACCGCCGACGAGCAGTGCAGGTGATACCCCAGTTCCTGCCGGTTGAACGGCACGAACGGGCAGTCGGAGCGGTGTACCTCGTGGTTTCCGTTCGGCTGTGCGTTGCGATTCACGTAGTACACGTACATGGCGGTGTCTCCGATCCAATGGCATTCCCGAATGCCTGGATACGTCATCGACATCGCAGTGCCTGCGACGATGAGCCCTCGGACCGCCGGGCGTGATGCAGGCCCGGAACCCGAAGCGTACCGCAATGCGCCGCCATTCTTGCTTCACGCCCTTGCGGCAAGCCCCGCCAGAGCCTGTCGCTGGTGGCCTGCCTGGTTTACGGGTTGGCGATCGGCGTGGTCGTGTCGGCGCTCAAGCGCCACTGACCGCGCACCCGCGCCCAGTTGGCCACATCGATCGCGTGAAGGGTGATGCCGGCCGAGGGAATGGTGAACTCGATGCGGTCGACGACCACGGCGCTGGAGCATTGGCTGATCGTCTGCGCCAGCAGGGTGCGCTTGAACACGTATTCGTTGGCCATCACCGCGCGATAGAAAGCGGTGATCGCCGGCTTGCCGTTGAGCACCTGGCCGAGGCTGTTGACCTGGACCGCGTCTTCGGCGAAGCCGGCCATGAAGCGATTGAGATCGCGCCGGGCGAACGCGTCGCCGAGCGCTTCGGAGGTGCGTTCGAACTCGCGTTCGCAGTGCCGGTGCTGCGCCGCCATCGGGTCTTGCGCTACTGCGGCGAGCGGAATCAAACCGGACAGCGCGAGTGTCATGCCGAATGCGATCATCGAAGTACGACTCTTCATGTTCGGTCCTTGCTGGGTGGTTGGAGACTGAACGTTATCGAAGGCCCGTCTGCGGCGATGTACCCGGATCGCGAATGAAACTGCCCAAGTTACTCAATGCGCGATGTGTCGCGCAGCGTGGTGAGCGGACGACGAAGAGTTCTGAAGAGTTCTTCTGTCTGAAGCTCCTCCCTTTGTTGAGGGGGCAGGGGGATTTGCCTTTGATCGACCTAACGCAGCCACAGCAACAGCCACAGCCACAGCCACAGCCACAGCAACAGCAACAGCAACAGCCACAGCCACAGCAACAGCAACAGCAAATCCCCCGCGCTATGGATCCTTTGCTTTCGGCTCGCTGCGCCGGGCGCTTGCCCCCTTCTACAAAGGGGGCGAGGTGTTAGGCGGCTTCGGTACCAGGCTCCAGCCCGTTGCGAACTGGGAACAGTCGCCCCCCGAAGCACTCCCCCCTTTGGAAAAGGGGGGCAGGGGGGATTTGCTTTTGATCGACCTAACGCAGCAACAGCAACAGCAAATCCCCCGCGCTATGGATCTGCACTCTCAAGGTACAAGTGCATCACCCAAGCGGATCAAAGGCTTAAACCTCCTTCCTGGTAAACCGGCCTTGATTCAGAGTAAGTCTTTGATCAGTCGAGAATTTCTGATTTGCCGTCCGCCTAGGAAAAAGCGGGTCATCAGATGAAGAGTGATGCACTTGGTCCTGGTCAGTGCAATCCTTTGCTTTCGGTTCGCTGCGCCGGGCGCTTGCCCCCTTCTACAAAGGGGGCGAGGTGTTAGGCGGCTTCGGTACCAGGCTCCAGCCCGCTGCGAACTGGGAACAGTCGCCCCCCCGAAGCACTCCCCCCTTTGGAAAAGGGGGACAGGGGGGATTTGCTCTTCATCGAGAAAGCCAGGCCGCGGTGATGGCACCTGCACAAACCCCCGCACTGCGTCGTAGCACTCAACGATAACGCGCTCGCCAGCGCTGTCGGAAGCGCCGTGGCATCGCAGATCGACGCGCCGGAATCATGAGGCGGGTCACGATTTCGATGGCCGGTCCCTCGCCGATGCGGGTGCGGCGGCGACATCGTGGCCGGTCGTCGGACCCCATTGCGTGCAGTGGTGGCGAGAGCGGCGCGGTCGGCCGCTCGCATCTACCTACCGAGAGGAGCACTGCGATGACTACCACGAACGCCTCCGCCCAACCGACGCTCGATCCGACGCTTACGATCGCGCTCGCGGTCGCTTCCAAGGCCGCCTACGACTACTACCAGGGCCTGCCCTTCCAATCGCCCGACGGTTATCAGCAGATCGACGCCTGGACCGGCTGGGACGCGTTCCTGATCAGCGGTTCGGAAGAAAAGTACGGATTGGTGTTCCAGGCCATCGCCAGCCCAGGCACCTTGATCTTCGCCTTCCGGGGCACCGATTCGGACATGGACATCTACGAGGACATACGTTTCCTCACCACCGAATTCGTGCCGAGCAGCGGCACGGTTGCACCGACGCCGCACGTCGCCTCCGGCTTCTACAGCATCTACGACGACAGGGGCGGCGCGATGGCTCAGTCGATGCGGCAGCAATTGTTCGCTTTGCTGGCCAAGTACCAGCCGAGCCAGCTCTACGTCACCGGCCATAGCCTGGGCGCCGCGCTGAGCCAGTTGTTCTCGCTCGATCTGGCGATCAGCCAGCCGATGAGCGCGACCAACATCAATTTCTCCAGCCCGATGGTCGGCACCATCGACTGGCAGACCGCCTATAACGCCACGATTCCGCCGGCGAGCAGCATCCGCGTCTACAACTACTGGGACTACGTGCCCACCTTCCCGCCGAGCGACCTGGGTTTCCATACGGTGGGCTCGGCGTTCCAGACCGCCTTCTACGTCAAGGGCGAATGGTTTCCGCACGAACTGTCGCGGCATTCGGTGGTCAACCTGACCACAGTGCTGAGCCACGCCTTGCCGGCGCATCCGCAGCAGTGGGTCGGCGAGTTCCCCGATTACATCCAGCCCAAGTGGACGATGCTGAGCAAGCTGCCGCCGGCCGGCGCGGTGAGCTGGGCCGACAAGATCGGCGAACACATGCGCTTCGAACGCTCGCTGCGCGCAGCCGCCTGACCGCGGGAGCTGGGTGGGCGCAGTGGCCAGGGCGCTGCACCCATCGGCGGCCTTGACCTGGTCTTGCAGGGCGCCGGGTATAGTGCGCTCCCGTTCCCCCGAGGCTCTCGCCATGCAAAACCTGCCCCGATTCGCCCTGTTGTTGAGCGCCGTGATGGTCCTGGCCGCCTGCGCCACGCCGACCGAAGCGCCGACCGCCGATAACGCGGCGACCGACATGACCCCGGCCAAGGTCGGCATGCCGAACCCGGCCTCGGTGCATTGCAAGGAGCTGGGCGGCACGCTGGAAATCCGCACCGGCAAGGACGGCGGACAGTTCGGCGTGTGCACCTTGCCCGACGGCAAAGTCTGCGAGGAATGGGCGCTGTTCCGCGACAAGAAGTGCGTGACGCCGAGCGAGTAAGCCCGGCCGAGTCGATGCCGACCCTCGCCGGCATGGGCGCTCAGGTCAGGGCCTGCAGGGGCAGGGCGCCCCAGGTCCGGAGCCGATCCGGCCTGTTCGGAGCTTGAGCGGTAGCCGGCGTTATCCCGCGCCGAGCCGATTGGCTCGGATGCGGCGGCGCGCTATGGTAGCGACGAAGGAACGTCTGCACCGGCCATCAAGGAGAGCGCCCGATGTCTCGTACCAACGCAACAAACCTGCTGTGCATGGCGGTCGTCCTGCTGACGGCGTCGCCCGCGGGCCAGGCGCTCGAGAAGGCGCGTTTGGACGCAGCCGTCGGGGTCCATCTGGCTCTGTTTTCGACCGACGATATCGTCGAGGAACGTTTCGCCAGTCGCGCGAGCGCAATCGATCTGGATGGCGATGGCGTCGAAGAAATCCTGTTCCTGGCCACGGCGCGCTGCGTCGGGGCCAATTTCGATTGCCCTAATGAGCTGGTCGTCCTTGCCGCGACTTCGGATAAACCGGCTCAGGCCGGCAAGCGCGTGGAACCGGACGTTCTCGCCGCGGCCCGGACCGGCTATCGGCTGGTCGGTTCCGAGCAGATCCCCGGCGAAGTCCACGGCATACGCGTCTTGAATGGGACTATCGCGGTCGCCTTCCAGGTCGAGCAGGATTCGCCGATCTGCAAGCGCTCCTTCTCGACCGAGAAGGGGAGACAAGCTACCGCGCATTGTCCGGCTCCGGGTGGCTATGAGTGGACGTACCGTTGGAGCGCCGGAAAGCTGGTGAAAGCGTCGTCTTGACGGGCGTTATGATCCAGCCGCAAGCCCAGGGTAGGAACTGGGCAAGCTGCGACCGCGGCAATGCGCTCGGCGACGGATGGAGTTGCGACCGGAATCATCACGGTCGCGGCTTGCGCCGCTCCTACCCAGGCGCATCATGAACCGGTTCTGGTGGATGCTCGCAACCTTGCTCGGGTTCTGCACGGCCTGCAACGGATCGGGCGAAAAAGCGGCTCACCGTGAGGGATCGGATAAAACCCCGTCCGCTCGGCAGCGCGAGTTGGCCGACCAGACTCCGGTCGCGGTTTTCGAAACCCAGCACTACGCGATAGCGACTACCGCGACCTCCGAGCAGACCCGGGCGATCGGCGCCGCGGTCGAAAGCCTGCATCGGGCCTATAGCGAATTCTTCGCCGAGGCGCTCGCCACCGAGCGCGAGTGGGGCCGGCTGCAACTGCGCCTGTATCGCAACCGCAGCGAGTTCGTCGCCCATAACCGCAGCATGCCCTGGGCCGAGGCCTATTACCGCGCGCCGATCTGCCATGCCTATTACTCGGGCATTCGAGCGGCGTATCGGGCCGATCGATCGCGTGCAGGAGGAGTGGTACGGCTATCTGCGCGACAAGCAGATCGAAGCCGCGGCGCCGACGCCGGACGAGGCTTGGTTCGTGCCTGCGAGCGGTTAGCGTTCCGAAGCTATCGCGTTCGGTTGCTACACTCTCGACCGATGGTTTGATTCGCAAGCTGTCGTCGCCGGCGATCGACTCGCGAGGCGCAACGCCCCTGTTCGCATTCATACGGAGCCGCGATGGCCCATACCCGGATCAATCTCGGTTCGCTGAAAGTGTTCGAGGCTGCGGCGCGCGCGCTGAGCCTGACCCGCGCCGCCGAGGAACTCAACGTCACCCAGGCCGCGGTCAGCCAGCAAGTCCGGCAGCTCGAAGCGCAGTTGGGGGTGGAGCTGTTCCGACGCCTGCCGCGTGGGCTCGCCCTCACCGACGAGGGGCTGAGCCTGTTGCCGGTGTTGCAGGAAGCCTTCGATCGCATCGACGGCGCCCTGGACCGGGTCGGCGACGGCCTGGCGCGCGAAGTCGTGCATGTCGGCGCGGTCGGCACCTTCGCCAGTGGCTGGCTGTTGCCGCGGTTGGCCGATTTCGCGCGTCGCCACGCGGCGGTCGACGTGCGCGTCAGCACCCACAATAATCGTGTCGACCCGGCCGGCGAAGGCCTGGACTGCGCGATTCGCTACGGCCGCGGCAACTGGCCGGGCATGGAAAGCCGCTTCCTGATGCCGGCGCCGCTGGCCCCTTTGTGCACGCCGGCCCTTGCCGCGCAATTGCGCGGCGCGGCCGATCTGCCGCGTTTCCCGTTGTTGCGTTCTTACTTCGTCGACGATTGGCGGCTGTGGTTCGAAGCGGCACAGGTGGCGCCGAACGGAGCGATCAACGGGCCGATCTTCGATTCGTCGCTGACGATGGTGCAATGCGCGCTGCAAGGGCTCGGCATCGCCCTGGCGCCGCCGACGATGTTCGAGCGCGAGATCGCCGAAGGCCGCTTGCTGCAACCGTTCGAACCGACCCTCGATGCCGGCGGCTATTGGCTGACCCGGCTCGCCCTGAAGCCGGCGAGCGCGGGTGCGGCCGCATTCGCGGCCTGGCTCGAACGCGAGTGCGCCAGCCAAGCCGGAAACGCGGCCTGAGTTGCTGCCCGCGTCCGGCTTAAAGCGTCTGCGCGACCTCGGCCGCGCGCGCATACACGCGCAGGCGGTGGCCGTCGGGGTCCAGCGCGACGAAGCTCCGGCCGAAATCCATATCGGTCGGTGCCTGCGCGATCGGCAGGCCGCGTCGCGCCCAATCCCCATGCACCGCGTCGACGCCGTCGTAGTTGCCGACCTCGAACGCCAATTCGGTGCCGCCGAAGGCCGGCGGTGCCGCCGGCTCGACTGTGTGCTTAGACCACAGACCGAGCTTCATGCCCGTGTTCAACACGAACAACGCGAACGTCGGCGAGGCTTCGACCGGTGCCGCGCCGAGCAGATCGGCATAGAAACCGGCGCTGGCCATGGGGTGGTCTACATAGAAGAGAACGAAGTTGGAACTGATCATGTCGCGGCTCCGAGCGTGGGAATGACTGGCTGCGGCGGCAGAGCGTGAGCTGCCGTCGGCTCGGGAGCAGATTAGCCGGGGGTACTGACAAGGTATGTCAGTAGAGATGGGGCAAGCGGTGGTACGCATGAGTGCGTCGCAGTCGGTTCGCGTCGTGCGTGCGCCTACGCGTGCTCTTGTCGTCGGCCGTGCTCAGCGAGCGTGTTGCCGACGGCATGATCGCGTGAGCGGCGCATATCGGCGAGGTCGCCACCACCATGATGCGATCAGCAGCCCGATACCGGCCACAGTCAAGGCGACACCCACAGGCAGCGCATAGGGACCGGGCGTGGGCACGATTCGCCAGTAGGTATGGCCCGATTGCATCAGCAGCAACGGCTGATCGTTCAACACATGGGCGAGGATGGCGCTCGCACCGAGCGCGATCAGCACCGCGCCCGACAAGGTCGGAATCAGCAGGATAGGGCTGGTTCGAGAGTGTTTCGGTGTGTGCATGAGGGGCGCGGGATTCACACGAAACCCGCCCGGAGAGTCTCTCCCTTTATCGAAGGGAACCGGGGGGAGTTCGCTTTTGCCCGATCGGGGATGGACGGAAAGCATAGCCGACCACCGAATCCACTCGCTGGCGGAAGGCCAAACCCGGTGCACAGGTACTAACGCTTACGTACCGTCTTGTCGCCCTTGCCGAGCGTCCGCTGCACCAGCCACAGCATCGCCGCCTTGACCACTTCGGGGTCGCCGCCGGCATCGATCTCCAGCGCCGCACGATCGAAGGCGGCCGACAGCAACTTGGACAGGGCGTCGATGGAAACTTCCTCGTCCCTGCCGATTGCCGCGGCGAGACCTGCATGCAAGGTCTCGGCCGCATTGGACTCGTCGATCGCCGCGATCTCGGCCAGGCCGAGCACGGCCGGGCCTTCCAACAACAACAGACGAGTGCGGCCGGGCACGGCCATGGCCTGCAGATAGGCCTCGCCGCCGGCGATCAGCGCTTCGTGCGCGCTCAGCCCGGCCGGCGTCGCGGCGATGATGTCGTTGCGGACGGCCTCGGCTTCGCGTTGCAGTACATGCCGGAACAAATCGCGCTTATCGACGAAGTGGTGGTACAGCGCCCCGCGCGTGGTGCCCGCGGCGACCGAGACCTCGGGCGTGGAGGTGTCGCCATAGCCCTTGCCGACGAACAGGGGCCGCGCGGCCTCGAGCAGGGCGTGGCGGGTGGCTTCGGTGCGCTCGCGGTTCGAGCGTGGCGATCGGGGCGGATTGGGCAATTGCATACATACAGCCTGTATGTTAATTTGATCTACATACAGACTGTATGCCACAGCGCAGAGAACAGACAAGATGAAAGTCACCAGCTACTACCCCGTGATCATGACCCACGACGTCGCCGGCACTGCAGCTTTCTACGAAGCCCATTTCGGCTTCGTGGCCTTGTTCGACAGCGGCTGGTACGTGCATCTGCAGTCGGCGCAGGACCCGTCGATCAACCTGGCCGTGCTCGACGGGCGCCACCACACCATCCCCGAGTCCGGACGCGGCCGGGTGGGCGGGCTGCTGTTGAACTTCGAGGTCGAGGACGTCGACGCGGTCCACGCCCGACTGCAGGACGCCGGCTTGCCGATCCTGCTGAGCCTGCGCGACGAGGACTTCGGCCAGCGCCATTTCATCACCAGCGATCCCAACGGCGTGCTGATCGACATCATCAAGCCGATTCCGCCGAGCGGCGAGTTCGTCGAACAGTACGATGCGAGCGCATTGCCGGCGGCGTGAGCGTAGGCGCGGCCGATACGCACTCATCTTGCGATGGGCCCTGTGCGCAATCAGCTTGGGCCTGGCGAGACAGCTGCAGAAGCGACGTCTATCGGTTTCGGCGCCACCACCGCGATGCGATCAGCAGTCCGATCTCGGATGCAGTCAATGACAAATCGAACCCGTGCCCGGGCTTGGCCATTCCGGTGCCGCAATCCGCCACTCACTTCGTCTGCGGCGGATACTTCTCGCCGTACTTCAATTCGGTATCGACGAAGCTGGTGAGGTTGATCGGGCAGTTGTAGTAGTCCGAATGCGCGCACAGGAAGCTGTAGAGCGTGTTCAAGTCGAGCGCCATCGTCTGCGGCGGTTCGCCGGCAGGAAAGTGCGTTTCGAGCGCACGGCCGCCACCGTAAGTGGTTTTCTTCGAGGTCTTGTCGGTCAGGAACAACAGGACGTGGTTGATCTTCGTCCAGTCCTTTTCCTTGTTGAAGGCGCGCAGGTTGTAGGTCTTGCCGTGCACCGGAAGTTCGATGTCGCCGATCCAGTACATCAGGCCGGTGTGGTTGCGCGAGTCCAGGTGGCTCACGCCCACCGGCACGTTCTTGCGCTTGAAGGTCGCCGTGACCACGCCCTTGGGATCGTAGGGAAAGAAGCTCAGGCTCTTGAAGCGTTGCGCCGGCAGTTTCGGGTTGTACAGCCAAGCCTTGATCGAGTGCTCGTAGACCGTGCCACGCACGATCAGTCCGTTCGGCAGCGTCTGCTGCTGTTCCTTGGCTTTCAGCAAGTCGACCTCGGCGAGCCCCGGGCCGCGGAGGAGGGCGCGGCCGTTCTGGTAGCTCAGGCTGACCGGATCCTTGCTGCCCGCTTGTTCGGTCCAGCGGAGCTCGGCGGGCGTCCGGGCCGGCGTGAGATGCACCGTCTTGCCGGCATCGACCACGGCGACGTCCTGGATCGCATACATGCCGGTCGGGCCGCCAGCGTGTTGGGTCATGGCCGCGCGGAAATCGTCCCAGTCCTTGCGCGGATCGGCGATCGCCAGGGTAGGCAGGCTGAGCAACAGGATCGAGCAGAGCAAGGCGCGCATGGCGGGCTCCTGAAAGGGATGCATGGATGGGCGGTCGAAGACAGAGCACGCTAGCGTGGCCCGAGCGGCCGTGTGTGCGCTGTCTTGATGATTCGACGAACGGGGAGGGCGGGAATCGACAGCGGTCGTACATTCGGCCGGTCAACGAAGGTCGTAGGGACGGCTGGCCATTGCCCCGCAGCGGCTCGTCGGGGGCATCCGATGCGCCGTGCACGCTGCTACCAAGGCAGAGACGATGGGGGCCGAGGCGGAAGTTTCGTCGTCGGCTCCCTGGAACGTTTACGCAGGGCCTCCAGGAGCGGCTTGAGCACTCTCGGCTGTTCCGGACCGTTCCTCGACCCGCCTCCGCGATAAGGGCCGGAGGCATTGCATAGACCGATTTCACCGCTCGTATCGGACACGAAGACCAGATAGTAGGTGCCTGCGATCATCGGTAAACCGCAATCGCCGCCACCGTAGCCCGTAGCCAGTGTAGGGGCAGACAGACGATTGCCCTTGAAAAATTCGACCGGCGTATACCTTGCGACCTGCTTGATCGTGCAAGTCGTTTCCGATGCTGCGCAAAGCTTGCGCGACATTACGAGTTCTCGTTCCACATGGACGGTATCGATTCGGACCAGGGCGACGTGATGGGCCTTGTTCCAGAGAAATTCGGTGTCGGCCGGACAGCTGCAGGCCCAGGCCGCGGGCGAGGCAGACAATAATGCAAACAGCAGCGCAATCGATCGACGCATGGAAACCCGGAGCTGGCTGGAGGCGGTCATGCTGCCATAGGGCCGCACTGCCAGGGGGCTTGCGATGCGTTGCAACCGTTTCGCCCCTGCCCGTATCTCTTGCGACTCCACAGTGGAGACCGACCGAGATGCGTAGCGAGTGGCAGAAGAAGGCGACGAGCTGGATCGTCGCGGCGGCCCTGGGCCTGGGCGCAGTCACGAATGCCGCGGCGCAGCAGGCTGCGAAACCGGCCAGCCGCACCGAGGCGACCCAGCTGATCGCCGATCTGCGCCGGATCGTCACCCCGGAGGGCGTGGAACGCGCCGAGAAGGTCAAGATCGGCGGGATAGAGCAGTGGGTGTCGATCCGCGGCGTCGACAAGCGCAACCCGGTGCTGTTGATGCTGCACGGCGGGCCGGGTTTCGTGGAAATGCCGTTCAGTTGGTACTTCCAGCGCGGTTGGGAGGACTACTTCACCGTCGTGCAGTGGGACCAGCGCGGCGCAGGCAAGACCTATCTGCTCAACGATCCGGCCCAGCTCGAGCCGACCATGACGCGCGAGCGCATGGTCGAGGACACCGAGGAGATGGTGGCCTGGCTGCGCAAGGAATTCGGCAAGGACAAGATATTCCTGCTCGGTCATTCCTGGGGCAGCGTGCTCGGTCTCGAATTCGCCCAGCGCCGCCCGCAATGGCTGCATGCCTACATCGGCATGGGCCAGGTCACCAATTCGCCGGAAAGCGAGCGCCGCGGCCTGACGTTCGCACTCGAGCGCGCCCAGCGCGACGGCAACGCCGAAGCGCTGCGCGAACTCGCCGCGATCGAGGGTTATGCGCAACCGGGCAAGCCGCTCGCGCTCAAGGATTTGTATGTGCAGCGCAAATGGCTCGGCCATTACGGCGGCGCCATGCGCAGTCTGCAGGGCTACGACACGGTCTCGGCCGCGGTGGCGCTGGCGCCGGAATACAGCGACGCCGAGATCGCGCGCATCTGGGAGGGCAACGAGTTCTCGGAAAAGCGCTTGCTGGTCGAAGCGCTGCAGCGCGACTACAGCTCGGTCGAGCGCCTGGACTGCCCGGTGATCCTGTTCAACGGGCGCGACGACTACAACGTCTCCTCCGAACTCGCCGCCGAATGGTTCGGACATCTGCAGGCGCCGTCCAAGCAGTTGGTCTGGTTCGAGCGGTCCGCGCACGTCATGTTCACCGAAGAGCCGGGCAAGACCCTGGTCTCGCTGGTGCGTTATGCCCGCCCGATCGCCGAGCGCGCCGGGGATGCCGCACCGGAATGAGCGCTCGCGCACGGTTCCGGACATTGGCGGGCGGGCGGCTGTCCTCCTGATTCGGCCTGGCGGCGTTACCTGAAGGAAACGTCGCGGATGCGGCGTTCCCTTCCGTTTGCGGGGCCTGCCGGTCCCGCGCCGCCGAGCCCGCCCATGTCGCCTTTGTTGTCCGCCGAACTCGCCTGGTACGTCACCGGACGTTTCTATCGCACCCCCGCCGGTTCCCTGGCCGATTACGGCTATTTCCTGCATTTGTCCGGCATCGAGGGCGCGCTGTTCTGCGGCGCGGTCGGCGAAACCACCGCGCACTTCACCTTCGCCGCGCGGCCCTTCGTCGCCTCCGACGTCGACAACGGCGCGCTGACCTTGGGGCTGGACCCGGCCGGCGAGTTCTCGGTGTACCTGCAGCGCGAGCCGGCCGGCGATTTCGACCGCCCCGATTCGTTCGCCCAGGGCGAGCGCATCGCTACTTTCCGCCGCACCGGCCTGGTGGTCGGCACCACCCTGGCCGCGCAGATCGGCGCGACTTCGACCTCGGTGTTCGCCAACAACGTGTTCAGCGCGCGCCTGATCGACAGCTGGCCGTTCGAGTTCGGCGGCCGCCGCTACGACCTCAGCGCGATCCTCGGCGGCGTGACCCAGTTCGGTACTGCCGCGACCACGCCGATCGCGTTTCCGACCATCCCGCCGGCGGCGCCGATCTACGACCTGGTGCTGCCGTTCACCGGTTCGGCGATCGCCCTGTCCAGCGCGCAGCCGGGAGGATGATGCCATGCGCAAGTTTCCGGTGTTCTCGTCGGCCCGGTGGGGCCGTCCGGCATGATGCGCGTCCGCAAATGCGTAACCGTCGGTCGCTCGGCGATTCACGCCGCGATCGTTGCGCCGTTTTCCTGCCTGAGGTCTGACCAAGTCGAGAGCGGAGGTGGGCGATGGTTCGGCATTGGATAATGGTCGGCGACACGACCAGCAGCGGTGGCATGGTGCTCACCGGCTCGATGGAGCGCGCCGGCGGCTTCAGTTGGGCACGCGTCGGCGACGAGGTGTACTGCCATGAACACGGTGCGACGATCATCCTGACCGGCGACCCGACCCATCGGGTCGAAGGCAGCCCGGCCGCGCGCCACGGCGATTTCTGCCTGTGCGGCTGCATCCTGATCTCCTTGCGGCAGATGCGTTCCATCGTCGAATCGGAGCGCGGCTATGGCTTGATGCCGTATGGGCCGATGACGGATTGATGGGGGCGGGGCTCCAGAGCAAATCCCCCGCGCCACAGGTCCTTTGCCTTCTGCCGATACGCTGGGCGCTAGCCCCCTTTGTCAAAGGGGGCAATGATTCGTCGGCTTCGGTAGCGCAGTGCGGCACTACGCTGGTTTGAGTCGGCAGGCTCGTCTGAAATGAGCAACTCGACCGACCCGAAGAGCTCCCCCCTTTGAAAAAGGGGGGCAGGGGGGATTTGCTCTCGCTCGAGAACAAAGCCACTGAGCGGCAACAGCACCTCCCGCGCTGCGGTCGAACCTAATCCGGCTAGACTTCGCCGGCCGGCGTTCGTCCATGCAAGCCATCCGCCTCCGATGGCAGGGCCGCCCGGCATGCATGGATCTGGCGCTCTTCGATTTCGACGGCACCATCACTTTCGATGAAACCTTTCCGGGCTTCGTGCGCGCCACGGTCGATCGCCGCACTCTGGCGCTCGGCCAGATCCTGTTGGCCCCTTATGTGGTCGGCTACAAGCTCGGGGTGGTGTCCGGGCTGACGGTGCGCAAGCGCATCGTCGCTTTCGGCTATCGCGGCCGTGCCGAGCACGAGGTGCGCGCAGCCGGCGCGCGTCATGCGCGCGAGGTGGTTGCGCGGCAGGTCCGTCCGCAAGCGCTGGAGCGCATCCAGTGGCATCGCCAGCGCGGCGATCGCGTGGTCGTGGTGACGGCTTCGCTGGATCTGTTCGTCGCTGCCTGGTGCGAGGACCAGGGGCTGGAGTTCATCTGTTCGCATCTGGAGTCGCGCGACGGCGTGCTGACCGGACGCTATCGCGACGGCGATTGTTGCGGGCCGGAAAAGCCGCGGCGTGTGCGGGAGCGGATCGATCTGGACGACTACCCGACGGTGTATGCCTACGGCGACACCGTCGAAGACCTGGATCTGCTCGATCTGGCGCATCGCAAGTATTACCGCTGGCAGGAAGTGGCCTGAAGCAGTTAGGCGCGCCGTTCGGTGCGCAGGTATGTTCCGCGTGGAGCCGCGCGGTGCGAATCGATTGCGGTCTGTATCGAATTCGCGGTTTCGTGGTCGCGGCTTGCGCCGCTCCTACTCCGAAGCGACGCAACTCAAGGGTAGGAGCGGCGCAAGCCTCGACCGCGATCACTCCGATACGACGGATTTTTCGTGATGTCCGTCGCGTCGTCGTCATGACGCTGCGCACGGCGCTTAACCGCGCTGTCATGCGTATAGCCGTCGGCTATCGCAACCATCGAATCAAACGATTTCATCCGTGCATGCGCGAGGACTAGCCTCGAGCAGCGCACCGCGTCCGCGGTGCCCGACAGCGACGTCTTCGCCATCCAGGGAGAAAGACCATGAGGCAGCAGAAGTCTCCACGGCTTCGGCCACTGTGGCTGTTATGTCTGAGCGCACTCGGCGTATCCGGTATCGCCTTGGCCGCCGATCCGCCCAGCAGTTACATGCCGGTGGTGATCAAGGAAACCTTCGCCGCGATCAAGTCGCGCATGGAACGCGATAAGCCGGCGGTGATGCAACGACATCGCAGCCTGCTCGAACAACGCTACGACCTGGGCAACAAACCGGTGCGCGGCGTGACCATGTCGGGCGGCAAGCCGGTGCAGGGCGGGATACGCGCGCGGCTGCCGTCGGGCACGAGTTGGGAGGAGCTCGGCGCGATGAGCCCGGAGCAGATCCGCGAGCGTGGCCTGTTCCCGGTCGGGTTCCTGCCGCTGCCGCATCCGAATCATCCCGAGGGCGGCATGTTGTTCCCGCAGTTCCATATCGATGCGGTCAAGCGCGCCGAGCAGCGCGACCTGACCCGTTTCGACCTGGATTTCGATCTGCCCGATCACTTGCTTCCGGACTTTCCGGCGCCGATCTATCTGACTACGCGGCCGGACCTGGGCGATGTCTCCAAGGGCCAGCTGGTCACGATCAACAATTACTTCGAGCTGTTCAACGGCGTGTTGAACCCCAAGCAACTGGAAGGCCTGCGCCTGCTGGTGACGCCGTTCGCGCAGCAGCAGTTCAACCAGACCGAGGACCGGCGTTCGGCATTGCCGAGCCGCGGCGTCGCCTGTCTGGACTGCCACAGCAACGGTCACACGGTCGCGGCGACCCATCTGGTCGGCGACATCCGGCCGCAGCCGTTCCGTCATCGCATCGACACCCCGACCTTGCGCGGGGTCAACATCCAGCGCCTGTTCGGTTCGCAGCGGGCCTTGAAGACGGTGGAGGACTTCACCGAGTTCGAGCAGCGGGCGGCTTATTTCGACGGCGACCCGGTGATCGCGACCAAGAAGGGCATCAACATTCTCGACCGCGGCCATCAGGTGCACGCGATGGGCGAGTTCCAGGCGCTGCTGGATTTCCCGCCGGCGCCGAAGCTCGATGTGTTCGGGCGGTTGAAGGCCGATGCCGGCGAGGCCGAGAAGCGCGGCGAGGCCTTGTTCGTCGGCAAGGCGCAATGTTCGGCCTGCCACACGCCGCCGTATTACACCGACAACAGCATGCACAACCTGCAGGTCGAGCGCTTCTTCAAGCCGCACACGATCAACGGCCGCTATGCCAGCGCCGATGGGCCGATCAAGACCTTCCCGCTGCGTGGGATCAAGGATTCGCCGCCGTACCTGCACGACGGCCGCCTGCTGACCCTGGAGGACACGGTGGAGTTCTTCAACGTCGTGCTGCAGACGCGCCTGGAGAAACAGGAGAAGGAAGACCTGGTCGCGTTCCTGCGTCAGCTGTGATCGGGCGCAGAGCGTCGGCAGCCCGGTCGGAGGCGGATGATAGGGGTCGCCGGCGCAAGCTGCGACGCTCTGCACAGGGAACAAACGCGGACCCGCCGCGATTGTGAACGACGACGCGCGGCGCGATGCCGCCGCGCGTCGCCGACCGGTCGTGCATCGGCCGATGCTTCAACGCCGATAACGGTTGGAGCTGCCATCCGGGCGCAGGGTTTCCAGCGCGGCGACGCGGCCGTCGCCGTCGCGTTCGAAGCGCACGCGCACGCTCGGGTCGTCGACGACGTAGAACAGATCGCGTTCCAGCGCCGCCAGGCTCTGCTGTGGGCGTTTGCCGTTGCGCAGATACAGACGACCGGCCTCCGCTTCGATGCGCATGCGGTCGTACTGGCCGGTGTAGTCGGCCGGCTTCGTCGTGGACGCAGGTTGGGACTCGGCGCGTACCGCGTCGAGCGCCCAGCTCGCGTCGGCGGCGTCGCCGCCGCTCAGGCCGTTCTTCAGCAGGCCTTCCAGCGCCAGCGCCTGCGCGGTGCGCAAGGCCTCGCGCTGCGGCACTGCGACGTCCGGGGCGATGCCGCTGCCTTCCCAGTTGCGATGGGTGATCGGGCTGGTCGGCGAGCCGGTCGCGACGAAGACGCTGAAGCCGTTGCCGGCGTCGATCTCGGCGCCGGGATTGGCGGCGCCGGCGCTGGTCTCGCCGATCACCACGGCGCGGCCGGCGTTCTTGAGCGTATACACCAGCGCTTCGGCGGCCGAGGCGGTGCGCGGGCTGGTCAGCAGATACAGCGGCACGTCCAGGCGGGGGCTTGGGTACCAGTCCTGAGGCGCCTCGGAGGTGCTGCCGAGGCTGTCGCCGTCGCGCCAGTGGAAGCTGCTGTAGATGTCGGCGCCTTTCGGGGTGAAGGCGCTGACCAGATAGCCGACCGAGACCGGCGAGCCGCCGCCGTTGTCGCGCAGGTCGATGATCAGCGCATCGGTGGAAGCGAGCAGTTGCAGTGCCGATTCGAGAGCGACACGCGCGGGTGCGTTCGGCTCGCCGAAACGGAAGTCGGCGAACTCCTTCAGGTCCAGATAGCCGAGGTTGCCCGGCAGGATCTCGACCCGATGCACGCCATAGTTGCGGCGGCGGGCGTAATCGACCGGCTGGGCCACGTTCGGGCCCGGCCGCATGCGCATCCGCGGAGCGGGGCCTGGGCCCGGCCCCGGCAGCAACTGTTTCGTGGGCATGGGTTGCGGTGCGCGTTGTTCGGGTGCGAGCCAATTGACCCGGAAATGGCCGTCGTGCGACTTGATGCGCTCGGTCAACGCCGTCGCCAGATCTCGCGGGTCTGTGTAGCGATCGAACTCGCCCGCGGTCGCGGCCTTGCGCAGGTCTTCGCCGATCTTCGCCGCGCGATCGACATCGTAGTAGTGGTCCTGGATGCGGCTGGCGATGTCGGCGACGGTGTCGCGCGGCGTCGCGGCGGCGGCATACACGATGCCGGGCAGACATAACAGCAACAGCGGGGCGAGCAGGGAATGGATCAGAGGCTGGGCGGTGCGCATGAGGGTCTCCGGGGAAGGCCGCCGCAGCGGAACGATTCCGCGGCGGCGGACGGCGAGGGGCCATGTCTTCCGTAGATGCCACCGGGCGCCGGTGCGTCGCAGCGCGATTCGGTTGAGCGGCCGCAGCCGTGGTCGCAACGCGGGTCGGGCGAAAGGCGGCGCGGAATCGACGGGTGCGGATATGGGCCGGCGAGCGCTCATCGTGCGAGCGCGAGGCAGGGGCTGCGACGCGATCGGTCGACAGCAGACAGGCGCAGCCCACCGACTCGGCAAGGGCGACCGTTGCTTTCGGCACTCGCGCACAGTTTTCGTGTCCGCCAGGATCGCTCGATGCCGATCCAAGCTCTCTACTTCGTCCGCGCTTCCGGGCCCGGGGCCGCCTGATGTCGCAGCTCGCGCAGCCCTGGCTGTTGTTCGCCGCGATCCTCAACGGACTGGCGGCGTTGGCCCATGTCGCGGTGATCTTCGGCGGCGCCGCCTGGTATCGCTTCTTCGGCGCAGGCGAAGGCATGGCACGCATGGACGAAGCCGGCCGTCTGTATCCGGCCGCGTTGACCGCCTGCATCGCCCTGATGCTGGCGATCTGGGGCGGCTACGCCTTGTCGGGCTCGGGCCTGATCGCGCCGTGGCCTTGGGCCAGGCCGGCGCTGTGCGCGATCACCGCGGTGTATCTGCTGCGCGGGCTGGTGGTGGTGCCGATGGCGGTGGCTTCGGTGCCGCAGCCGGCCACTCCGTTCTGGTATTGGAGCTCGGCGATCTGCTTGGCCATCGGCCTGGTCCATCTGTTCGGATTGATCGGCGCCTGGCGCAGCCTCTGAGCCGCGGCGTCGGCCGATCTCTGCGCTGCCGCACAGGTCCGGCCCGGGTTTGCGTTTAGGCTGGACGCCGATACGGCAGGCGAGGGCTGAATACGATGAATCGGACGACGAGTCGGGCCACGGTTCGGACCACGGTTCCGAGCGTTCAACAGTCGACGAAACAGCGGCTACTGGCTTGGGGGCTGGCGACGATGGCGCTCGCATCGAGCGCGACCGTCGTGGCCACCACTTCGACAGCGGCTTCGGACGCGGCCGGCCATCGCATCGACTACAGCCAGGTTTGGCCCGACTATCGCGAGCGCCAGACGCGCGTGCCGCTGCGTTACGAAAGCCTCGGCAGCACGCCGCTGGAGGGCGTGGAGAAACGCAGCTATCGCCTGGCTTCGCAGCGTTGGCCCGAAAGCGGCGGCGCCATCCCGCCGGAATGGACGCATCGGGTCGACATCTATATTCCCGACGTCGCACGGCCGAAGTCGGCCTTGCTGGTGATCAACAACGGCAGCAACCGCGCCAGCGGCAACGACCCGGTGCGGCCGCCGAGCGATTTCGACGAAACCCTGGCGCTCGAGGTCGCGCGCAGCACCCACACCATCGTCGTCTCGGTGTCGGACGTGCCGAACCAGTACCTGACCTTGCCCGGAGAGACGGTCGCGAAGAAAGAGGACGTGCTGGTCGCCGCGACCTGGCGCCGCTTCCTCGACGACCCGGCTGCGAACACGACCCTGCCGTTGCACGTGCCGATGGCCGAAAGCGCGGTCAAGGCCATGGACCTGGCCGAGCGCGAATTGCGCGGCTGGCGCGTGCGTTCGTTCGTCGTCGCCGGTGCGTCCAAGCGCGCCTGGACCGCGTGGCTGACCGCGATCGGCGACCCGCGTGTGGAGGCCATCGTGTCCTACGTCATCGACATGCGCATCCAGGCCCTGATCGAACACATCAACCGCAGCTACGGCGGCGGTTGGCCGATCGCCTTGCAGCCCTACCACCAGGAAGGCATCACCACGCGCTATCGGCAGCCCGAATTCGACGACCTGATGAAGATCGAAGACCCGTATGCCTACCTGCGTACCCGTCACCGCCAGCGTCTGCGCATTCCGAAGTACCTGGTCAGCGCCAGCGGCGACGATTTCTTCCCGCCCGATGCGCAACGCTTGTACGTCGACGATCTGCCCGGCGCGACCAGCCTGCGCGCGGCGCCGAACTCCGATCACGGTGGGGTACGCCGGCACATGCGCGAGACCCTGATCCCGGCCCTGCAACGCTGGGGACGCAACCAATCCCTGCCGAGCGTGCGCGCACGGCTTAACCAACGCGGCGACCGGTTGCGTCTGAGCGCGCGCGCCTCGGAGCGGCCGGTCAGCGCCAAACTGTGGGTGGCCGACAATCCGAACGGACGCGATTTCCGCTACGCCTGCGGCATCCGTTACCGCGAATCGCCGTTGACGCTGACCCGCAACAGCGTCGAAGCGACGTTGACGCTGCCCGCAACGGGATGGTCGGCGGCGTTCGTCGAATTCGCTTTCGCCGACGGCTTCATCGCGACCACGCCGGTGCACGTGTATCCGGAAAAGACCTTTCCGCAGCAACCGCCGCCGAACGGCAGCGGTGCTTGTTTGATGGTGCCTCAATAGAGCGCGCGCATTAGCTCGGGATGCGGCGATGCGCCCGGCGCGCATCGCCTTGTGCACAAGCGGACCGAAAACGCGCCTACGGACGACCTTGTCCGAAACCAGCGAGTAATCGCCCAACTCGCGGCCTAGCTTTCGCGCCGAGGGTGCTTGCTGGATGGCGATCGGTTGCCGAATCCTCCCGACGCGGCCCGTTATCGCGGGTGGCCGCCGGGAGCGCTTGCGCCTTCGCCATGGCAATCGCCCGAGGCTTGCGCTCGCATTCTCCATCGCATCCGCCGCGCAGGCACCGTCGCCGTATCCACCTCAGTCGAGGGACCGTCCCATGCGCCAGACCCGTATCTCCGTTCTGCTTTCCGTCCTGCTCGCCTGCAGCGCTTCGGCGCAGGCCGGCAGCCCCGCCGCCGACAACGGCAGCCATCACGCCAACCAGCGCGTGCTGTATCCACGCGATTCGCGCCCCTTCGGCAAGAGCATGTCGACCTGGGGCGAAACCGCTTCGCAATGGGTTTATGCGCAACCCTTGGAGCGCAGCCCGCTGTACGACCCGACCGGCGCCAACTGCGCGGTCGACCAGCACGGCCCGGTCTGGTACATCGCCCGCATCGCCGGGCCGCCGGTGTTCAGCGGCACCCGCCATTGCACGATCCCGCGCGGTAAATCGATCCTGCTCTATATCGGCGCGGTGACGAATACCTATCCCTGCCCCGACCCGAACTTCGAGCCCGCGCCCGGTCAGTCGCTGTACGATTTTCTGAGCCAGGATGCGGCCGCGGCGATGGACACGGTGAACCTGCTCGAAGTGAGTCTGGACGGGCGCCCGATCCGCGATGTATTCGGCTATCGCTACGCCTCCGACAACCTGGTCTCGATCAAGGGCGATCTGAGCCTGCGCCCGCGCATGGACGGCTGCATCACCGGCGCCTGGCAGCCGGCGGTGGTCGACGGCTTCTTCATGATGTTCAAGCCGCTCGCGCCGGGCTCGCATACGCTCGTCGTGCACGGCACCAATACGATCGGCCACGACAAGACTTTCACTTACTACCTCACCGCCGAATAGCCGACCCGCGCCGGCGGTCGTGGTCCGCAGCGGACTTCACGCCCGCCGGCTTCACGCCCGTCGGTCTTCGGCGTTCTGTCTTCGCGATGCCGCCCCGTGCAGGTAGGCTATGGCCATCGGACTACGGAGACGGGCATGGAAGGCAAGATTCTGAGCAGGGGCGCATGGCTGCTGGCCTTGGCCTTGTCGGCCTGCGTCGGCGCGGACGACGAGAATGCGAAATCGCCGGCCGCCGCTGCACCGTCGTCTCCGCCCCCGCAGTCGCAGGCTGCGACCGTGCCGGCAGCGCCCAACGCTTTCGATTTCGCCGCATGGGTCGCCACGAATGCCGCTTGCAAGGGCGAGTATTTCGCCGATGTGCAGGAACCCGCGTTCGCGCAGACCCTGCGCCAGGCCGGCGTCGCGGTCGATGCGGACAGCAACCTCGGCGACGTGGGCCCCGGCTGGGGCACGCTGACCCCGAGCCGTCCCACGCGTCTGCATGGTTTTCTCGTACGCCATGTCGATTACGACTTCGGCAGTGGTTCGACCTTCGCCGTGGTCGTCGAGGCGAGCGCGGAACAGGCACGCGCGGCGATCGGCGCGCAGCCGGTGCCCGAGGTCTATCGCGAGTATTTCAAGCTCGGCGTGCCGACCGAGCCGCCGAGCGAGAACCTGCCGATGCCCGATCTGCGTTTCGTGCGTGCCGGCGAACAGGCCGGCACCCAGGAAATCGGCTGCGCCGCCTTCGATGGCTGAGTAGAAAGCACGCACTGCGGCCGGTACCGGGTAAAGTCCGGCCGCGCGCGCAGGCGGCGGCCGGCCCCGGCATCGACCGGTGGAGCATCAACAAGTCAGGTTATTGCCCGGCGGCACGCCGAGGATCGCGGCGAAGTTGCGGTAGTAGGCGCCGCGGTTGAGCATCTGCTGGTGGCCCAGGCCGCTGGCGTTGCATTCGATGCCGCCGTTGATCGCGCGGATGGTCTCGCCGAACGCGCGCAGATTCACCATCGCCTGATGCGGCGTATTGCTGGCGCCGCCGCGCTGGGTCATCCAGTACCACAGCGCGGTCTGCCAGGCGATGGCGGCGTTGGTCGCGACCAGGTCGGGGTTGTTGAGCAGGTCCAGGCCGAGCGCGTTGCCGGCGGCGGCGTAGTTGTAGTTCCAGCTGAGCTGGATCGGCCCGCGCCCATAATATTGCTTGTTGCCGCAGGTGCCGGCCGGTGCGCAGTAATGGTTCCAGTTGGCCTGGTTGAGCTCGCGGATATGCACCAGCCCGCCGGTTTCCTGGTTGACGTTGGCGAGGAAGGCCGCGGCTTCCTGGCGGGCGATGGTGTCGCCGCCTTCGTGGGCGAAGTTCGGATACGACTTGATCGCCGCGACCAGGCCGGCGTAGGTATAGAAGGGGTTGCGGTTCGGGAACATCTGGTTGAACTGGGCCTGGGTGACGATGAAGCCGCCGCCGCCCGGCGGAGTGGTGTTGTCGCAGCTGGTCGGCTGCCAGTACCAGGTGCTGATGGTCGGGTCGGTGCCGTCGCTGCCGTTGCTGCCGACGTTGACCAGCTTGTAGTACTGACCGTTGGGCAGGTATTTCACGATGCTGCCGAGCGTGTAGTTGATGCCGCGGCTCCAGTCGACGTAGCTGCAGCTCGCGCTGGGCCCGGCCTGCGTCGTCGCGCTCGGCGCAGCGGACCGGTCTTCGCGCGGCGCCTGCGGTGCGGCGAAAACGACGTGGGCGCAGAGCAGGCCGGCGACGGCCCAGGCGGTGCGACTGCGCTGGCCGTGGGGTGCGGTCTGGTTGGGTGTCTTCATTACGTATCCTCGGTTGTGGACGCTCGGTCCCCCCGGGGTACGCACGCGGTCGATCCGGATGCGAGGCGTTGGATGCGGCTTGCTTATGCTTATGGCCTTGCCTGCGGTCAGGCGCCGTCGCTGCGACCGGTGCGATAGCCGGTCGTTCCCAGGATCGGCAGGCGGCCATCAAGGCCGCATGCGGGTCGCGACGGTCGCGAACGACCTGCGATCGACTGTAACGGCACGGCCGCCGGCGAATCCGGGACGCGATCGCGAAACGCGCCCGGGCCCGGTCCGTGCTCGCGTCGAAGCGGTCGAGGCGCGACCGCGGTCGCATTTGCGTTGCGATGCGGCAACCGTTCCGGGCCGCCGCGGGGTATAAAGCGGTCGGGGCGGCCAAGGCCCGGCCGATCGATACGGGCCGTCCTCACTGCACGAGGTGATGCGATGAAACGTGGCGCAAATGCAGTTGGCGCAGTTCTCTGCGGTTTGATGTTGTCCATGGCGCTGAGCGCCTGCAGCGGCCAGGCCGAGCGCGAGGCGGCGCAGAAGCCGCCGCGCGCCGGCGTGCCGATCGACCGCAGCGAAACCGCCGAACGCCTGGCGAAGATGCGCGGCCAGGCGATCGCCGGCGACCAGGTCGCCTTGCACCAGAACGTCGAGGCGCTCGACCGCGATCTGCGTCGGGCGATCCGCCTGGTCGACCCGGCCCGAAAGATCGATCGCGAGAATGCGCGCGTCGCCGCCAAGAGCGTAACCGGCGTGCGTTCGGCGGTATGGGTCGACGGCGAAAACCTGTTGGCCATCGTCGACCGCAACGGCCAGCGCAGTTACGGCACCATCGATGCGATCTGCAACCGGCTCGAACCGATGGGCGACACCCTCGGCGTGGTGGTGAATCTGCAGAGCGGGGCGGCGCAGACCGGCGACGAGCTCGAAATCCTCAGCCGTAACTGCCAGCTCAAGCCCGGCGAACGCGCCGTGGCGCAGGCGCATCGCCAGATCGACGTGCTGCCGCCGGACGTGCGCGCCCAGCATCGGGCCAATGCCGACGCCGCGCTGAGCGGCCCGGACCGCAGTGGCGAGCGCGAGGAAAGCGAGCGCATCATCGAGGCCAGTACGCCGGAGCTGTAGGCCATCCGGACTGCCAAAGAATGTGCCTGAGGACGAGATCGCCGGCCACGGCGGTCCGGTGAGGCATTGTGCGTGTGCGCGGCGCCGCTTTGAACGACAATGGCCGACCCACATCCAGGAGGTGATGCATGATTCAGCGATTCGACGTCGGCGCGCGTTTGTCGGAAATGGCGATTCACAACGGCGTCGCCTATCTGGCCGGACAGGTGCCCGACAGCGAGGACCTCGACATCGCCGGGCAGACCCGCGAAACCCTGGCCTCGATCGACGCCTTGCTCGCGCGCGCCGGCACCGACAAGACCCGCATCTTGATGGCGCAGATCTTCCTGGCCGATATGGAGGATTTCGCCGGCATGAACGCCGTGTGGGACCGCTGGGTCGCAGCCGGGCATACCCCGCCGCGCGCGACCGTGCAGGCGCCGCTGGCCAATCCGAAATTCCGCGTCGAAATCGTGGTGACCGCCGCGCTGTAAGCGGCCGTCCTGCAGCGACCGTCGCCGCCGTGCGGTGCGGTCGCCCCGGCGGACTCTGGTCCGCTCAGTGCCGGGCCGACTCACATCGATTCAGATCGACTCAGGCCGCTTCGGCTTGTTCGCGCTGGCGCGCCGCTTGCATGAAGGCCATCAGCAGCGGCCGCCCCGGCAACAGCTCGGGAAAGCGCTGGTCGTGGAACTCCGGGTGCCATTGCACGCCGACCACGAAGCCGCTGCCGGCGCTGCGGATGCATTCGGGAATGCCGTCCTCCGACCAGGCTTCCACTTCCAGACCCTCGCCGAGGCTCTTGATGCCCTGGTGATGGATCGAATTGACCTGGGCCTGCGCCTGCGGATACAGCTCGGCGAACCAGCCGTCTTCGCGGATCCGCAGCGAGTGCGCGTGCTCGTCGTAACGCGCCGGGATGTAGTGCTGGTTGCGGGTGGCGCCGCCATCGACCAGGTCCTGGTACAGATTGCCGCCGTGGGCGACGTTGATCAGCTGCATGCCGCGGCAGATGCCGAGCACCGGCTTGCCGGCCTCGATGAAGGCGCGCAGCAGGTTCAACTCGAAGCGGTCGCGCTCCGGGTCGGTGGTCATCAGCATTTCGCTGGGGCGTTCGCCGTAGGCCTGCGGGTCGATGTCGGCACCGCCCTGCAGGATCAGGCCGTCGAGCGAGCGGGCATAGTCGCGCACCGACAAGTCGGTGGCCTGCACTTCGCCGAGGGCGTCGACGGTGGGGATCATCACCACCAGCGCGCCGCTCGACATGACCCAGTGCGCCATCGATTGTTCGAGGTATTGCAGGGTTTTGTTGCGAAAACCGTACGACGGCGGCAGGTTGCGCATCAGCCGAGGCGACAGGCCGATCAGCAGTTTGCGGGCGGGCGGGGGCATGGCGGGTTCTCGGTCGTTCGCGGGCATCGTCGCGGCCTCAGCAGGCAGGTACGGTGGTGTGCAGCAGCCAGTCGACCACCGATTTCAGCGCCGCCGTGCGGCTCGCGCCGTGGTCGCGTTGTTGGCGGTACAGGGCCAGTTGCGCATGCGCGCTGGTGCCTCGCGCCAGGATGTCGTCGATCGAGGCCAGCGCCTCGACGCAGTCCAGCGCCTGTGCGTCTTCGCGGCAAAGCTCGCGCAAGCGCTGCAATTGGGTCAGGGCCGGCTCGGTGTTGCCGCGTTCGTCGATGAACTCGGCCTGCAGGCCGAAGCGTTTGGCGCGCCAGCGGTTTTCGTCGATGATCCGGCGCACGCCGGCGTTGCATGCCGGCGCTTGCGCCGGATGCATGACCAGGTGACGCATCAGGCAGCGGTACAGCGCCGCGATCGCCAGGCTGTCTTCCAGGCGTGTGCAGGCGTCGGCGATACGCAACTCGACAGTCGGGTAGTTCGGCGAGGGCCGGATCGCCCACCACAACGAACTCGCGTCGGCGATCGCGCCGGCACGCACCAGCACTGCGGCGAAGGCGTCGTAGTCGGCTTCGCTTTCGAAGAAATCCGGGATGCCGGTGCGCGGCCATTCGTCGTACATGGCCTGGCGGTAACTCATCAGGCCGGTACGCAGGCGGTCCCAGAACGGCGACGAGGTCGACAGCGCCAGCAGCAGGGGCAGCCACGGCATCGCCCGATTCATGACCTGGACGCGGTCGACGTCGTCGGGCAACTGTACGTGCACGTGCAGGCCGCAGACCAGGCTGCGCCGCGCGACGATCTGGAAATCCTCGACCAAGCGCCGGTAGCGCGGTTTATCGGTCTCGATCTGTTCGCGCCACAGCCCGAGCGGATGGGTGCCGGCGGCGAGCAAGGCCAGCCCGTGCTCGTGCGCGAGCGCCGACAGGCCGCGGCGCAGGTCGCCGAGCTGACGCCGGGCCTGGCCGATGTCGCACAGGATCGGCGAGGCGATTTCGATCTGCGCCTGCAGCAGTTCGCTCTCGATGGCGTCGCCGAACTCGGCGCGGGCCCGCTTCCACAACCGCGACGGCACCTGCGAGGCCAGCAGCCGGGATTCCGGGCGGACCAGGAAGAATTCCTCCTCGATGCCGAAACTGTAATCGCACTGCGCGCTCATCGCGGATCGTTCCGCGACTGCGATCGGGTCGATGTCGTCATGCGCCCAAGGTAGCGCTCCGGATGTAAGCGCGAGTTGAAGAGAGGCGGCCGGCGCGCGCGGCCGCCTCTGCTTGGGGCTCTGTTGGAAGGTACTTCAAGGGGCTTACTTCAAGGGCAGGCAGATCGCGGTCTTCCATTCGGCCGGCGGCAGGCTCGACGGGTCGTTGAGGTACTCCTCGTACACCGGCGCGTCGCCGGCCTCCTCGAAGCTCGCCGGCAGCCATTGGCAAAACAGCCAGTCGTAGGCTCGGTGCAACTCGTTGTAGGGGCCGGTGTGCACGACCACGGCATGGCGGCCGCCAGCGATTTCGACCCAGCGCATGCCCTCGCCGAGCTCGGTACCGCCCGGCACCGTCAGGCAGGCCTCCGAGCGCAGTTGTTCCTGCGGGGTGTCGGCCGGGCTGTCGTAATAGATGCCGAGGCAACGCGTGTCCTGGCGCATCAGCCCGCGCGGGCCGGCCCAGGCGTACAAGGCCTGGAAGGTGTCGCCGATGGCTTGGTAGTTGCCGCTGTGCGGCAGGGCGACGACGCGGATCGGGGCGAGGGTGGTGATTTCGGCGCTGTACATCAGGCTCTCCAGGGTCGGGTCGAAGGCTGCGCGCGACAACGCGGGCAGGGCGGCACGACGCTTGCGGAACGCGGCCGGCGCACAGGCGTAGGTGGCGCCGAATGCGCGAGTGAAGGCCGCGGCGCTGCCGTAACCGGCGCGGCCGGCGATCTGGGCGATGCTGTGTTCGCTGGTCAGCAGATCGTTGGCGGCCCGGTGCAGGCGCAGCCGGCGCTGGGTGCTGGCGATGGTCTCGCCCATCAGGCCGTGATAGACCCGGTGGAAATGGAACGGCGAGAAATGCCCGGCTTCGGCGAGCTGGGCCAGCGTCAGCGGCTGGTCGAGCCGGCTCGACATGAAGGCGACGACCTTCTCGATGCGAGCGCTGTAGTGGTCGAAGGTGCTGCTGCGGTTCAAGCGGGGCTCCGGTGGCGTCGTGCGGGGCCAGTCTGGGCCGGCGGACTTGATCCAGGTTGCGGATTTGCAGGAAGCGTCGCCTTCGGGCGGTGATGGCGATGGTCGCGATGCGCAGGCCGGCGAGCCGCCGTCTGCGGATGCGGCTGCGCACGGCGGGCGCGCAGGACATTGCCATGCGGTGGCGGGGTTGGCCAGAGACATGGTTGCCGGCAGACGCGCGGTCGCCGGAAATTGAGACGACCTCTTGCCTTGTCGCGGCCCGTGCGACGGACTCTGCCGCGTGGCACAAAGTCGCGTTTGGCGGACCAGCGACCGGGCCGTGGTCGGGCTGATAAGCTGGAATGGCAACCCCCGGTTGAATAAGGACATTCCGATGGCAGCTTCCTCACAGCGGGTGGATACCCGCGATCTGGCTGCGTTGCTGGCGGCTACCGATGAACATGGCCGCGTTGATGGGCTCGATTACGAGGCCGAGCGCTTACTCATCCATAACCGCCGCGTTGGCGGGGTCGACGCTGTAGGTCTAGTCAACGACCTGCAACAGCTGGGTTTCCGCCAGTTCAATCGCGACGAGTTCCTGGATGCAATTGATCGCCGGTTGGAGACCCCGGCGGAGAAGCAACGGTTCGCCGACGCGCTGGATGCGGCCAACATCACCGATAGCTTTGTAGAGCGGCAAGGCGAGCGGCTTGCGGAAGCGGCGGCTGCCGCCCGCGATGAAGTGGTCAAGCGGTACAAGGCAACGGACAAAGCGTTTGAAGACTTGCGCGGCGAGGGTCAGCAACGTCTACGCGGGATCGCCTCTGATCCCGACGCCAGTAGTGGTGAGCGGGCGGCAGCTGGCGCGGCGACAGCAATGTTGGGTATGCATCAGTTTCAAGTGGGTGCAGCGCGAGGTGCACTGACTCACGCGGCCCGCACGATCGGCGACTTCGTCGATGTTGTGGACATGGCGGACCGCCTGTCCAGAGACCCCGACTACCGCAAAATGGTCGTCGGCATGGTCCGGATGTACGCCGCCGAGGTCGTGGATGACCCGAAGAAGCCGCTGACCGACGCCCAGGCCGCCGCCACCGATGCGATGGAGAAATGGGACAAGGGGCTCCGCGAAGCTCAGGCGAAGGGCACCGAATCCGAATACCTGGGCGGCTCCGCCGGTGTGATCGGCGTCGAAATCATCGCCAATGTCCTGCCGGCTGGAGCGCTTAGGAAATTCGGCAAGGCCGCCAAAGCCATCGATACGCTGGTGCCTGGTGAGCATGCGGTCGAAGTGTCGCGGCTGGGCGAGATTGTGCGGGTTGGCGGTGCCGACATGCACGTTCTGGGCAAAGCCGGAGGGCTTGGTCGCGGCGCTCGTGAACTCGCAGGAGATACGGCCGAGGCGGTCAAGGACGCTGGTGAGGTTCTCGGAAAGCTTGAACGAAATGTAGGGCGCGGCGGGAGCGCAGCTGCCGGTGCCCAGGAGTTCGCGGAAGGCTTAATCAATAGCGCCCGAAGGAATGGCGACCTCGAAGGCATTGTTAGAGCTGCGCAGCTGACGGACAACGTCGAAGGCATCTTGCGCAGCGGCCAACTCACGCCGAAGGAACTAGGTGAGGTTGCCAAGCTCGACAAGACGATCTTCGAGGGCAAGGTCAGTTTCCAAGAAGCGCTGGATCACAGCCTGAAAGGTGTGGACCTCAATAGCCTCAGTCGTAAGCAGGTCGGCGACATCGGCGAGGCGCTCCAGACCTACAAGATGGTGGAGCAGGGCTACACCGACATTGTTTCGATTAAGAACAGATCGGGGCAAGGTATCGACGTCGTCGGGCGCGACCCTGATTCCCAGAAACTGGAATTCTTCGAGGTAAAGACATCGATCCTCGGCAAGGCCGCTGCCCAGCGCGGGCCTGATCCTGAGGAGTTCATCGCCGCTCGCCTTCAGAAGGCTATGGAGCAGCAGGGGCAGTGGCAGCCGCATCGCACCATTCCCGGTCTGAACAAGATAGCGGAAGGCATACGTGAGGAGGCATTCGGCGCGAATAACGTGTTTCAGGCTAAGGCGACCTGGGTAAAGATCAATATTTCCAATCAGCCTGGATCGCATAAGCTTCGGGTGGATACACACGAATCCGAGCCCTGGACGCATCCGAAGGACCGGAAAGCTGAGCTATCGCCCGAACTCGATTCGCTTAGAAATGGCCCAGAGTTCCAAGCGCTCCAGAGAGGGATTGCCGCTAGTGGATGTCTTGGTGAGCAGCAATGCATAAATGTTGCGGCTGCTTTGCTCCGGGAGTATGCGGCCGATCCCCTGACAAAACGAATCGACGGCGCCGGCATTGCGACATCTCCTACTGGCGAGCAGACGGCATATGCTGTGTACTCGCCACACGGTGAACGCGGACCACACTTCGATGTTCGCGTGAACGTCTCTCAGGCTTCGCAAGAGTCCGCTGAGCAGAATCTAACGAGGACAGCGCAGATCCATCAGCAGCAAGCCCTGGCTCAACAAGAACAGCTCCAGCGCGGCCCCGACGAGCCAAATCGCGGCGGCCCGAGGATCACGGTCTAATGGTCGCAAAGAAATCGAACACTACAGGTGGACTTCTGTGGCATCCGTCGCTCAAGAAGGTTTTCAAGGGCTGCGACCAGTGGTGGCAGCACAGCATGGT
Source organism: Lysobacter sp. CA196 (assembly GCF_052078695.1). Classification (NCBI taxonomy): domain Bacteria; kingdom Pseudomonadati; phylum Pseudomonadota; class Gammaproteobacteria; order Lysobacterales; family Lysobacteraceae; genus Lysobacter; species Lysobacter sp. CA196. The sequence continues at coordinate 52,318 of NZ_JBQJIN010000013.1, read as the reverse complement.
GGACAGCAATGTTTTGGAGGGACGATTCGCGACTCTCCACGTTGAGCTTCAGGCGCCTGGAGTCTTTGTTCCGGCGCTCGCAACGCTGCACATGATCGGACATGCATATGCGACGCGCGCCTGTACGACTGAAACAGCGCACAATCCTAAGCTGCTTGTAGAGGCACTCCAATACGCCATGCAGTTCCGGGCGCTCGATTTCCGAAAGGTGGCAGGACTATCGCTGCCTCACGAGCATCAGCCGTTACGACCGTTCCTTACCGGCATGCAATCGGCAGGCCCGGCCATGCTTTCTCAGTGGGCGCTCGCCGAGGTGTGCGCCAAAATTCTGATTGATGTGGCGGAGAAGGACTTGCGCATGAAGCCGTTGAGCCACTATCCGGACGGCTGGCGGCGCGGGACGAGTGATGCGTTTTTGATCTATCTTTTTTCCGCCGCGTTTGACCTGGAGACTTCGTATCGGCCTAAGGATTCGGTTTGCCCAGAGTATCAAGCCGTTCTGGATTCCTGGCGCACTGACGACGAGGCTGTTTTCTGCAAGGTGATGCAGGCGGCCTCGGACTTTCATATCAGCCGGAGCCGCGGCAGCACAAACCGCATTGATTACGAGTTTGAGTACAACTTTGATCGTGTATACCCGGCCGAGCTGCTGGCGGTTCAGGCGCTTCGCCGGCGCGTTGGGGCGCCGGAGTTCGCGGTAGGGCATCTGTTGGTGGATACGCCGTGGTCGTTGATTCGCGACTTGCCCGAGATGGCCCCTCACCCCCTGGCTGTCCAAGCTGAGGCCCGACTGCGACAGGACTACCCCAGCTTCCGTTGATGCCTCAAGGCGTCTTGCCACCCTTGAGGGCGAGCCCGACAGTGATGCAGGGCAGGGGTTGACGTCTGCTTTCCGGGATGGGGAACCACAGGGCAAGCAAGGCGATTACGGTCTGCCCCACGCCTGCTGGACTGGATGCGCGCTCAGCGTGGGATCGACAAGCGCGCGCGCCTCAGCCGAAGGCGGCGCGTTCGCTGTCGTTCAAGGCCGGCACCACGGCGCGGCCGGCGGCCGCCGATGCCACCGCCGCTTCCAGTACCGCCATCACCGCGATCGCCTGCGCCGGCGTCACCGGATTCTCGCCGTGGCCGAGCAGCGCATCGCGCACCGCCATGTAGTAACGACGCTGGTCGCCGGCCGGCGTCGGCAGACGCCGGGTCGCCTCGCCGTCGTGCAGGATCAATTCGTCCTCGTCGAGGCCCCAGCCGGGCGCACCCGGGCGCAGACCCGACAGCAACTGCGCTTCCTGGCGGTCGGCCAGGGTCTTGACCACACTGCCGCGGGTGCCGTGTACCAGGAAACGCGGGCTGCCGCCGGCGGCGAGCATGCTGCCGTGCAGGATCACCCGCCGCGTGCCGTATTCGAGCACCGCATGTGCCCAGTCGCTGACCTGCGCGCCGGGGCGCTGGGTCGCGAGGCTGGCGATGACCCGCTCGGGCAGACCGAACAGCTGCAGGGCCTGGTCGACCAGATGCGGGCCGAGGTCCCACCACAGCCCGCTGCCCGGGCCGGCCTGTTCGCGCCAACGTTCGCGCACCTGCGGCCGGTAGCGGTCGATATGCGACTCGAAATGCGCGACCTCGCCGAGCAAGCCGGTGTCGATGACGTGCCTGACGCCGAGGTAATCGCTGTCCCAGCGCCGGTTCTGGAACACCGACAGCAGGCGTCCATGGTGGGCGGCCAATGCGGCCAGTTCGCGCGCTTGCGCAATCTCGAGGGTGAAGGGTTTGTCGACCACCACGTGCTTGCCGGCGGCGAGCGCGGCGCGCGCGAGCGGGGCGTGGCTGTCGTTCGGCGTGGCGATGACCACCAAGTCGACGCGCGCATCGGTCGCCGCGGCGAAGGGATCGGCAAGCACCTCGACCTCGGGGTGGTCGGCCTGGACCTTGCCCGCGTTGCGCGAGCCGACCAGGCTCAGGCGCAGGCCCGGTGTCGCTGCGATCAAGGGCGCGTGGAAGGTCTGGCCGGCAAAGCCATAACCGATCAGGGCGACGTGGGTGGGGGATTCGCTCATGGCCTGGCTCGTGCGGGGGATGCGGACACCTTGCCGGATCGTTGCGCATGGGGCCACCGGGCTTTCGGGTTAGTGGGGTTGCACCTCTGATGTGCACAGGCTTTGCCGGAGCGGCAGGACGGGCAGAGAGGAGTCGTCGGGCGGCCGATTATCGGCGCGATCGGATGCAGGACGGTCGCGGCTTGCGAGCAAAGGAAATCCCCGTGGGACGCCGCTCCTACCCCGAGGCGGCACGACGCGCGGATACGGCCCGATTCCGCCGTTGCGGCCCGCGCTGGCCTGCGAGGGCCCGGATCGGGTAACAATTCACCGGTCCCCAGGTTGGAAAACGCAATGAGCGCAGCAGCACCGGCGTCCGCCAATTCCCCGTCCCGCGTGCTGTTCGCCAGCCTGATCGGCACCACCATCGAGTTCTTCGACTTCTACATCTACGCCACCGCGGCGGTGCTGGTGTTCCCGAAGTTGTTCTTTCCCTCGGCCGATCCGGCTTCGGCGACTCTGCAATCGCTGGCCACCTTCGCCCTGGCCTTCTTCGCCCGTCCGGTCGGATCGGCGGTGTTCGGCCACTTCGGCGACCGCATCGGCCGCAAGGCCACCCTGGTCGCGGCGCTGCTGACCATGGGCCTGTCGACGGTAGCCATCGGCCTGTTGCCGACCCACCAGAGCATCGGCATCGCCGCGCCGATCCTGTTGGCGCTGTGCCGCTTCGGCCAGGGCCTCGGGCTCGGCGGCGAGTGGGGCGGCGCGGTGTTGCTGGCGACCGAGAACGCGCCGCCGGGCAAGCGCGCCTGGTACGGCATGTTTCCGCAGCTCGGCGCGCCGATCGGCTTCTTCCTCTCGACCGGCATCTTCCTGCTGCTGACCGACACCATGGGCGACGACGCCTTCTTCGCCTGGGGCTGGCGCGTGCCGTTCCTGGCCAGCGCGGTGCTGGTGTTCGTCGGCCTGTGGGTGCGGCTGCGGATCAGCGAGACCCCGGCGTTCCAGCGCGCGATCGACCATCACGAGCGCGTGCGCCTGCCGATGCTCGAGGTGCTGGTCAAACATCCCGGCGCGTTGGTCGCCGGCACCTTCGCCGCGCTCGCGACCTTCGTGCTGTTCTATCTGATGACGGTGTTCGCGCTGAGCTGGGGCACCTCGCAGCTGGGCTATTCGCGCGAGCAGTTCCTGCAATTGCAGCTCGGCGGCGTGCTGTGTTTCGCCGCGACCATCCCCTTGTCGGCGATCTTCGCCGACCGCCGCGGGCGGCGCCTGGCGATGATCCTGTCGACCCTGGCGATCATGCTGTTCGGCATCGGTTTCGCGCCCTTGTTCGCGAGCGGCAGCGCCTGGGGCACCTTGCTGTTCCTCGGCCTGGGCCTGGGCATCATGGGCCTGACCTACGGCCCGCTCGGCACCATTCTCGCCGAGATGTTCCCGACCCCGGTGCGCTACACCGGCGCCTCGCTGGCGTTCAACCTGGCCGGGATCTTCGGCGCCTCGCTGGCGCCCTACATCGCGACCTGGCTCGCCGGGCGCTACGGCCTGGCCTATGTCGGTTATTACCTCGCGGGCGCGGCCGCACTGACCCTGATCGCCTTGTTGGCGGTGCGCGAGGATCGCAGCGCGGCTTGAGCCCGCGATCGATGAGCGGCGCCGTGCGCTGTGCGAGTAACTACGGCCCGGCGCCGCTCGCCGCTTGAGGCTCGCTACCGTCGGCCGCGGCGTTGCCTTCACGGCGCGTCGCGGCTTCGAGCTCGAGCTGGGTCAGGTACAGGCGCAGATCGAACTCGTGCTGGTGATAGTCCGGGTTCATGTGCGCGCACAGCTGATAGAACGGCTTATCGTGGTCGCGGTGCTTCAGATGAGCCAGTTCGTGCACGGCGATCATTTCCAGGAATTCGGCCGGCGCGTCGCGGAACAGGGTGGCGATGCGGATCTCGCGCGCGGCCTTGAGCCGGCCGCCCTGCACGCGCGAGATCGCGGTATGCGTGCCCAGCGCATGCCGCACCACGTGCAGCTTGTTGTCGTAGATCACCTTGTTGAGCGGATCGCTCTTGCGCATGTAGCGGTCTTTGATATCGACCACGTACTCGAACAAGGCCTTGTCGTCGCGTACCTGGTGGCGACTGCTGTAGCGGTTGCGCAGCACCTCGCCCAGGCGCCCGCTGTCGATCAGCGCGCGCACCTGGTCCAGCACGCGCTCGTTGTAGCCGCGCAGGTAGCGAAGCTCGTCCATGGGCGAACGATACGGCAAACCCGTCCAGGACCGCGAGACGGCGGTCTGCACCGCCGTCTCGCGGCCGTCGAACTGCGACTCAGGGCCGGTATTCGACCCGCAGTTTCGCGCTCGCGCCGCGGTCGATCCACAGGTAGTGGGTGGCGCCTGGCGCTTGCTCGAAACGCAGCCGCAATTGGGTGCGGCCGCCGCGGTTGAGCGCATTCAGGCCGGCCGCGCTGAATGCGGTGCTGGTCTGGCGGCCGCCACTGAAACGCGCGAGTTCCGCTACCGCCGTGGCGTCGGCCGCGGCCGCGTAGTCGCCGGCTTCGATGGCGCAGGCGCCGAAACAGCCGCTGCGCGCATCGACCAGCAGGCGGTTGCCGGCCGGCTGGCTCCACGGGTCGCCGTAGGCGCTGCGATTGGCGACGCTGAGCGAGGCCGCGACGACTTCGGCACCGTCGGGCAGGGCCGAGGTGTCGAACGACAGCAGGCTGCGATTGTGTTTGCCGTCGCTGCCGCGGCCGATCGCCAGGCCGTAGCTCGCTTCGAGCGTGCCGACCGCGGTGGCGCTGGCGTCGGCATTGGCTTTGACGTAGCCGTCGTCGGCGTCTTCGTTGTCGAATTCCATCGCCAGGGGCGGGCCGCTGGTGCCGCCGCTGACCTCGACCTGCACCGCAAGCGAGGTGGCGGTGTTGCCGGCCACGTCCTGGGCACGCGCCTGCAGGCTGTGGATGCCGTTGCTGGCGGTGCTGCTGTCCCAGCTCGCCGCATAAGGCGCTTCACCATCGCTGGCGAGCAACGCACCGTCTAGCAGAAAATCCACGCGCTCCACGCCGACCCCGTCGCTGGCGTTCGCGCTGAGGGCGACCGTGCCGCTGACCGAGGCGCCGTCGGTCGGCGCGGTCAGGGCGACCTGCGGCGGGTTCGGGTCGAGATCGTCCAGCCCCCAGAAGCGGCCGATGTAATAGCTCGAACACAGATTGACGTCGAGCACGTAGGCGCCGGCCGTGCCGCATTGGCTTTCGCCGTTGCCGGGGTCGACCGGCGTGCCGTGGCCCATGCCGGTGATCGAGTAGGTTTCGACGAGCGCTCGTCCGGCGGCATCGCGATAGAGCTTGTGCGGATAGCCGGCGATGGTGTCCTCGACGTCGGCGATCTGATCGATGCCGTGTACGTTGGTCCACTGCTGCAGGCTTTCGGCTTGATTGGCCGGACGCACGAGGTAGTCGGCGTCGCCGTGCCAGATCGACACGATCGGCCAGGGGCCGGCGTGGCTGCTCGCGGCGCGTACCTTGTCGCCCCATTGCGCCGGCGTCAGATCGGTACCGGGCGACATGCACGAGAACGCCGCACTCGAACCGAGCGCGCAGCGATAGGGAATGCCGGCGACGATGGCGCCGCCGGCGAACACGTCGGGGTAGGTCGCCAGCATCACCGCGGTCATCGCCCCGCCCGAGGACAGGCCGGTGATGTAAACGCGGTCGGCGGCGCCTGCGTGATCGCTGCGCATGCGCTCGACCATCTGCCGGATCGACAAGGCTTCGCCCTGGCCGCGCGTGCTGTCGCCGCTTTCGAACCAGTTGAAGCATGCGTTGGCGTTGTTGACGCTTTGCTGCTGCGGCAGCAGCAAGGCGAAACGCCAGCGTTGGGCGAGCAGTTCCCAACCGGTTTCGGCGTCGTAGCTGGCCGCGCTCTGGGCGCAGCCGTGCAGGGCGACGACCAGCGGCGCATCGGCCGGTAATCCCGGCGGGACGTATTTGTACATGCGCAGATTGCCGGGGTTGCTGCCGAAGCCGGTGACTTCGGTCAAGGCCAGCGCCGGCATCGCTGCGCACAGCGCGCCGAGGGCGAGGGCGAAGCCTGCGATGCGCGCGGCCGTGCGATGCGGACGCAGGCTTACGGAGGGACGGTGCGAAGCGGACATGCGATCGACTCCCGCGCCGCTAGCGAGTCCGGCGTGGCCGCAGTGGGCCATCGCGGGCCAGCGCCCGCCATCGTCCGATGGGGCACATTGCGCTGCAGCACGGGGCCGCACCGCTGCGTGGCGGGCTGGGCGATACTGCCGCGGGCCGCGATCGCGCGGCCGCAGATGCCGATCCGGAGCGGTCCACATGCACTACCTGTCTCAAGACCTGGCCTGGGTGATCGACGGCTTGCCGCCGTTGGCCTTGGCCAAGCCGCATTTCCTCGCCGCCATGCTCGCCGCCGGCGAAGAACATGCGCCGGTGCTGGCTGAATACCCGCAGGCGCGCCACGAAGACCTGGAGGCGTATTACCTCAGCCTGCGCGGCATCGGCGCTCTCGACGAGGATCTGCTCCATGACCTGCTGTTCGCGCATTCCTTCCGCGAACTGGCCTGCGGCGCCTGGCTGGCGGCGCTGGCGCCGCAACCCTCGTATCGCCGGTACCTGCTCGAAGCGCGCGATCGCGCGCCGCATCAGCAGTATCTGGTCGATCTGGCCCTGGCCATGCTCGACGGCGGCGAATGGCCTTGCGATGCGTCGACCTTCGCCGGCACGCAGCGTATCCGCGCCGCGCTGAATGCCTTGCCGAGGCCCGCGGTGCCGCTGCGCCGCGCACCTGCCCCGTCGCTACAGCAGCGTCTGCAGGAAGAGGACCAACGCATCCGCGAGCTCTACCGCCGCGAAGGCAGCGCCGCGGCGCTGGCGGCGATCAGCCGCAGCGCGACCGCGTTCTATCGCATGGACTATCCGGCCTGGCATCGCCTCGGCTGTCCCGGCCTGGAGGAATTCCTGGCCGGGCAGGGAGGTCGGAACGCTTGAACTTGCCGCTCGGCGCCGTTGCCGGCGGCCGCCGACGAACGAATGATTCGGGCAAGCGGACCGAGCCGACGATTCGCCGCCCCAATGTCCTGTCTACCCACTAAAGGAATATCCAGCCATGACGATGGAATCGTTTCAGCGGAACTTTCACGGGCAGCCGCTGCCGAAGGAGTTCATTTGGCTGTATGCCTTTCAGCAGCGGATGCCCGCCTTCGCTCAGGGCTTCGCATTGATCGAATACGACGGCCGCGCTCTGAAGGCATGGTCCGGGAAGGATGATTTTTCGAGGCGGCTGATGCCTTTCGCGAGCGCGAACCGGGCCGGCGCATTGCTCGCGCTTTGGGATGAAGGGCTAGGCAAAGAACTCGACCAGATGCCTGTCGTCGCACTCAGCGAAGCAGCCGGGATGCATGTAATCGCCGGCGGTGTCCTGGAGCTCATGCGAATCCTGACTTACGACATCGACATCATCGTCGAGTTCGAAGGGCTGGGCTTTTATAACGACCAGGAAGGCTACGAGGTCAGCGCGCACGGTGACGCTTATACGGATTGGCTCAAGGAAAATTTTGATGCCGACCCTGTCGAGAACCCCTGGGAAATCGTGGATATCGCCCAGGAGGCACACGGCGAGGCATTCGAAGTGTGGTTGCAGAGCCAGACGGAAGAGACCTGAGTCCTACACAGCGCGGTCGCCCGCATTTGCTGCCGTGCGACCGTCCTGCAAGCGGTGTGTGCCGGCTGCCCAAGTGATGAGTCGCCGTCAGTAGCTCGATAGCCCGCTGGCTTCGCCGAAGCGGTACCAGAGTTTTCGCCAGCTGGATTCGTCGGCGTAGGCCGGGTAGTCGACGCTGATGCTGCGGTGGTCGCCGTTGCCCCAGCTCTGCTCGAAATAACTCGCGGCCTGGCGCGCGACTGGTGCGTCGGACTCGGCCACCACGCGCGCGCTGCTTTCCAGGTTGTAGTCGTCGAGATTGCGGCGGGTGTAGTTGGCCGAGCCGGCGATCAATTCGATGCGGCCGTCGCGAGCGGTCTTCAACAGCAGCTTGGCGTGGCATTGCTCGCCATGGGTATCGCACCAGCGCAGGGGCACTCCGGCGGCATGCAGTTCGCTGGCGACCTGGCGATTGGGCACGCCGTCCTTCTTGCGCCCGAACGCGTCTTCGTTGGGATCGAGCAGCACGCGCACGCCGACGCCGCGTTTGTGCGCGGCGACCACGGCGTTGACCAAGCCGCGATGGGAGAAATAGAACACCGCGATGTCGACGCGGTCGCCGCCGCGCGCGCCGTCGATGGCGGCGAGCAAGCCGTCGCGGATCTTGGCTTCGGTCAGCAACTGCACGCGGGGCGCCGAGGTGGTGTCGACGATGGACGTGGGCGGCGCCGCGACCGGCAGGCCTTGCGGCCAGCGCCCACGCGACATCGTCACCACGGCGCGCTCGCTCATCAACACGTCGAGTGCGGCCGCGCCGCGAAAGCGCAGGGCGATATTGCCGTGGCGGCTGCTGCCGTCGTGCGGGTTGGCCGAGGACACCAGGGCGGTCCACGCGTCGCCCTCGTCGACGACCAGGGTCTTGCGATGGTTGGCGTTGAGATTGAACAGGGCCAGCCAACTGCGCAGGGTGACCTTGCCAAGCCCGAACGGATTCGCGAGCCAGCCGCCCTGCGCATCGTTGCCGGCCCAACTGCAGCACAACTGCCACAGCCCCGACCAGGTCGGGTTGGGCGTGCGCAGGCGGCGCAGGTCGGTGATCACCACTTCCACGCCGGCCGCGCGCAAGGCCTGCAGTTGTGGCGATTCCAGGCCGCCGTAGACGGTGTTGATCGGGTCGGTGATCAGCACTGCCCGCAGTTGCGGCACGGCGCGCTTGCGTGCGATCAGGGCCGCGCTGAGTTCGTTGCTCAGGCGGCGGTGCCGCAGGCTGCCGGCATCGGCGCCGAAGTCGTTGAACAGGAACAGGTCGGCGACCACGCCGCGCTGCGCCTGGCCGATCAGACGCAGGGTTTCGTCGAATATGTGTTGCTCGGCGAGCCCTTGTTTGGCGCCGTCGACCCAGGTGACGTCGGTCAACAACTCGACATTGTCGGCCGAACGCAAGGGCCAGTGCTGGCTGATGCCGGGCGGCAGGGGTTTGTAGACGTGATAGACGCCCATCGCCAGCCAGGCCAGCGCGAATACGGCGAGGGCCGAGCGCAGCCAGCGGCGTCGGCGGGGAGTGGACGGATCGAGTTCGGTGTTCAAGGCATTCCTGTCGGCTGTCGCCGTGCATTTCGTGATGAACTTATAGGGCTGGACATGCGGTGTCGGTGTCGCTGCGCATCGATGCGGCGCGAGCTTCGCGACGACACCGCGATGCAGGGTGCGGCATGGCCGGTCAAGGCGAGGTCATGCGCAATCCGATGGTGCATTGCAGCGGCGTAATTGACAGTTGACATCGACCGGTCCGAGCGCGCAGCGTGTCGGCGCGGAGTTGAGGCGACGGGATTCGATGGCGGCACGTTATCGCTCCGGAGCAAAGGGCTTCGCTTACGTTCGACGTCAACGATCGGGACCGGCCCACGCGCGGACTACGATGAACGGATGTCCGGGATGGACTGTGACCGATTTCACTTATGTTGTGAACAAGGAGAAGTTTATGCAACAGATCGACGACATCGTTTCGGGCTGGCTGAGCGGTGCGGAAGGCGGCATGGAAAATCCCGCCGGTCCGCTGTACATCGAAGGCACGTCCGCGACCGAAGCCGCGTTGACCGACAGCAGCCTGCCGCTGTGGACGCGTTGCAGCAGCTGTAGCGCTTCCGGCGGCGGCCAGTGCTGCTAAGCCGTAGCTGAGCTGAAAGGGCTCGCTCCCGACCAGCGTCGGGAGCGAGTTTCACAGCCGGCGGCGACGATCAGTTCGCAGCGGCCATCGTCACCACGAGCCAAACCTCACCACACCGCGCCGTATCGCTCCGCCGCGCGGGAGCGGCCGCGCGGGGCAAGGCCTGCACGCCGAGCGACCGTCGGTCGCCGCTGCAGCGCGTGCCGCGCCGGCCGGGCTCGTGTTTGCTTCCCATCGATCCAGGCAGGATGCGTCGAACCGATGAGCGAGACCCGTAGCGGCGAATCGTTTTTACCGATCATCGAGATTTTCACCGCGCACGCGCGCCAAGCGCTCGGCGCTAATCTGCAGGCGCTGGCGCCGGGTCTGGACCGCGACGAGATCGACTTGTTGCGCCAGGTCGGCGAGCAGGGCCTCAACGACAACGCCCGGCTCAAGATCAGCCGCACCTTGTTGCTGGAACTGCATGCGGCCAAGCTCGGCGGGCAACTGGATGCCGAGGACGATGCCGGCCGGTTCGCCCAGTTCATCGCACTGGCGACGCAACCGGCGTTCGATCCGCACCTTCAGCGTCGCTATCCGGCCTTGCACGAGCGTTTGCGCCGTTCGCTGGAATTGCAACGTCTGGCGTTGGAGTCGCTGGCGGCGCGTTTCGCCGCCGATCGCGAGGCCTTGTCGGCACTGCTAGGCCGGCCGGCCGGGCGCTTGCTCGCGTTGCAACCCGGCGAAGGCGATCTGCACGACGGCGGCCAGACCGTCGCCCGCCTGACCCTGGAAGGCGGGCGGGTGATGTACAAGCCACGTTCGCTGAACATCGACCTGGCGCTGGACGCTTTTCTCGCCCAGGTCTTCGCCGACGATGCGCAACGCATCCGGGTGCCGCATGCGCTCGACCGCGGCGCTTACGGCTGGGCCGGTTTCGTCGAGCACCGCTACTGCGACGGCGACGACGAACTCGCGGACTTCTATCGCAACCTCGGCCATTGGCTGGCGGTGATGCAATTGCTCGGCGGCACCGACATCCACCAGGAAAACCTGATCGCGGCCGGGCCGGTACCGGTCGTGATCGACGTCGAGAGTCTGTTTGCGGTGGAGATCGAAGCGCCGTCGTCCGGGCGTGGGCATGCGTTCGACCTCGCCTCGGAACTGATCCGCACCTCGGTGCTGCGCACCGGCATCGTGCCGTTCCGCGCACCGGCGCTGGGCTTCGGCGGCGTTGACATTTCCGCGGCCGGCGCCTTGCCCGGCGAGCAGCCGCAGATCCGCGTGCCGACCATCGCCGACGAGGGCACGATGCAGGCGCGGTTGGCGGTGGTCAGCGCCGACTTCGGCCAGTCGCAGAACCATCCCAGCCCGCATCCGGACGTGTCTCGTTATTGGGACCGCATTACCGACGGCTTCCTGGACGCGACCGCGCGCCTGCGCGCGCTCGATGCGCAGGCCGCGCTGGCGCCGTTGCTGCAGGGCTTTCTCGGCTGCCGGGTGCGCGACATCCGCCGCCCGACCCAGGCCTATGTCGAGATCATGCGCATGCTCTGGCATCCGGCCTCCTTGCACGACGAGCCCAAGGCGATCGGGCGCGCCCGCGACATCCTGGCGCGCAACGCCGCGGTGTTGCCGATCGCGCCGTCGGCGCCGGTCGAGATCGATGCCGAGATCGACGACATGCGCCGCGGCGATGTGCCGATCTTCGTCGCCCCGCTCGATGCCGCGCGCATCGAAGAGGCACTGACCCACTGGCGCGGCATGCGCGTCGAGCTGGAAGAGCTGACCATCCGCAGCGCCCTGGTTACGGTCGACCTCAATCAGCGCCTGGGCAGGAACGAACGCGTACGCAGCGACGTCTTCGCGCGCAATCCGCATGCCGAACGGCTCGACGCGCGCCGCCGCGCGGTGGCCGCGCGCGCGGTCGAACAACTGCTGCAACTGGCGGTGCGAGGCAGCGACGGCACGGTGACCTGGATCAGCCCGGTGCTCGGCGACACCGGTTGGGTGACGCGTCCGCTGCAGGCCGACCTCTATACCGGTCTGGGCGGGGTGGCGCTGGCGCTGGCCGGTTATCTGCACGAAGTCGGGCAGGGCCGCGCCGACCCGGTCGACGGCGCCGAGGCCGCGCTCCACGGCGCCATCGCGGTGATGCGCGCGATCGAGAGCCAGGACCGGCCGACCACGGTCGGCGGCATGATCGGTTTCGGTGCGCAGATCTGGACCTGGGTGGCCTTGCACGATCTGTTGCGGCGACCGCAGATGCTGGAATGGGCGGTCGAGCGCGCCGAGGCGATGGCCCAGGCCGGGTTCGACGGCGACCGATACCTCGACCTGCTCGAAGGCGCCAGCGGCACCATCGTGCCCTTGCTGCAACTCGCCGAAGTGCATGCCGACCCGCGTTGGCCGGCGTTGGCGGCGCAGGCGGCGCGCTATATGGAAGCGCAGGCGATCGTCGATGAGCGCGGCGCGCGCTGGCCGTCGACGATCTTCGCCGAACCGGTCGGCGGTTTCGCCCATGGCGCCAGCGGCATCGGCTGGGCGTTGACCCGGATCGGGCTCAGCGAGGCCGGCGATGCCGACGAGCGCGCGCGCTGGCTGGCGCTGGCCGAACGCGCCTTCGCCTTCGAAGACAGTCTCTACGACGACGCGGCCGGCAGTTGGCTCGACGCGCGGGTACCGGAGGAACGCCAGTTCCTGCACGCCTGGTGCCACGGCAGCGTCGGCATCGGCTTGGCCGCGAGCGATCTCTACGCACGCACCGGCGAGGCGAAGCACCTGCGCACTCTGCGCCGCGCGGCCGCCGCGGCCGGACGCGACGGCTGGGGCCTGGGGCATACGCTGTGTCACGGCGATCTGGCGCTGTGGGAGCTGTTGACCCGGGCTGCGCGCCTGGACCCGGAGGGCAGCGGCCGGATCGACCCGATCGAGCACAGTGCCCAGATCGTCTCGGCGATCGAGGAGCATCGCGGCGCGGTCGGCAGCCGCGCCCGCGATGCCTTCACCCCAGGGCTCATGACCGGCGTGGCCGGCGCCATCCACACTCTCAACCGCATGCACCCGCAGTGCGCGCTGGCTTCGCCCTTGCTGTTCGAGCGGTTTGCGCCGGCATAACCGGCGCGGCCGCCACAAATCCGTCATCAGCGGGGCCTAGGCTGGCAGGATGAACATCCTGATGCTGTCGGACGTGTACTTCCCGCGGGTCAACGGGGTGTCGACCTCGATCCGCACTTTCGCCCAGTCGCTGGCGCGCAGCGGACACGCGGTGACCCTGGTCGTGCCCGACTACGGTCCCGGCAGCGGCCAGGAACTGCACGACAGCGACGAATTCGAAATCGTCCGGTTGCCGGCGCGGGTGATCTTCTTCGACCCCGAAGACCGTCTGATCCGCGCGCCGGAACTGCGGCGGATTCTGCCGCAACTGGCGCAGCGGCACTGGGACGTGATCCACATCCACACGCCGTTCCGCGCCCACCGGCTAGGCGTGCAACTGGCGCAAGCCAGCGGCCGGCCGACGGTCGAGACCTACCACACCTATTTCGAGGAATATATCGGCCACTACTTGCCGTGGGCGCCGGCGCCGCTGCTGCGTTTCGTCGCCCGGCGGGTGTCGCGGATGCTCTGCCACGGCGTCGATCACCTGATCGTGCCGACTGCGCAGATGGTCGAGGTGCTGGACCGCTACGGCGTGACCACACCATCGACGGTGCTGCCGACCGGCATCGATCTGGCCGAATTCGCCCGCGGCGACGGCGCGCGTTTCCGCGCCGAGCACGAAATCGACGCGCGCCGGCCGACCCTCGTCACCGTCAGCCGGCTCGCGGTGGAGAAGAACATCGCCTTCCTGTTGCAGGTGGCGCGGCGCCTGATCGCCGATTTCCCCGAGCTGATGTTCATCATCGCCGGCGAAGGGCCGGACGCGGAGCGGCTCAAGCGTTTGTCCAGGGAGTACGGCCTGGAACGCAACGTGCGTTTCTTCGGCAACCTCGATCGCCGCACCAGCCTGCTCGATGCCTACCGCGCCGGCGACGCCTTCGTGTTCGCCTCGCCGACCGAAACCCAGGGCCTGGTGCTGATCGAGGCGATGGCGCTCGGCGTGCCGATCGTCTCGACCGCGGTGATGGGCACGGCGACCGTCCTGCGCGGCGCGCGCAGCGCCGTGGTCAGCGAGGAAACCATCGAGGCCTTCGCCGGGCACGTCGCCGACGTGCTGCGTTCGCCGCAGCGCCGCGCCGAGCTGTCGGCGGCCGGCCCGCTCGATGCGCGCGCCTGGAGCACCGAAGGCCTGATGGAGCAGGTGGTGGCCTTGTACCAATGCCTCGCCCAGGCCAAGCCCGCGTTGATGACCATGACTTCGACCGCGGCGACCGAGTTGTCGCGCTAGGCGACGCGAGGCCGAGGCGGCGCGGTCGCGATTGACGTCGCTCCTACAGAGTTCCTGTCGTTACCGTCGCAATGCCGTGGCCGTAAAGATGTTGCCGTTGCCGTTGCCGTGCGTCGATTCGCACTAGCGAAGGCAATAGAAGACCCGAAGGGCGGCCTGCATGGATGCAGGCCGTTTTTTTCATCGGGACAGGGATGTCCCGTATGTAGATCCCTGCGCATGCATCGCTCGTGCGGGCCTGTGATTCAAAACAAAGCAACTTCTTTGGTTAGCTTTCTTTTGTTGCTTTAGACAAAAGAAAGTAACCCGCCGCTTTAGTGGCGGAAGCTGTTGGCGTTTGATCTTGCTTCTCGGCGAGAAGTCACAAGCAAGTGCAGAGCTTCCGTCCGCTACGCGGCCGGGTTACTTTCTTTTGCTAAGCCCAAAAGAAAGGTAACCAAAGAAAAGGGCTTTCCTTGACGAAGCTCCCCTGCGAGCACGCAGCTCGCGCCGGGATTTTCCGATAAGACATCCCTGTCCTATCGAAAAACGGCGCACGTCCTGTGCGCCGCCCTCCGGGTCTCCAGGTGTTGTCGCAAGTTCGGAACTGCGCCAAGCTTTCACGGCAACGGCAACGGCAACGGCAACGGCAACGGCAACGGCAACGGCAACGGCAACGGCAACGGCAACGGCACCGTGGTTGAGACAGACACCCATCCCGGCCGGCGACGGCGGCTGAATGAACGCGGTCGCGGCTTGCGCCGCTCCTACCCTGGCGAGAACACGCCGCTTCGATGAATGGAGCCGGCCTCGTTATCTATGCGCGTCCAGTGGTCGCGACTTACGTCGCTCCTACAGGGGAGGATTGGTCACCCGCACCCGCGCCGCCAGCATCAAGCCCAACAAGGCCAAGCCGAGCGCGATGCCGAACCCGCACAGATAGGCCAGGGTAGGCGAGCGGGTCATCAGCGCCGCGAACAGCGAACCGCCGATCGCCAGGGCGGTGGCGGTGAAGATCGCATCGCCCAGATGCAAGGCCGAGGAGTTCACGCCCTGTTGCTCGGGCGGCGACAGTTCGAGCATCAGCACCGACAGGGTCGGGTAGATCATGCCCATGCCGAGGCCGGCGACGATCCAGCCGGCGACGCCGAGTGCGAGCGGCGCCTGCGTCCACACCAACGCGGCGATCGCGATGACGCCGAGCGCGACCATCGCCATGCCGGCCTGCAGGAAGCGCTGCGGCGCCGCCGCGACCGCGGTGCGTCCGCGATACCAGGAGCCGCTCGACCACCCGACCGCGCCCAAGGTCAGCACCAGTCCGGCCCAGGTCGGCGACAGCCCGCGTTCCTGCGACAGCAGCAGCGGGATGTAGGCTTCGGTGAGGAAGAACGCGCCCGCGCCGATGCCGCGCAGCGAGACCACCGTCGGCAGGCCGCGTGCGGCACGCAGCGCGCCGCGCGGCAGCAAGCGCGATGCCGCCAATGCCAGCGCAGCGAGCGCGGGGACCAGCACGGCCCACGCCAGCCAACCGCGTTGCTGGCCGCCGTAGTGCAGGGCGAGCAGGCTGGCCGTGGTCAGCAACGCCCACAGCAGGCGTGCGCGCTGATCGCCGCGGGGATCGCCGCCCCCGACGGTGGGGCCGAGCTCGCGCAGCGACGGCAACACCAGCCACGCCGCCAACACGGCGACGATCGGCACCGACAGGAACACCCAGCGCCAGCCGGCGTGTTCGACGATCGCGCCGCTGATCGCAGGGCCGACCACCGCCGGTACCACCCAGGCCGCGGCGAACGCGGCGAAGATCCTGACCCGTAGTTGCGCCGGATAGACTCGGCCGACCACCACGTACAACGCGACCGAGATCAGTCCGCCGCCGAAACCCTGGACGACGCGGCCGGCGATCAGCCAACCCATCGATGGCGCCAGACCCGCCGCGATCAGACCCAGGGCGAACCAGACGATGCCCTGGCGCAAAGGCGCGACCGGCCCGCGCGCATCGGCCCAGCGGCCGGCCGCGACCATGCCGATCACGCTCGCGGCGAGGGTGCCGCCGAAGGCGAGCGCATACAGCGCCAGGCCGTCGAGCGCGCGGGCGACGCTCGGCATCGCCGTGGTCACCGCCAAGGCTTCGAAGGCGACCAAGGCCACCAGCGCGACCGCGCCGATGGTCAGGCTGCGGTAACGCGGCGCGTACAGGCTTTCCAGGGCCATGGCCGATTCGTTGTGGGCCATGGAGCGATCGAGTGCGCTGGCGTCCTTCATGCGCTGTGCTTCATCGCCATGGCTTCGTAGACCATCAACACGACCTTGCCGCGGCCATGGCCGCGCTCCACCGCGCGATGCGCTTCGGCGGCTCGGGTCAAGGGGAACATCTCGCGCACGTGCACCAGCAGGCCGTGGCGCACGTGCATGGCCATCAGCTCGTGCAGGTGCGCGCGGCTGCGCTGGCTGCGCAAGGTGCGCAGGCCGAGGCGCCGGGCCTGGTCGGAGTCGCACAAGGTGGCGATGCGCGAAGGCGCCGCGCCGAGCGCCAGCCAGCCCTCGTGGACCTCGCTGCCGAGCGCGTCGAAGATCGCATCGACGCCGTGCGGCGCCAGTGCGTGGGTCTGTTCGAGGCCCCGGCGGTCGTCGAGCACCGGCTGCGCGCCGAGCGATCGCAGGTAATCGTGATCGTTGGCGGCGGCGCTGCCGATCACCTGCGCGCCCCAGGCGCGGGCCAGTTGCACGGCGACGCTGCCGATACCGCTGGCGGCGCCGTGGATCAGTACGGTGTGGCCGTGTTCGACGCCGAGCACGCTCTGGCCGGTCGAGGGCAGGGCGCCGGCGACCGCCCAGGACATCGTCTGGGGCTTGTGCACGACTTGTTCGGCCGGCACGGTCAGCACTTCGGCATAACTCATCGCCACCGCCCAGCCGAGCACTTCGTCGCCGACTTGCAGATCGTGCACGCCAGTGCCGACCTGGTCGACGATGCCGGCGAATTCGTTGCCGAGACGGCGCGGAAACGCCTGCCCCGCATCGGCCGCGCCGACGCCGCGGCGCAGGGCGATGTCGCTGGGGCGCACTCCGGCCGCGCGCACGCGCACCCGCACTTCGCCGGGTCCGGCCTGGGGCATCGGCAATTCGATGGCATGCAGGACCTCGGGCGCGCCATAACGGTCGAACACCACCGCCTTGACCCGGGGCAGGCCAACAAGCGATTTCGTCGTAGGTTGGTAAGCGTGGGTGGGGGCCATGGCTTGACGTCGAATGAGACTGAGTGCAGCATAAAACCTCAATATAAGTTTAGGTCAATAGCCGATGAGCATGACGATGGAGCTGAGCGTGGGCCAGGTCGCGGAACGCTCGGGCGTGGCGGTGTCGGCCTTGCACTTCTATGAGTCGAAGGGCCTGATCCACAGCCTGCGCACGGCCGGCAACCAGCGCCGCTACAGTCGCGACACCTTGCGCCGCATCGCCATCATCCGCGTCGCCCAGCGCGTCGGCATGCCCCTGGCGACCATCCGCGAGGCGCTCGACACCTTGCCGGACTCGCGCGTGCCCACGCGCAGCGACTGGTCGCGGTTGTCGGCGACCTGGAAGGACGAACTCGAGCAGCGCATCGCCAACCTGACCCTGATGCGCGACACCCTCGACCAATGCATCGGCTGCGGTTGCCTGTCGATCGACCGTTGCCGGTTGGCCAACCCCGACGATACCTGGGGCGACCAGGGCGCGGGTGCGCAGCGTTGGGCGGCGGCCTTGCAGCAGGCCAAACCGCGCCGCCGGGCCAAGTTGCCGGCCTGAAGCCGGCGTCAGCCGCCTCGGCGCAACAGGGCGGCGGAGACGCCGCCGTCGTACCATGGCGGCTTTCCCCTGCACGAATCCCGCCACCATGCCCATTTCGATGTATTCCGCGTCCGTCCCGATGTTCAAGCAATTGCTCGGCAGCCTGGCCGAGATCCTGGCCCGTACCGAGGCCCACGCGACCGAGCACAAGATCGACCACGACGCCTACCTGCAGGCGCGTCTGTTCCCGGACATGTTCCCGTTGTTGCGCCAGGTCCAGATCGCCTGCGACTTCGCCAAGGGCGTGAGCGCGCGCCTGGCCGACGTCGAGGTCCCGGTCTACGACGACAAGGAACGCAGCTTCGCCGAATTGCAGGTGCTGATCGCCAAGACCATCGCCTTCGTCGACGGCCTCGAGCCGGCCCTGTTCGAAGGCGCCGAAGATCGCGAGGTGGTGCTGCGTGCGGGCACGCCGAAGGAACGCCGCTTCGGCGGTCACGACTACCTGGTGCACTACGGCCTGCCGCAGTTCTTCTTCCACGTCACCACCACCTACGCGATCCTGCGCGGCCACGGCGTCAACATCGGCAAGCGCGATTTCATGGGAAAGTATTGAAGTAAACCATCGCCGCAGGCCCGATCGCCTGCGCCCGGCGCCGGGCGCGGCAGCCTGAGTCGCCCCGAAGGCCCGCATGCGCGGGCCTTCGTCGTTTTAGATCGAACCGCATGGCCCGCCGCCCGGGCTCCAGGGTAGGAGCGGCATAAGCCGCGACCGCGTTACCGCACGCGCGAACGTCACCGCGAACGAGCGCGAATCGCAACGCCTGCGACGGCGCTATGTCTTATTCGACGAACCGTCTCGTACGGCTACTCTCGGTGGTCGCGCGTTCTCCGCAAACCTCGGCCTTCGCGAATAGAAGCCAAGCGCTTCGGCCCGAATGCGCCGTTGCGGATCAAAGAATTCGACCCGCGTCGCTCGCCGTCTCGGCCTCTGCGACGCCGCCCTGCGATCATGCTTTCCCGGTGGCGACAGGAGGTCGCAAGCGGGTCCGGACAGGGCGATGCAGGAGAAGGAGCCTCGGTCGCGATAGCGATCGAACAGCGATCCAGCGCAAGCAGGCGCAGTCCGGAACAGACGATAGATCCGTTCCCATCCAGACCAAGGAGTAGGCATGTTGTCCAAGAGTATCCAGGGGCCCGTCGCGTTGTGCCTGACGCTGCTCGCGTGCAGTGCCGGTGCGTTCGGCGCCCCGAGTTCGAGCGCGCAGCGCGGTTTTGCCCGCGAAGCGCATGGCGAAGCTTTCACTTTCGAGCAAAGCGAGCAGCGTCCGTCGACACCGATGTTCTCGCAGGCCGGCCGCGGTCGTTCCGACAGCGGCCATTCGGCTCGCCTGGTCGAAGGCAGCGTGCGCGGTTTCAAGCGTTACGAACCGCTCGCGGCGGCCGATCTGGTCACCCACAGCATCGACGGCGCGACCTCGACCGTCGCCTTGCGCGGGTCGATCGGCAGCGACGCATCGTTGCGCTACAGCATCGTCGAAGCGCCGCGGCATGGCGCGGTGACTTTGCAGGACGGTCGGGCGACTTATACGCCCGATCCGGAGTTCGAAGGCGTCGATATCTATACCTATCGCGTCCACGCCGGCGATGCCAGCGCCGATGCGGTGGTGGCGGTGACTTCGATCCGCGGCCGGGCGTTGCCGCCGACCGCCGCCGCGGCCTTGTAGACGGGCCGTTCGTATTGCCGCTGCCGCGATCGCCATCGCGGCGGCGATGCCGGTACCCCCACGGAGGGGGGAGGGGACGGTTTCCCGCGCCAGGCGCGAAAGCCGAGCACGCAGCTTCAGGGCCTACGTCCGCGCAGATAGCGCGGCGGGTCTGCCGGTCACCGCGTCGTGGTGGTGGCGGCACGGCTGCGTCTTCCCCGGCGTCGACCGGTCCGCGGCGCCCGCAGGCTTCGAGCCTTGCGGGCGCCGCGGCCGGCACGGGCCGCAAGGTTTGGAATCTTTCATCTCCGTCAGTGATGAAAGCAGGGACGGGCAGGGATCGCCCGCGCTGTCGGCGGCTCCGGTCGTCGTCCGCCGCGAACTGGGATCGCGGCGGCGCGTCCGGAGCCGGCGGCGGTCGTCATTCGCCGCCGGCGGCCCGTCTCGCGGCCGAAGCCGCGCCATCAGGCGAGGCCTTTGCGCTCGCTTCGACGCTCGATCCGCCCGCTGCGCGCATTTCCCGATGCGGTCGGCTGTCAGCCGAGTCGCCGCGGGCTGCGGAAGGCTGACTGCGGCTCGCATGCAGGCGCGAATCCGTCGCAAAACCGACGACGGGGCTTGCATCGGACGCCAGACACGACGACGATGCGGCCTCGGCTTGGGGAGGCCTGCGATGGACGTATTGACCTTGGAACACTTCGCTGCGCACGTGAACGAGACCTACTCGGCGCAACTCAACGACAACGAAGTGCCGTTCGTGCTGGTCGAGGCGCGGGCGCTGAGCACCCGGCCCCAGCAGGGCGAGCGTGCGCCGTTCTCGCTGCTGTTCCGCAACGGCTCGTCCTTCCTGTTTCCGCAGCAGATCTATGTGATGCGTCACGACTCCATCGGCGAAGTCGGCATCTTCCTGGTGCCGGTCGCGCGCGAGCGCGAAGGCTTTTTGTACCAGGCGATCTTCAACTGAGGCCATCGCGCACGGCGGTGCTTCGGTCGCTTCTATCGCAGGGGTTCGATCCTGAGTTTCGACGAGCCCGGGCCGCGTGCGGCGATGTCGTCGACTGTCTCGTAGCGAGACGGTAGCGGCTCTAGGCCGGGGTCCAACGCATCATGATGTGGGTCGGCAGGGCTTCGACGACGCGGAAGCCGAGGCGGTCGTACAGCCGTTGCGCCGCGGTATTGGCCGATTCGACATGCAGGCGCATGCCTCGCCCGAGCGCGCCGGCTTCCTGCTGCGCCATCGCGATCAGCGTGCTGCCGTAGCCTTGCCCGCAAATCGCAGGCGCCAGGCTGATGTCGACCAACAAGTGCTCGCGCGCCTCGCGCAACAGATAGAAGCGCCCGACCGGACGTCCGGCCTGTTCGACGATCAGGAACTCGGCCTCGCCGTAGTGACGCAGGTAATGCACGTGCTGGAGCATGAACTGTTGGTCGAGGAACGCATGCAGGGCCGCTTGCGGCCAGCCCAACTCGGCGAACTCCGGCGCCCGCAGGTCGCGATACAACAGGCGCAGCCAGTCGATGTCCTCGCTGCGTGCCGCGCGCAGACCGATCCCGCGTCCGTGCAGCGACGCGGGAAGGGGCCATGTGCCGCTGCGTTCCTGCGGGAACGACAGCGGCGCGGCGGAGTGCATGACGTTCAAGCGATTTGCTCGAGGTTCAAGCGATTTGTCCGAGGTTCAAGCGATCAGGGAAACGACGGGAAGATACCCTCCAGGGCGATGCAGAAGTTCATCGCCAGGTAGGGCTGCCGGTTTTCGTGCGGCTGACTGCCGCCGGTCGGGCCGATCATGGCCGGTGGGAACGGCGAATTGGCGGTGCCCGCGGCGGTAAAGGCCGCAGCCAGCGGAGTGCCGAGCGCGACGCCGTTGGCCGGCGCCGACTGTCGCTTGCTCGCGTCGTTCTGGCCGTAGATCTGCACCGGATGGGTATGCGCAGGCATCTCCTGGGTGGTGAGGGTGACGCTGTTGGAGCCGAAGTTCTCGCCGATCTGGTGTGGGGTGAGGCCCGGTCCCTGGCCCTGGGTGCAACCGCTCCGATTGACGAAGTTCGGCAACTGGAAGGTGGTGGTGCCGTTGCCGCCGTATTGGGTGCCGAGCAGCGCGAACAGCGCGGTATTCTGCTGAATCGCCAGGGTCGCGCCGTTGCAGAACGCCCAACCGCGCGGAGCGAAGTTGAAGCCGAAGATCTGGATCTGGCCGATGAAGGGTTCGGTCATGGTGATGTCCTCTTGAATGCGATCGGCGAGATCAGCTTTGCTGCGGGAAAATCCCGGCCCAGGCGATGCAGTACTGCACCGTAAGCGTCGGCATCTGGTTGGCGTGCGGCTGGGTGTTGCCGGCTGGCGTCACCGCGCTGGCGGCTTCCGGGATCGGCGGCAGGCCGCTGATATCGGTCAGATACATGGTGTCGCCGGACAGCGCGCCGGGCTGCACGTTCACGGCCGGCTTGTTCGAGGTGGCCAGCGAGGTGGTCGCGAACATGGTGTGGGTGTGGGCGGGCATCTGGGTGCCGATCAAGGTGACGCTTTCGCTGCCGCTGGCCTGGCCGATGACGTAGTTGCTCAGGCCAGGGCCGGTGCCGGTGTGGACCGGCACCCGGCCGCGCAGGTCGGGCACCGCGAAGGTGCTCTGGCCGTCGCCGCCGTAGGTGGTGCCGATCAGGGTGAACAAGACCTCGTATTCCGAGATCGGCTGCAGGCTGCCGTCGCAGGGGAACCAGCCGTTAGGGGTGCGGCCGAAGCCGAATAGACGGATTTCTCCGACGAAGGGTTCGCTCATTGATATGTACTCCGGAACGGAATGCGATGTGAGCGCCGCAAGGGCGCCCGCTTGACCGGCCGCGTCAGTTGCGCGATGGGAAAATGCCGGACAGAGCGATACAGAAATTGATCGCCAGGTAGGGCTGCACGTTGGTGTGCGGTTGGGTGCCGCCGGCCGGGCCGAGCACAGCTTGCGACAACGCCACCTGCGGGCCGCCGACGTCGGCGTACAGCGGGATCGTGCAGTTGCCGTTCAAGCCACCGCGTGGATTACGCGTGTCGGCGGCGGTACTGGTGCCGACCTGGCTATGGTTGTGCGCCGGCAACTGCGTCGTGAGCAGGGTGACGTTCTCGAC
This sequence comes from Lysobacter sp. CA196, assembly GCF_052078695.1. Lineage (NCBI taxonomy): Bacteria > Pseudomonadati > Pseudomonadota > Gammaproteobacteria > Lysobacterales > Lysobacteraceae > Lysobacter > Lysobacter sp. CA196. Next base: position 29,526 of record NZ_JBQJIN010000013.1, on the reverse strand, counting down.
GCCGCCGGTTTCGCCCAACTGATAGGCGCTCGGGTTCCAGCCGCCGTCGGCGGACTGGCCGAACCCGACCGGCGTGCGGCTGCGCAGGTCCGGCAACTGGAAGGTGGTCTGGCCGTTGCCGCCGTAGGTCGTACCCAGCAGCGAGAACAAGGCCTGGTTCTGTGCGATCGGCATGAGCTGGCCGGCGCAGGACGCGAAACCCTTCGGCACGAAATTGAATCCCACCGTGATGATCTGTCCCAGGAATACTTCTGTCATCTCTTCCCCCAGAGGATGTCGTCCGGACCCCGTGCGAGCCCGGACTGCGTACCGGAGGCCCCGCCCGCACGGCCCGCCCGCGCACGGCGGAGGGGGCCGATCCGAGCGGATCCGGCATGGCGCCGAAGCGCCATGACTTTCCTTAACGCAATGCCGCGGCAAAAGCGGCCGGTTCCGGTGCCGATTTGCGTACTAGATCAAGGATAGGGGTGCGCCGAGGCAGTTCGGCGCGTGGGACCAGACCAGGTCGAACAGGCGGAACGTCGACGGCGGCAGCGGAGGAACCGCGCTACCGGTCGATGTCAGGGGATCGGAATCATGCATCTGCATTGGGCACGTCGCACGGGCATCTCGAATGTCGGGCGTCAGGGACGGTACCTGCAATTGGGGCTGGGGCTGCTCCTGTTATGTCTGGCGGGGCTGTGCTCCACGATGGCCAGCGCCGCGCCGTCGCCGCATTGCGGGCCGTTCAACATCTCCGTGGCTCATGGTGGCTCGCACACCATCGATGCCAGCGCCTGCGACGGCCCGGACGATTTAGGCATCGGCATCGTCGAGACCCCCCCGACGAACGGCACGGCGACGACCAATCAGCTCGCCCAGACGGTGACCTACGTCCACAACGGCAACATGGCGACCAGCGACACCTTCGTGTTCGACGACGGCCTCAACAACGACGTCACCGTCAATGTCACCATCGCGGCGCCGACTTCGCCGATCATCGTCAGCCCGGCGTCGATCTCGCCGGTCCTGGGCGTGCCCTTCAGCCAGGCGCTCAGCGCCACCGGCGGCGTCGCGCCCTATAGCTTCGTGCATACCAACGGCACCTTGCCGACCGGCCTGACCTTCTCGGGCGGCGCCTTCGGCGGCACCCCGACCCAGCGCGGCAACTTCGCGGTCAACATCACCGTGACCGATTCGACCTCGCCGACGCCGCTGACGACGGTGAAGTCCTACTCGATCCTCATTCCGACCGTGGCGCCGGTGATTTCGCCGACGACCCTTCCGGCCATGGCGGTCGGCATTCCGTACAACACCACCCTGACCAGCAGCGGCGGCGTTGCGCCGTACACCTATTCCGTACAGGCCGCGCCGAACCTGTTGCCGCCGGGCCTGAGCCTGAGCAGCGGCGGCGTGATCAGCGGCACCCCGACCACGACCGGCACCTACACCTTCCGCATCCTGTCCGACGACAGCAGCGGTTCGCAGGACGGCTCCGACAATATCGGCAACCGGCTCTATACCGTCACCGTCACCGCAGCGCCGGTCATCGTGGTCGACCCGGCCACGATTCCGGGCGCGACCGTCGGCGTCGCATACAGCCAGACCTTCACCGCCAGCGGCGGCACCTCGCCGTACACCTTCGCGATCTCGGCGGGCGCTCTGCCGGCCGGCCTGACGCTCGCCAGCGGCGGCGGCCTGACCGGCACGCCGACCGCGGCGGGCGCCTTCAACTTCACCGTGCGCGCCACCGATGCCAACACTTTCACCGGCACTCGCGCCTACACCCTGACCGTTGCCGCGCCGACGACCTCGATCGCACCGACGACCCTGCCCAACGGCACGGTCGCGGCGGCCTACAGCCAGAGCATCACCGCCAGCGGCGGCATCGCGCCGTACACCTATGCGGTGACCGCCGGCGCGTTGCCGGCCGGTCTGAGCCTGAGCAGCGCGGGCCTGTTGAGCGGCACGCCGACCGCGGGCGGCACCTTCAACTTCACCGTCACCGCAACCGGCAGCAGCACCGGTACCGGCGCTCCGCACACCGGTGCGCGCGCCTACGCCTTGGTCATCGCCGCGCCGACGATCACTCTGCCGGCGACCACTCTGGCCAACGGCACGGTCGCGGTGGCCTATAACGCCACCCTCAATGCCGCGAGCGGCGGCACCGCGCCGTACACCTATGCGGTGACCGCCGGCGCGTTGCCGGCCGGCATCAGCCTGAGCAGTGCCGGCGTGTTGTCGGGTACGCCCAGCGCGGCCGGCACCTTCAACTTCTCGGTGACCGCGACCGACAGCAGCACCGGCACCGGCGCGTACAGCTCGGCGCCGCGCGGCTATTCGCTGCAGATCATCAACATCCCGCCGGTCGCCAACGCGGTGTCGGCCACCGTCGCCTACAACAGCGGCGCCAACCCGATCACCTTGAACATCACCGGTGGCGTGCCGACCTCGGTGGCCGTCGCTACCGCGCCGTTGCACGGCACCGCGATCGCCAGCGGCACCACGATCACCTACCAGCCGACCGCGGGCTATGCCGGGCCGGACAGCTTCACCTACACCGCGAGCAACGGCGCCGGCACCTCGGCACCGGCGACGGTCACCATCACGGTGAGCCCGCCCAGCATCACCGTGGCCGCATCCGGTCCGTTCACCGCGCAGATCGGCGTCGCCTACACCCAGACCTTCACCTGGTCCGGCGGCACCCAGCCGTTCAGCGGTTACAACGTGACCGGTCTGCCGGCCGGCTTGAGCATCACCGGCACCACCGCCAACAGCGTGACCGTCAGCGGCACGCCGACGGCCGCCGGCACGTTCCCGCTCAACGCCAGCGCGACCGACAGCAGCACCGGCAACGGACCGTTCACCGTCGGCCAGGCCTTCGTCCTGTCGGTGAGTGCGCCGACGCTGAGCATGACCCCGGCCGCGGGCACCTTGAACGCGACCTACGGCAGCGCCTACAGCCAAGCCTTCGTCGCCAGCGGCGGCACGCCGACCTATGCCTACACCGTCTCCGCCGGTGCCTTGCCGGCCGGCTTGAGCCTGGACGGCGCCACCGGCGTGTTGTCGGGCACCCCGATCGTGACCGGTTTATTCACCTTCTCGGTCCGCGCCACCGACAGTTCCACCGGCGCCGGTGCACCGTTCGCCCGCACCCAGAACTACGTCCTGCAGGTGGCGGCGCCGACCATCGTGATCGCACCGCCTACCTTGCCGGGTGCGCAGGTCGCTGCGGCCTACAGCGCCAATGTGAGCGCCAGCGGCGGCATCGGCCCGTATAGCTTCGCGGTGACCGCCGGCGCCTTGCCGGCCGGTGTGAGCCTCAGCTCGACCGGCACGATCGCCGGTACGCCGACCGCGGGCGGTACCTTCAACTTCACCGTCACCGCGAGCGATGCCAACACCCAGACCGGTTCGCGCGCCTACGCGCTGACCGTCGCCGCGGCGACCATCAGCGTCGCACCGGCGACCCTGCCGGCAGGCGGCGTGGCCCAGGCGTACAGCCAGACGCTGACCGCGTCCGGCGGCACCCCGGGCTACACCTTCGCGATTACCGCCGGCGCCTTGCCGGCCGGCCTGAGCCTGGCCAGCAACGGCACGCTCAGCGGCATCCCGACCGCGGGCGGCAGCTTCAACTTCACCGTCACCGCGACCGACAGCAGCAGCGGCAGCGGCCCGTACACCGGCTCGCGTGCCTACACCTTGAGCATCGGCGCCTCCACCGTGGTGTTGCCGCCGACCTCGTTTGCCAGCCCGACCGTCGCATCGCCGTACAGCGCCAACATCAATGGGGCCACCGGCGGCACTTCGCCGTACACCTATGCTTTGGCTTCCGGCGCACTGCCGCCGGGCATGAGCTTCAGCAGCGCCGGCCAGATCAGCGGCACGCCGACCGCGCCGGGCAGCTACACCTTCGCCGCGACCGCGACCGACAGCAGCACCGGCACCGGTCCCTACACCTCGGCGCCGCAGAGCTATTCGCTGGCGGTCGCCGACATCGTGCCGGTGGCCAACCCGGTCTCGGCCACGGTGGCCTACGGCAGTGGCGCCAATCCGGTCACGCTCAACATCACCGGCGGCATCCCGGCATCGGTCGCGATCGCGGCGGCACCGGCGCATGGCACGGCCATCGCCAGCGGCACCACGATCACCTACCAGCCGGCCGCAGGCTACGCGGGCAGCGACAGCTTCACCTACACCGCGAGCAACGCCTCCGGCACTTCGGCGCCGGCCACGGTCACCATTACGGTCACCAACCCGGTGATCACGGTGACGGTCACCAACCCGCTGACGGCGCAGGTCGGCGCCGCTTATACCCAGACCTTCACCTGGGCCGGCGGCACTTCGCCATACAGCGGCTATAACGTCGCCGGTCTGCCTGCGGGCCTGAGCATCACCGGCACCACCGCCGACAGCGTTACCGTCAGCGGCACGCCGACTGCGGCGGGCAGCTTCAGCCTCAACGCCAGCGCGACCGACAGCAGCAGCGGCAACGGTCCCTTCACTCAGGGCCAGGTGTTCACTCTGACGGTCGGCGCACCGACCTTGTCGATGACGCCGGCCCCGGGCAACCTGCCGATGAACTACGGCGTAGCCACCACCATCAACTTCGCCGCAGGCGGCGGCTCGGCGCCGTACAGCTTCAGCCTGGTCAGCGGTTCCTTGCCGGTCGGCGTGAGCTTCAGTTCGGCCGGCGTGCTCAGCGGCACGCCGACGGTGCCCGGCAACTACAACGTGGGCATCCGTGTGCAGGACAGCAGCACCGGCGCCGGTGCGCCGTTCGCGCTGCAGCAGAACTACACCATCGTGGTCGCCACACCGAGCATCGTGCTCGACCCGCCGAGCGTGCCCAACGGCACCGCCGCTGTCGCCTACAACGCGACCATCACCGCCACCGGCGGCGTCGCACCGTACAGCTTCTCGCTGCTCAGCGGCGCGTTGCCGGTCGGCATGACGTTCTCCTCGGCCGGCGCGCTCAGCGGCGTGCCGCGCTCGGACGGCAATTTCAGCCTGACCGTGCAGGGCACCGACAGCAACGGCCAGACCGGCTCGCGGGTGTACACCTTCACCATCGCCCCGGCCACCGTGGTGATCTCGCCGGCGACCTTGCCGGGCGGCATCGTCGGCGTGCCCTACAACCAGAGCCTGAGCAGCAGCGGCGGCATCGCGCCGTACAGCTACTCGATCGTCTCCGGCAATCTGCCGGTCGGCCTGTCCTTCAGCTCCGCCGGTGTGTACAGCGGCACCCCGACCACGGCCGGCAGCTATACCGCCAACATCCGTTCCACCGACGACGCCGGTTACAACACCACGGTGCCGCTGACGATCGTGATCGTCGACGCGGTGCCGGTCGCGGTCGACGACAGCGCCAGCACGCTGTCGAACCAGGCGGTGACGATCCCGGTCACCGCCAACGACACCGGCATCATCGCGAGCATCGCGGTGGCCTCGGCACCGAGCCACGGCACCGCGGTGGTCAACGGCGTGGACGTGGTCTATACGCCGACTGCCAACTACTTCGGCAGCGACAGCTTCACCTACACCGCCAGCGGCCCGGGCGGCTCCTCGGCGCCGGCCACGGTGACGATCACCGTCAACGCCTTGCCGGTGCCGCAAGGTCAGCCGCAGACCGCGACGATCCTGTCGACCCAGACCGCGACCATCGACGCGGCCGCCGGCGCCACCGGCAGCCCGTTCACCGGTGTGACCCTGCTGAGCCCGCCGTCGTCGGGCACGGCCGTGGTCAGCGGCACCCAGATCGTCTACACCCCGGCGGCCAACACCGTCGGCCCGATCGCCTTGGTGTACACGCTCAACAACGCCTTCGGCCCGTCCGCGCCGATCACCTCGACGATCACCGTCAACGCGGTGCCGGTGGCGCAATCGCGTCGCGTCCGCACCATCGCCGGTGCGGCGGTCACGGTCGACCTGACTGTCGGCGCGACCGGCGGCCCGTTCACCGCGGCGACCCTGGTGTCGTTGACCCCGGCGTCTTCGGGCAGTGCGGCGATCAGCGGCTCGGGCGGCGTGTACACGCTGCGCTATACGCCTGTGATCGGCTTCTCCGGCGTCGCGGTGGCGAGCTTCACTCTCAACAACGCCCATGCGACCTCGGCGGTGGCGACCATCGAAATCGAAGTCATGCCGCGCAGCGATCCGTCGAAGGACGCCGAAGTGCTCGGCCTGCTCAACGCCCAGGCTTCGGCCGCACGCCGTTTCGCCAACTCGCAGATCGGCAACTTCCAGCAGCGCATGCAGGGCATGCACGAGGGCGGCAGCGACGGCGCACGCTTCGACAACGGCCTGAGCTTCTCGATCGATCAACGCTGCCGCGACGAAGCGCGGCGCACGCCGGGCAGCGATTGCCGCCAGCCCTTGCTCGGCGACGAGCAGGCCGCGATCGAGCCCAAGCCGCCGGTCGAAGGCAGCGGCACGCGCTACGGCATCTGGACCGGCGGTTCGATCAACACCGGCAACCGGGACGGACGCGGCGGCGGTTCGGCCGGCTTCGACTTCGAGACCAGCGGCATCAGCGCCGGCGCCGACTACCGCCTGCGCGACGACTTCGCCCTCGGCGGCGGCATCGGCTACGGCCGCGACGACACCGACGTCGGTCAGCGCGGCAGCCGCAGCAAGGCCAAGAGCTACAGCGCCGTGTTGTATGCCAGCTACCACCCGGGCGAGAGCTTCTATCTCGACGGCTTGCTCGGCTATCAGTGGCTGTCGTTCGACACCCGCCGCTATGTCACCGACACCGGCGGCATGGTCCGCGGCGACCGCGACGGCACCCAGTGGTTCGCCTCGGTCTCGGCCGGCATGGACTACCAGCGCGATCGCCTGCACGTCACGCCGTACGCCCGCCTCGACGTCGCCCGCGCCCGGCTGGACGGCTACACCGAACAAGGTGACGCGTCGTATTCGTTGACCTATCAGGACATGGACGTCGATACCACCACGACCAGCCTGGGCGTGCGTCTGGACTACCGTTACCCGGTGCGCCTGGGCACGTTCTCGCCGATGGTCCTGCTGGAGTACCAGCACGACTTCCAGGACGACAGCTTCGCGACGATGAGCTACGCCGACATGGTCGGTGGTCCGTTCTTCCGCGCCCGCCTCGAAGGCCTGGACCGCAACCGCTTCGTGTTCGGCATCGGCGCGGTCCTGCAGACCGAGCGCGATCTGGTGCTGCGCTTCGAGTACCGCGGCCTGTTCGGCAGCGGCAACGACGACGACAACAGCTTCATGATCAACATCGAGAAGAAGTACTGATCGAACCCCTGGCGCGGCTACCGTCGCGCCAGGGGGGCAGGGCCCGATGCACTCGACGCCGGCCGGGTGCTTGCTCCGGCCACGATGTACGGGCTCCCGGCCGTCATCCTTGCGAACACCGATACACAACTTTCCAGTCGTGATCCCCGCGAAGGCGGAGATCCAGGGCTTCATCCCGGCGCAGCGCGAAGTCTCTGCGACGATCCACTGAAGTCCACGCAGCCGTTCCGCCGGTGCTGGAGCTGCCGACCTGCGACGCCACCGCCACGCAACATGCCAAGATGCCGCCATCGCCCCTGCGAAACCTTGCCGCGATGTCGATGTCGTTAGCCGAACCCAGCGCCAACCTGCCCGAAACCCTGCTCGCGGAACTGCCGCTGCAGCTTCCGCCCGAGCAGCGCGTCGCGCTCGAAGCCGCGTATGCCACGCCGGCACGCGCTTACCACCACATCGGCCACGTCGCCGAAGTGCTGCGCCATTATCTCGACGTCGCCGCCGGCCCGGGTTGGCGGCAGCCGCGCGAGGTCGCACTGGCGGTGCTGTACCACGACGCGATCTACGAGGCGGGGCGGCGCGACAACGAGGCGCGTTCGGCCGTGCTCGCGCGCGAACACATTGCGCGCTGGTTGCCGGAGTCGGGCATCGATGCCGACCGCGTCGCCGAACTGATCGATCTGACCGCACGCCACGGCGCCATCGCGCGCGACCAGGTCGATGAGGAGACGCGTTTGTTCCTCGACGGCGACATGGCCATCCTCGGCGCCGAGCCGGCGATGTTCGACGCCTACGATCGCGGCATCGCCTCGGAATACCGCGGCCACGTGCCCGGGCCTTTGTTCCGGCTGAATCGCCGTCGCTTCCTCAAGGCTTTGCTCAAGCGAGAGCGGATCTTCCTCAGCGACTACTACCACGCCCGTTACGACGCGGCGGCCCGCAACAACCTGCGCCGGGCGATCACGACCAAGCGTTGAGCGGCCGGGCGGCGCATCGCGTCCGCCGCGGGCAGGGCAGCGGCCGAGAGCGGCTGCGGGGCGGCCGCGACGGGATGAAAAAGGCCGCCGCATCGCTGCGGCAGCCCGTGTTCGAGAGCCGACGGTCCTCGCCGCCGGCCAGGTTGGTTATATCAGCTGGATAACCGGCCCAGCGAGCTGTCGAGCACGCGTTGCAGCTTGCGCGCCGCGCCGCTGATCGCTCCGCGCATGGTGTCGGCGTCTTCGGTCGCGGCCACCGGCGGGCGACCCTCCAGACGCGCTTCCATGGTGCAGTGTTTGTCGCCGCCGCCGGCCTTGGCGCCGTTGACGTCGCGCAGGTGGACTTCGACCCGGGTGACCTGGTCGCGATAACGCGACAGGCTGTGGTCGACCACGCCTTCGACGTGCTGGGCAAGCGACTGATCGCCGCGGAGATGGTGGTCGGTGTTGAGCTGTACCTTCATGCAAACGCCTCCTGATGGAGCAGTTGAGAGGGCAACGCCGCCGCCCTTGCGGCGGCGTTTCACGCGGTCCGGGCCTGCTTGGCCGTCTTGTCTGGGCCGCGCATTGTTGGGACAGCGGTTTGCGCGGAAGGTTCGCGGCTCGGTTCAGGTCCGGCCCAGGGGCCGCGTGTCAGGCTCGCACAGGCGCCGCGCGTTAGAATGGCGGCATGATCGTCAATATCGCCGCCTACCATTTCGCCGTTATCGACGACCCGTCGCAGTTGGCCGCCTGGGTCCGTGAACAGGCCGAAGCCGGCGAGCTGCGCGGCACCGTGCTGGTCGCGGGCGAGGGCATCAACCTGTTCCTGGCCGGCGCCGCCGGGGCGATCGAGGTCCTGCTCGACGGCCTGCGCGCCGACCCGCGCTTTGCCGGTTTGATCGTCAAGTACAGCCACAGCCACAGCCAGCCGTTCGCCCGGCTCAAGGTCAAGCTGAAGCAGGAAATCATCGTCTTCCGTCGCGATAAGTCCTCGCCCTTGCGCGAGCGTGCACCAACCGTGACGCCGGACACGCTTGCGCGTTGGCTCGACCGCGGTCACGACGACGGCGGACGCCGGGTCGTATTGCTGGACACGCGCAACCGCGAGGAAGTCGATTACGGCAGCTTCGCCGACGCGCTGACCTTGCCGATCGACAACTTCACCGAGCTGCCGGAGGCCTTGGCGCCGCATCGCGAGGCCTTGGCCGACGCGACCGTGGTCAGCTTCTGCACCGGCGGTATCCGCTGCGAAAAGGCCGCGTTGTGGCTGCGTGCCGACGGCATGGACAATCTGCTCCAGCTCGACGGCGGCATCCTCGGCTATTTCGAGCAGGTCGGCGGGCGTCATTACCAGGGCCGCTGTTTCGTGTTCGATGAACGCGTCGCCCTGGATCCGACGCTGCAACCCCTGCACGACGCGGCCGCCTGAGCGCGCGGCCGGTCGCGCGCGCGGCCTTACGAACTATTAACGGCGAACGGTTAGGCTGCGCGTTCGCGCCGCGCCGGCACCCTTGTGCGGGCTTCCCCCGGCGACGCGACACGGACCTGCGTTGGCGCTGTCGACGCGCCCGCGACCCGCAGCAACCGAATCCAGGATTTTGCACAGAGGACCCCTGATGAACCGACGTCTGTTCCCCGCTTTGTCGACGCTCGCGCTCGCCGTCGTGGCGCTCGCCGCGTGCAGCCAGAGCGCGCCGGTCAACACTGCTGCCCCGCAGGAAACCACCGCGGCCCTGCCGCAGGCGCCGCAGGCGGTGCCCGATCCGAACGCCGAACCGGTCTCGCGCGCGGCCCCGCCGATGCTGCCGCCGGTCGCCCTGGGCACGTTCGAGCCGGGCAACCCGGTCGCCCAGGCGACCACCGGCAAACTCACCATCGACGATCTCGAACTCAAGGGCGAGAACGGCTCGCTGTACAAGACCGAACGCGTCGCGCTGGTGCGCGGCGGCGACCAATACACCGCCGGCGAGACCTATGGCGCGGTCATGCAGGTCGAAGCCAGCCAGGCGATCGAACTTCGCCGCGTGATCGAGCAAGTGCCGCCGAAGGAAACCCCGGGCAACGCGTTCTGCGGCACCACCCCGACCGGTTTCATCGCCTTGGCGAAAGTCACCGAGAGCACCGGCGATGTGGTCAAGCTGATCGCGCTGCAGGGCAGCGACGTCCCCGCCGCGACCGCGCAAGGCGTGGGTCTGTGCGCCTCGACGTTCTACATGGGCAAGGCGAGCGAGAAGCCGGCGGCCTGAGAACCGGCGCGACCGCGCCGGCCGTTTGCGGAATAATCGGGCTTGCGCTGCATTCCCGTCGTCGCGTAAGTCCGTGGGGTCTGCCTCCTCGGTGAGAAGGCGGCCTTCGACGAGCGCTCGACGAGCGAACACGCCTGGGGCGTGCGGCGGCTCTCGCCGATGTGGAATCACCGACAGGAAAGGCCTGACGGCTTTGGAGATAACGATGGACGGTTGCCATGTGCTCGCCGCAGCGCTCGTTGTTGCCAGCCTGCTCCAGGCAAGTCCTGCGTCGGCAACCGAAAGCGTGCCCGAGAAGGCCGTAGTCGTTACCAAATCTACGTTCAAAGGAATCTGGCCGCTGCCCTATGAGAGGGCGACGCTGACCTGCCGCCCAAGAGGGTATGCGAACACGATGGCCACGCTTGAGGGGGAGTTCGCCCTCAACGACGCGGCCAAGGCGGAAGGATTTCCAGCGTTGAAGACGTTGCGGCTGAAGGGCCGGCAGGCACCCGCCAGCAAGACCGGTTTGGATGAGCTCGCCAAGGCCGCGGACGAGTTTTGCTCGAGGAGCTGGTCGCGTTCTTGAGGGCGCGCCAGGCAAACAAGGGAGAGGGGCTGCATGCCGGACTCGGCCGACAAACAGGCGCTGTTGACCGGGTTGAAGCAGCACCTGGCAGCGGAAATAAGCCGCATCCAGGCCAAGCTCGAAATCCACGACAGCTCGCAGGACAGGATTCATTTATCCGATTGCACGGATAACCTGCGTTCGCTCGAGCGTGCGCAGGATTCGGAGCGATCGATTCTCGTGATCGAAATCGAAGAGAGCGAGTTCTATCTGGATCGGCTGAGCGGCACCCGGAGCTACCTGGACCTCGTGGCCGAGGTGCCCTATCCGCTGTCGGGAACAGCGGTGATTCAAGGCCGTGAGTACCGGTTGTCGAAGCACTCGCCGTGGCACGAGAGCGTAGGCCCGGGTGCGGAATTCAACGGCTCTTCGAGGCGCGACGAGCGCTGGACGACCCGGTTGGTCGTCAGGTCGAAGGTCTGAGAGGTCGCGGCCGGGGCTCTCGATCGCTGGCCGCCGCCGCGCCGTCGTCGAAGCCGAAACCGGATCACTCGGCGCGCGCAGACGCACTGTGGCGCTGCAGCGGCGCCCTCGGCGGCTCACTCGCCCGCAGCCCCCAGCAGATGCCGCGCCGCGGCGCGGCCGGCGATCAGGCCGCTCGCGAAGCAGGCGGTCAGCAGATAGCCGCCGGTCGGGGCTTCCCAGTCGAGCATTTCGCCGGCGCAGAAGATCGCCGCTGGCGACGGCTGCCGCGCTTCGCCGTCGGCCGGCGCGAGCAGGCGCAGTTGCGAATCCAGCGTTTCCAGGCGCACGCCGCCGGCGCTGCTGATCACCTCGGCGATCGGGCGCGCGCGCAGCAGTCGCAAGGGCAGGCGCTTGATCGTCTGCGCTACGACAGCCGGGTCGTTGAGGCCATCCTTGCCCAATACCTCGAACACGAGAGCCGCCTTGACCCCGTCGAGGCCGGTCTGACGCCGCAGATGTTCGCCGACGCTGCGGCCGCGGCGCGGTTGGGCGAAATCGCGTTGCAGGCGATCGCGCTCGCGGCCCGGCGCGAGGTCCAGCCGCAACACCGTTTCGCCGTGCGCGGCGATGCGGTCGCGCAAGCCCGCCGACAAGGCATAGATCAGGCTGCCTTCGATGCCGGTCGCGGTGATCACGCATTCGCCCTGCAGGCTGTGTTCGCCGGCTTCATCGTGCCAATGCGCGATTACCGGCTTGAGCGGTGCGCCGGCGTGGCGGCTGGCGAAATGTTGGCTCCAGCCGATGTCGAAGCCGCAGTTCGACGGTTGCAGCGGGGCGACGTCGATGCCGCGTTCGCTCAACCACGGCGCCCAGGCGCCGTCGGAACCGAGTTCGGGCCAACTGCCGCCGCCGAGCGCCAGCACCGCGGCTGTGGCGCGCACCTGCGACTCGCCCTCGGGCGTGGCGAAGCGCAGAGCGCCGTCCTCGCTCCAGCCGGTCCAGCGGTGATGGACGTGGAAGCGCACCCCATTCTCGCGCAACCGGCGCACCCAGCCGCGCAGCAGCGGCGCGGCCTTGCGGTCCATCGGGAACACCCGCCCGGAGGTGCCGACATAGGTTTCCACGCCGAAACCGCGCGCCCATTCGCGCAAGGCCTCGCCATCGAATTGGTCGAGCCAGGCGCCGACCGCTTCGCTGCGCGCGCCATAGCGGCGGTCGAAGGCCGGCCGCGGTTCGCCGTGGGTGAGGTTGAGCCCGCCCTTGCCGGCGATCAGGAACTTGCGCCCGACCGAGCCCATGGCGTCGAACAGATCCACCTCGACGCCCATCGCCCGCGCGGTCTGCGCGGCCATCAGGCCGGCGGGGCCGCCGCCGATCACGACCAGGCCGGGCAGGGTGCTTGCGTTGACGGACATGGGCGGGAAGGCACGGCGGCGCGATGACGGCCGGCCATTATGCCGTCCCGGCGCGCGGCCCGCGCCCGGACACGACTTCCGACCTCTGGCGCGCGCTACGACTATCGCCGAGAGTGGGCGTTTTTCCGGGAAGGACAACGATGCGAGCCAACGACTGGAAAGCGCACGGCGCCGGTCTGCTGTTGTGCGTGAGCGCCGCCGGTGCCGCCGCGCAGGCGCCCAAAGCGGCCGCCACGGCGGCCACGGCCGCGGTGCCGGCGCTGCCCGAGCAGTTGCAGGATTTCGACGCCTACGTCGAAGCGGTGCGCAAGCAGTTCGAGGTGCCCGGCATCGCGGTGGCGATCGTCAAGGACGGCCAGGTCGTGCTCGAACGCGGCTACGGCCTGCGCGAGATCGGCAAGCCCGAGCCGGTCGACGCCCACACCTTGTTCGCCATCGCCTCCAACACCAAGGCCTTCACCGCCGCCTCGCTGTCGATGCTCGCCGACGAAGGCAAGCTGAGCCTCGACGACCGGGTGATCGACCGCTTGCCCTGGTTCCGCATGGCCGACCCCTACGTGACTCGCGAGATGCGCCTGCGCGATCTGCTCGCCCATCGCAGCGGCCTGGGTCTCGGCGCCGGCGACCTGCTGTATTGGCCCGGCACCGACTACAGCAACGAAGAGGTCGCCCGGCGTCTCGCCGAAGTGCCGCTCAGCGGCGGTTTCCGCGGCCAGTACGCCTACGACAACATCCTCTACGGCGTCGCCCAACTGGTGATCGAGAAAGTCAGCGGCCAAAGCTATCGCGACTTTCTCGGCGAACGCATCTTCGCGCCGCTCGGCATGGACGAGACGCGCTACAACAGCGACGCGCTGCGCAGCGGCGACGCGGTCGCGAGCGGACATGCCAAGGCCGATTTCAAGGATCTGCAGACCGCGCCGCGCATGACCTGGGCCAACGTGGCCGGCGCCGGCGGCCTGTACTCGAGCGTGCACGACATGAGCAAGTGGATGCGCGTGCAGCTCGACGGCGGCGTCTACCGGCGCGATGGCGACCAGGAGCGGCGCTTGTTCAGCGCCAAGCGCCAGCAGGCGATGTGGTCGGTGATCACGCCGATGCCGATCGCCGAGCCGCCGGTACCGGAATTGGCTGCGGTGAAGCCGAATTTCGCCGGCTACGGCGAAGGTTGGCAGCTCACCGATTACCGCGGACGCAAACTGGTCTGGCACACCGGCGGCTGGCCCGGCATGGTCTCGCGCGTGACCCTGGTGCCGGAGCAGAAACTCGGCGTGGTGGTGCTGACCAACGCCGAGCTCGGCGGCGCCTTCCAGGCGGTGACCATGCGCGCGCTCGACGCCTACCTGGGCGCGGCCAAGACCGACTGGAATGCGGCCTATGCCGCGGCCCTGGCCAAGAGCCGCAGCAAGGCCGACGACGACTGGAGCAAGCACGTCGCCGCGCGCGACGCGAAATCGAAGCCGTCGCTGCCGTTGCAGGCCTATGCCGGCACCTATCGCGACCCGTGGTACGGCGAGGTCTTCGTCGAAGCGGCCGGCAACGGCCGATGGCGGCTGCGCTTCGGCCGCAGCAAGGACCTGGTCGGCGAGCTGACGCACTGGCAGCACGACACCTTCATCGTCCGTTGGAACCAGCGCTGGCTCAACGCCGACGCCTTCGTCAACTTCGCCCTGACCCCGGACGGCAAGGTCCGCGAAATGCGGATGGAGGCGATCTCGCCGATGACCGATTTCAGCTTCGACTTCCAGGACCTGCGCCTAGCGCCGGTGGTCGCGGCGGACCCGGACACGGCTCTGCCTGCGCCGAAAGGCACGCCGGCCAAGGAGGCCCCGGTCAAGGCCACCTCGCCCGCGGGCAAGCGCGCGGGTTGAGCGAAGCAACGACGGCGTTCGTCGTCGGAGCCACGGACGCTGCCGGCAGCTGTCATGGCCTACGAAGCCCGTGCCATGCCCCGCGGAAATCGGGACTGGGTCGCGATCCGACAATCGGCAGCGTTTTCCTGGCCGGACGAGGTAGGGGGACGGCGATCCTGTCTCGTTGTTAGCTAGGACTGGGTACCCGGTCGTCCCGCCGCATGTCTCCAGGATGCCGGCGGCAGCTTGTGGCGCATAGGGACCGTGCCCATTGCGTCACTTAAGGCCCTGCATCGCCGTGTCCTGCGATGCAGGGCCTTCTTCATTGGCGCGGCGTTGCCGGCTCCGGCGTGCCGCCGGTAAGAGACAGCACGGGCCGGGGCGCTGGCGGTAAACGACGCGGTGCTCTCGACCCAGACGGCGACAGGTCCACAGGATCCGCAACGGATGCGGCCGCATCGAGCTCGGGCCTTGATTCGGCCGCTTCCGCGCCGGATGCTGCGGGCGGGAATCGACCGAGGGATCGACCGAGGGATCGACCGAGGAATCGGCATGCGAACGCATGGCAGCTTGATCAAATGGAACGACGAGCGCGGGTTCGGATTCATCGCCCCGGCCCAGGGCGGCGACGAAGTGTTCGTGCATATCTCCGAGTTCAATCGCCGCGGCATCCGGCCTGCACTCAACGAATGGGTCTCCTTCGAGATTCGTACGAAGAGCGACGGCAAGCGAGAGGCCGTTCGGGTCATGCGCGCCGGCGAAGGCAGGCGTGCGGCATCGGCACGGCGTCGCGATCCGGGTACACCGGCGCGTAGCGGCTGGGGCATCGCAGCCCTGGCGATCTCGGCGATGGTCGCCGTCGGCGGATACGTGTACAGCCGGTCTTCGTCGCTTCATTCCGATGGCGTCGAATCCGCACGTCCGACGGTATCGGCAACGATGTCGACGCGCGCGTCGGTAGCGCCGCCCGTGCAGGATCCGGCATCCTCCTCCATGCCCAGACCTTCGGCGGCGCAGCCGACGACCCAGTCGTCCGCGAGCTTCGCCTGCGACGGCCGCAGCCATTGTTCGCAAATGACTTCGTGCGCCGAGGCCCGCTATTTTCTTCGGCATTGCCCGAATACGGAAATGGACGGCGATGGCGACGGCGAGCCCTGCGAACAGCAATGGTGTTCGCGTTGACGTCGAGGCATCGGCGCGGGGATCCAGGGCTCTATCGCGGCATCGCTCTGAAGTCTCTGCATCCCCGCCTGCGCGGGGATGACGGCAGTGAGGATGCATCGGATCGGTCAAGGACGGGCGCGTCGCGAATGACGGCGATGCGGAAACCTCGGAATCAGCGGTCGATTCAGGCAGACGGTCACGTTTGCGGCCCGATCTTCTCGCGCGCTTTACCAAGGCCTGCGCATGCTGGGCGCGACCGCCGATTCCATCGAGGGTTCAGACCATGGTGCTTTCGCTGCGTTCCCTGACTGCGCTTTCGTTCGCGATGGCGCTCGCCGCCTGCGGCGAGAGCGCGACCCTGCAGGTTTCCGACGGCATCGGCCACAAGCCGCAGTTGCCGGCGCCGAACAAGACCGTGCTGCCGACCGTCAACGTCGCGCCGGCGGTCGGCTGGCCGTCCGGCGGCAAGCCGGTGGCGGCCCCAGGCCTGGCGGTGACGGCGTTCGCCGGGGGGCTCGATCATCCGCGCTGGCTGCATGTGTTGCCGAACGGCGATGTATTGGTGGCCGAAAGCAACGCGCCGGCATCGGACAAGAAAGCCTCGGGCATCAAGGCCTGGATCGCAGGACGGATGATGAAGCGCGCCGGTGCGGGCGTGCCCAGCGCCGACCGCATCAGCCTGTTGCGCGATGCCGACGGCGACGGCGTCGCCGAGTTCCGCAGCGTGTTCCTGCAAGGCCTGCATTCGCCGTTCGGCATGGCCCTGGTCGGCGGAGATTTCTATGTCGCCAATGCCGACGCGGTGCTGCGGTTCCCGTATCGCGAAGGCGAGACCTCGATCGCCCAGGCCGGGGTCAAGGTCACCGACCTGCCGGCCGGTATCAATCACCATTGGACCAAGAACCTCATCGCCAGCGCAGACGGCCGCAAGCTCTACATCACCGTTGGTTCCAACAGCAACGTCGGCGAGAACGGCATGGCGATGGAGGAAGGCCGCGCCGCGATCTGGGAGCTCGACCGCGCCAGCGGCAACAAGCGCTTGTTCGCGACCGGCTTGCGCAATCCCAACGGCCTGGCCTGGGAGCCGACGACGGGCGCGCTGTGGACGGCGGTCAACGAACGCGACGAGATCGGCAGCGACCTGGTGCCGGACTACATCACTTCGGTGCGCGACGGCGGTTTCTACGGCTGGCCGTACAGCTATTACGGTCAGCACGTCGACGTGCGGGTGAAACCGCAGAAACCCGAATTGGTCGCCAAAGCGCTGGTGCCGGACTACGCGCTCGGGCCGCATACGGCCTCGCTCGGCATCGCCTTCTCGCAGGGCACGAGTCTGCCGGCGCAGTTCGCGAACGGTTTGTTCGTCGGCCAGCACGGCTCGTGGAACCGCAAGCCCAAGAGCGGCTACAAGGTGATCTACGTCGCTTTCGACAACGGCCAGCCCGACGGCCAGCCGGCGGATGTATTGACCGGCTTCCTCGACGCGGCAGAAAACGCGCAAGGCCGGCCGGTCGATGTGCGCCTGGACAAGCACGGCGCCTTGTTGGTCACCGACGACGTCGGCAATATCGTCTGGCGGGTTAGCGCGGCGAAGTGATGCGCGGCGGCAGCGCTTGCGCGGTTCAGTCGCAGCCGTCGCGGCGGCCGTCGAACAGCACTTTTTCCGGAATTTTTGCGGTGTGCGGATGCAGACCGCCGATGCTCAGCTTGAGATGCTCGGGCGAGACCTCCACGCGCAAGGACGTCTGGTCGTGGTGGTAGACGATGACGCTGGTCTGCGCGGGGGCGCCGGTGGGGGGAGGGGACAAACCCGGTGTGCGCCAGTAGTCCATCTGCGTCTTCGGCAGATGCACCAGGCCGGACCGCGCCGGGCGGAGGGTCTTGAGCGGCGCCGGTTTGGGGCCGGGCGTCGCCGCATCGCCGCTCGGCGTGTTGGGGCCGAGCACAGCCGAGAGGCCGCTGCGTGCGAATTGCAGGCGCAGACGGCGGTCGGGGTCGTCGCCGTCGGCGCGTTGCAGTGCGCCGACCAGCCAGTCCTTGCGCTCGGGTTCGGGCAACAGCCGCAGGAACAAGGTAGCCGGTCCGTCGGGTTCGACGCGCTGGATCCAGCAGCCGCGGACCTTGTCGATGTCGTCGGGATAGTCGGTTTGCGCAGGCGATGCCTGAGCGCTGGCGGCGAGCAATCCGAGTGCGGCCAGGGCGATCGAGCGGCGCGAAGCGGTCGCGAGCGGATGCGAACGTAGCGTATGACGCGACATGGAGGTTTCCTGCGCGATGGACGCGCTCACCATAAGCGCCGCGGACGCTTTTCCAAAGCCTCCGCGGCCGATGAGCGGGGTGGGGTTCAGCGTCGCGTCGCGGTCCGCTTCATTGCACCACCGCGACCTCGATCTCGCGTTCGTCGCTGCGGCCATGGTCGTCGACCACCGACAAGCGGAAGTGCCCGGTGCGGTCCGGCGTCCAGGCCAGGGCGGTGCCGGGTTCGGCGCTGCCGAGGAAGGTGTTGCCGACGAACCAGTACAGGCGCGAGACGTCGGCGTCGACGGTCGCGGCGAGGTTCAGGGCGACTTGCTCGGGATGCGACAGGCGCATGGTGTAGCGGGTGGCGCGATACGGCGAGGTGATGCTCGGCGCCGAGCCCAGCCAATCCTGCGAGCCGGCGCAGTCGTGTCCCGGCGGCGGTCGCCGGCGCGGAATGCCGGCCTGGACGAACACCCGCGCGAGGTCGGAAGGCCAGAA
Source organism: Lysobacter sp. CA196 (assembly GCF_052078695.1). Lineage (NCBI taxonomy): Bacteria > Pseudomonadati > Pseudomonadota > Gammaproteobacteria > Lysobacterales > Lysobacteraceae > Lysobacter > Lysobacter sp. CA196. The sequence goes on along the minus strand of NZ_JBQJIN010000013.1, from coordinate 10,896 downwards.
CTCGAACACTTCGCTGCGCATGGTGCGCGGATCGAACGGCCCGCAGGCCGGCCGGCCGCTGGCGATATCGATGGCGATGGCGCGGTGCACGGTGCTGATCCGGATCGGCGACTTGCCGGGGATGAACCAGGTCATGCCGCGCTGCGGGCACCAGGCGTTGGGCAGGTCGCCGCTGGCGCGGCAGATCTCGACGCGCTTGAGGTTCAAGGGCCATTGCCGCACCGGCTCGGCGAGATCGACCCGCGCCGCCTGCAGGCCGTCGACGATGTCGAAGAACAAGGGCGCCGCGGCTTCGACGCCGACCAAGGCGGGATTGCTGGAACCGTCGAAATTGCCGAGCCAGACCACCAATACGTAAGGGCCGACGAGGCCGGCGCTCCAGGCGTCGCGGAACGCCCATGAAGTGCCGGTCTTCCAGGCCACCGGCAGGGGCCGCGAGGCCGACTGCGAGCCGGCGTCCGGGCGTGGGTTGTGCAACAGCATGTCGCGGGTGACGAAGGCGGCCTCGGCGCTGAGCAGGCGCGCGCCTTCTTCCTGCGGGTCGTGTTCGCGCCAGCGCAGCGCGCGCAGACGGCCGTCGTTGCCGAGCATGGCGTACATGCGTGCGAGCTCTTCCATCGTCACTTCGCCACCGCCCAGGACGAGGGCCAGGCCGTAGTGATTCTGGCTGGCCAGCTCGCGCACGCCGGCGCGGCGCAGGAAGTCGTAGAAACTCGGTTGCTTCAATTGAGCGGCGACGCCGACCGCGGGGATGTTGCGGCTGCGCACCAGGGCTTCGGTCGCGGTCACCGGGCCCATGAAGCGGCCGTCGAAATTTTCCGGCGTGTACGGCCCGAATGCGCTCGGCACGTCGCGCAGCACGCTGGCCGGATGCAGCACGCCCTGGTCGAGCGCGAGTGCGTAGATGAAGGGCTTGAGGGTCGAGCCCGGCGAGCGCTTGGCATCGGCGCCGTTGACCTGGCCCTGGATGCCGGCGTCGAAGTAATCCGCCGAACCGACCAGGGCGCGCACGCCCATGTCGCGGGTGTCGATCAGGATCGCGCTGGCGTTGCGCAGGCCGCGGCTGCGTTCGCGTTGCAGGTGGTTGCGCACGCGTTCTTCGAGCAGGCGTTGCAGGCGGGTGTCGAGGGTGGTCTTGAGCTCGGGCCCGTCGTGCGGGTGCCAGGCGCGTTCGGCGAGCACTCGGTCGACCAGGTGCGGTGCGCGGAACGGCAGCTCGCGCGCGCTGTGCAGGCGCAGCGGCAATGTCAGCAGCGCGTCCTCGGCGGCGTCTTCGGGGTGGCGCTCGCGCCAGCGCGCATACAAACGCGCGCGCGCCGCTTCCAGGCCGCTGCCGATGTAGAAGGCGTCGTCGTCGCGCGCGGTCAGGCGGCCGCGCCGCGACGGCGCCTGCGGCAGCACCGCCAGGGCAAGCGCTTCGGGCAGGGTCAGGCGGTCGGACGGTTTGCGGTAGTAGATCAGGCTGGCCGAGCCGACGCCTTCGATGTTGCCGCCATACGGGGCCAAGTTGAGATAGGCCTCGAGGATCTCGTCTTTCGAGTAGCACAGCTCCAGTTGCAGCGCGCGCGCGATCTGCACCAGCTTGCCGCGCACGTCGCGGGTCTGCAGGCGCCAGCGCAGGCGCGCGAGCTGCATGGTCAGCGTGGAGCCGCCGATGCGCGCCTCGCCGCTGGCATAGGTCGACCAGGCGCCGCGCACCAGGCTGATCGGGTTGACGCCCCGATGCCAACGGAACCAGGCGTCTTCCTGCAGCATCACCGCTTCGACCAGCGACGGCGAGACCTGCGACAACGGCACCCACAACCGATAACGCTGGTCGCTGGCGAGCGTCAGCCGCAACAGCCGGCCTTCGCGGTCGCGGACCACGGTCGACAGCGGCACCGCTTCGGCCAGGGATGGTCGCGGCGAATAACGCACCGCGACCAGCACCGTAACGACGGCAATGAGGCTCAGCAGCAGAATCCACCACTGCCGTCGCATGCTTCCTGTCTCGCCTCGCAGTCGCATGTATCCCGTCTCGCCCCATTGGCGCATCTTCCCTGCCTCGCCCGACGAAACCCTCATGGCTTCGGCGCGTCGACCTGCAGCTGACCGGCGGGGCCGCCTTGCGCGTACACCGAGCGTTCGTACATCGACTCGGCGTACACCGGCGGCACCACGAACTTGCCGGTGTTGTTGGCGCGCACCGCGTAGCGGAACTCGGCGACTTCCGAGCCGACGCTGCCGTACAGCACGATGCGGTCTTCGCGTTGCTCGACGTGCTCGGGGGTGAAGCTGGAGTTGGGCAAGGCCAGGGTCTGCTGCGGCGCCGCGTTTTGCTCGCCGCCGTCGCGCGAGGGCTGGCCGTCTTCGTCGCCGCTGTCCTCGCATCCTTCTTCGCAGCCTTCGCTTTCGTCGTCGTTGGACGCCGCTTCGGCCCCGACCGACGCGGCGGCGTACTGCATCACCGGCTCGAAACCGCCCGGCAGCAGATCGACGATGGCGATGTTGCCGCGGCCCGGCGCACCGAGCGCACGCACCCGCAGGCGCACGATGATTTCCTGCCCCTGCGTGAGCGCGGTCACCGGTTTGCCGGCGGCATCGAGGTAGTCGCGCACCACTTCCAGGCCGCGGTCCTGCACCGCCTTCGGCGCGGCGCGGTCGTAGCCGCTCTGGTTGACCAGGTACCAGGCCGGGGTCGGGCCGGCCGGCGCCACCCACAGGCGCAGGTCGCCGCCGGCGAAGGCGCCGCGGGCGATCAAACCCTGGGCGCTGCCGATGCGGCGCGACTTGCCGTCCTTGCCGGCCGCTTCCAGCATCGGCGCGGCTTGCGCCGGTTGCGCGCTGGCGTAAGCGTCCATCGCCAGCACGGTCAGGGCCGAGGACAAGGTGTTGTAGCTGTTGTTGCGCAGCGGATCGAGCAGGCGTTCCAGCGCTACCGGCTTGAGTTGGTCCTTGGCCAGGGTGGCGAAATGGCGGTTGAGCAGGTAGACCGTCCAGGCCTGTTCGATGCCGCCGTCGTAGTAGTACGAATACGCGGTCGGCTTGGCGCTCGCGGTGCGGTTGGCGCGGGTGAAGGCCTTGACCGCGAGCGGCCGCGCCGCCTTGTCCTGTTGCAGCAACTGATAGCTCGCCGCGATCAACAGGCCGGCGCTGTCGTTCTCCCAGGTCTTGGGTTGGTCGCGCTTGATCTGCTCGTGTACCGAGCTGAGCAGGTTGCTGGCGGTGCGGCCCTGGCGGACCAGCAGATACACCGCGAAGGCGCGGCTGCGCAGGGTCGCCAGGTCGTTGCCGGAGCGATCGGCGGCCAGCGATTCGAGATAGCCGTTGAGCGACTTCAGCAGATCGTCCGGAATCGGCTGGCCGCGCTCGCGCGCTTCGATCAGATACAGGGCGGCGTAGGCAGTGACGAAGGCGTCGGCCTGCGGCGTCGCCGTCCACAGGCCCAGGCCGCCTTCGCTGTTCTGGCGCGAACGCAGCACGTCGACGATGTTCTGCTTCGGCTGGCCCGCGCCCGGGCCGACCACCCGGCCGAGCTCGGGGTGCGATTGCAGCACCAGTGCCGGGAACGCGCCGCTCAACAGTTGCTCGGTGCATTGGTGCGGGTAGTCGCCGAGGTAGGCGCTCAGCCCGTCGAGCGCGACCAAGGGCGAAACCGAGGCCGACAGTTGGCGGGTCGCGCGTTGGTCGTACATCGTGCGCAAGGGCTGGATGACGGTGCGCTGGGTGGCGCGTCCGGCGATCAGGTCCTGGCGCGCGACCACGGCCGGGCGCAGCGACAACTCGATCCGCCGTTGCGCCTTGAACGCGCCCGAACTGGCCTGGATCGCGACCGGCACCGCACCGAGTGCCTGGCCGGCACGCACCCGGAAGCGCACCGTGGTTTCGCCGCGCGGGGCGATCGACACCGGCGCCGGCGCCGCGCCGACCAGGGTCAGCGACGGCGGCAGTTGCAGCGCGACCGCGACCTTGGCCGCGGCCTTGGCGCCTTCGATGGTATTGGCGACACCGACCGGCAAGTCGAATTCGTCGCCCGGGGCGACATGGGTCGGCACGGTCGGCGTCAACACGAAATCGCCGCGCACCAGCGCCTCGGTCTGGAACACGCCGACCCGTTCCGGGGTCACCGCGACCGCGACCACCCGCACCTGGCCGTTGAAATGATCGGGCAGGGTGAATTTGAACTGGTGCTGGCCGTCGACGTCGACGATGCCCGACCACCACACCGCCGGTTTCTCCGATTTGCGCTTGAACGGATTGAGGTGCTTGGCCATGCCGCCTTCGCCGTCGCCGCCCGGCGCGGCCTGGCCGGCGATGCGGCTGAACTCGGGCAGCAACAGGTCGAGGATCTGGGCGGTGTCGACCTGGAGCATCTTCTTGCGGAAGAAATGATCGAGCGGGTCGCCGACGCGGTAGCGCGCGACCTGCAGGATGCCTTCGTCGACCGCGAACAGCACCACCCGCGCCTTGCCCTGGGTGACCACGTCGGCGGTCATCGGCGTGCCCGGCTTGGTCACCCGCGGCAGGCTGACCTTGATCGGCTGGGTGCGCGCGCTGCGGTCGACCGCGAACGGCGCGACGCCGTAGGACAGCGGGCTCATGTAGATCTCGTCGGAGTTCGGGTCGCGCAGGAACTGCACGTTGACGTAGCCGTTGCCCTCGAAGTCGGCGGGCACGACGATCTTCTGCACGCTGGCGTTGCTGTCGGCGCGGAACCAGGCATGGGCGTAGACGCGGTCGCGCTCCAGCGTGATCAGGCCGCTGCCGGCGTAGGGCGCGCGCACGCTGATCTCGATGGTTTCGCCGGGCTTGTAGCTGGGCTTGGACAGATTGAGGCTCAGCTCGGCATTGCGTTCGAGCGAACGCGACAGGTTGGCGGCGCCGGCGATCTGGTAGCCGATCTGGTTGAGCACCTTGCCGTCGGCGGCGCGCACTTCGAGCACGAAGTCGCCGGGCTGGTCGGTGGTCAATGCCACGTTCTCGCGGCCGCCGGCCAGGGCCAAGGCCTGGTCGCGGCGGTCGAAGCGGCGTTCGTGCGAGACGTAGCGGTACAGGCCCGAATCCTGCTTGGTCAGCACCGACACGTAGCGTTTTTCGACCACCACCGCGCGCAGGCCGGCGACCGTCTTCGGCTTGCCGTCCTGGCCGATGGCCAGCAACTGCAAGGCACGCTTGGCGCCGCGCTGGATGTAGTTCAGGTCGTCCTGCGACTTGATCCCGAGCAGATGATCGTTGCTCGACACCAGGGCGCTGGTCTGGGCGGCGACGTTGCGGCCGCTGCCGGGCTCGAAGGCACGGGCGAGGAAACTCAGCTGATAAGTCGCGCGCTCGTACTTGGTCAGGTCGAGCTTGAACTCGGCCCGGCCTTCGGCGTTGGTGGTCTGGTCGCTGAGCGATTCGTCGTAGCCTTCCTTGGCGCGTTGCGGGTCGAAGAACTGGTAGCCCGGATAGGCCGGGAAGCTCGGGAAGGCCGGGCGCAGCACCATCGTGCCTTCGACGCGGCGCTGCTGAGCGGGCGTGCCGAACAGGTTCTCGGCGTCGACCTGGGCGGCGAGCTGTTCGGGCTTGATCCAGCCGTTGGGGTTCTCCGCCGACAGCTTCGCTTTGACCCGCATGGTGTCGGGGGCGAACTCGCGCACCTGCACCGAGGTCGAGCCGATCGTGGTGCGCTTGTCGTCGCGGCCGAGCAGGAACAACTGCACCTGCCAGGTGCCGCTCGGCGCGCTGTCGCTGGGGGCGAAGCTGGCGCTCTCGAAGCCGCTGGCGCTGAGCTTGAATCGCTCGCGCTTGGCCACGGTGCCGCGCGGATCGGTGAACTCCCATTCCAGCGGCAGGCCGGTCAGCGCGCGCTTCCAGTCGGCGGCGCGCACGATCATGCCGATGTTGACGGTGTCGCCGGGACGGTACAGGCCGCGGTCGGAGAACAGGAAGGCGTTGAGCGCGCCGGCCTCCAGGTCGTTGGGCTCGCCGCCGATGTCGAAACGCGAATAATCCAGAGTGCGGTCGTGGTCGCCGATCGGCAGGAAGGAGTAATCCTCGCCCTGGCTCACGGTCAGCATCGCCGGCTGCTTCTCGCGCTTGAAGCCTTTCAGCGAAGGCAGTTGCGCACGGCCGCTGGCGTCGGTCTCGGCCTCGACCAGGGTTTCGCCGTTGCGGGCGACTGCGCGCACGCGCGCGCCGGCGACCGGGGCGCCGTTGGACAGCGATTGCACGAACACGTCGCGGCGGCCGTCGAGCGCTTGCTTGACCGCCATGCCGAGGTCGGTCAACACCACCAGACGGCTGTCTTCTTCGCTGCCGGCGTCGTCGGCCAGGGTTTCCTCGGCGCTGCGCTTCTGGTCGTCTTCATCGAGGGTGCGCAGGCTCAACAGGAACACGCCGCGGCGCCCGGGCTTGAGGTACTGGCCGAGGTCGACGCCTTCGTAGTGAGCCTTGGCCGGATTTTCGGCCGGCAGGGTCAGGCGTTTTTCCTCGCGCTCGACCAGGCTGTCGGCGGACAGGTTGTAGAAGCTGGGCTTGGCGTAGCTGCCGTCGTTGTTGAAGACCAGGTGCTGGATTTGCTCGGGCAGGACCCGGGCGATTTCCAGGCGCGCGCTGGCGACGTTGCGCGAGACCAGGCTGATCCGGCGTTCGCCGCGCAGCGACAACAGCGCGCCCTCACCGACGAAGCGCAACAGCTTCGGGTAGTCGGGCACGGTCGCGACCGTGGTGTGGTGGGCGCCGAGCATGAAACCGCCGAAGGCCTTGAGGCCTTTGTTGACGCGCAGGTAGATGCGCCGGCCGGGCGGGGCCTGGAACTTGAAGCTGTGGGTCTCGACGTATTCGCGCTCGGTCGGCACCGCGCTCAAGGGCAGCGGCGTGGCGTGCTTGAGCACCCCCTCGTCGACGTCGTCGCGGCTCCAATCGTAGGCGCCGCTCTGCTGCCCGGCGGGACGACGTGGGTGCTTGACCGGCAGCAGCCAGGCGCGCACGGCGCCGGCGACCTCGCTGTCGCGCATGGCGTTGTTGAAGCTCAGCACCAGCACTTGTTCGGGTTCGAAGCGCTCGTTGTCGACCAGGGCGGCGGCGACGTCGGTGATGTTGACGCTGTAGAGCGAGGGCAGGGCGACGGTGGCGCTGAGCGCTTCGGCGCTGCCGCTGCCGCCGAGGGTGCTGACGATGCCGGCGGCGAGTTCCAGTTTGAGGTTGCCGCCGTTCTCCGGCAGGGTCAGCGGCTGCGAGTGGATCCAGGCCTTGAGCCGGCCCTTCTCGTCGTAGTTGACCGTGTATTTGGGCGCGGCCAGCGCGGTGCCGGCGCCGTCGGCGAGCTTCAGCGCGATGCGGCGTTCGAGCTGGGCGGCGTCGACCGGGTGCGAAAACTTGAGTTCGTACACGCCTTTCTTCAGCGCGGGGTCCTGCGGGTCTTGATAGAACTCGCTGCTGGCGATCTGCGCGGTGAACGGCGCGGTCTCGAACTCGAACTGATAGTCCTGCAACAACACCTTGGGTGCCAGGCTGAGCTTGGGATCGAGCTCGACCGTGTAATGGGTCTTGACCGGCCAGTCGGCCGAGGGCTTGAACACCAGGGTCTTGTCGTCCTCCCAGCGCCACGCGCCCTTGAGCTCGGGCGTCATGCTCACGCCGGCCGGCGCCAGGCCGACCTGCTTGATCGGCGCGGCGGTGTCGGAGAAGGTCAGGCGCAGGCTGTCGACCTCGGCCGGCGCGCGCGTGTAGTCGGTCAGCGCCGGGGTGTGGACTTCGACGTCCAGCGCGCCGGGAACGATGGGCTTGGGCCGGGTGGCGAGCCAATAGCCGAGCGTGCCGACCAGGATCAAACCGAGCAGGCTGCGCAGGTACAGCCTGGGGCGTTGCCGTACCCGGGCGAGCACAGCGGCGAACCAGACGGGTGGGACCCAGTCGACCTGGCCGAACAGGGAGCGCGTGGCCCGCGCCCAGGGCGTAGGGCGGCCGGCGTCGCCGGCCTCCGCGGTGGGAGCCGGTTGCGACGGCGAGTCGGTGTTTTGCATTGCGGGTGTTCCAATCCGTGGTGCTGTGGCTAGTGCCGGGCCAGTGCGATCCGTTGCCTGGCCGGTCCCCGTGTTCGTCCCTTTCCCGACCTTGCCGGGCGCTTGCGCGCGGCACTGCGTGATCGATCGATGGGCTAGACCGGAATGTTAGAAAAACGTTCCTGCCGTTCGTCGGAATCCTAAGGATTTTTTAACGCCGTGGATACGCTGCTTGCGACGGCGGCCAAGGACCGAGCCGGGCAGGCGGTACGCCCGGCACTTGGTCGCCCCGTCCGCGAGCGCTTAAGCTCGGGGCCGTTTTGCAGCGCAGGAGTTCGGATGGACATCGTGGCGATCGTGATGGTGGCGTTGGGGCTGTACCTGGCCTTCAAGCTGGTCGGCTTTCTGCTGAAGTCGGCGATGTGGCTGCTGGTGCTGGCCGGGCTCTATTACCTGATCGCACCGCTCGCCGGTTGGCCGATGCCCTGGTAAGCGCGGCTGCACCGTCGTCTTCGTCCCCGTCGCAAGGAACCGACCCGCCATGAACGACCGCACCGACGCCGTACCCGCCGAGTGGCAGCAAGACACCCAGGATATCGGCCGCCTGATCCGCGCCGTCTACGCCTGCATTTCCGGCCCGGCCGGCGCGCCGCGCGACTGGGCGCGCTTCCGTTACCTGCAGCACCCGCGCGCGCTGAGCCTGCGCACCGTGGTCGAGGCCGATGGCTCGACCCGCGCGGCGGTGTTCGACGTCGACAGCTACATCGCCGACGTCGCGCTTTTCTTCGCCGGCAACGACTTCCACGAAGTCGAGACCGAGCAACGCGTCGAACGCTTCGGCCAGGTCGCTCACGTCTGGAGCAAATACGAAGCGCGGCCGACGCCGGACTCGCCGACGGTGCTCAAGCGCGGCGCCAACAGCATCCAGCTCTGCCACGAACAGGGGCGCTGGTGGGTGTTCTGCACGGTCTGGGACAACGAGCGCGAGGGGCTGCGCTTCGATTTGTTCTGAGGTCCTCTTGGCCCCTCACCCGTGCACGGGTGAGGGCAGGTTGCATGCGAGCCGCCGGCTCGCGCAGCCCCGAGCGCCCTGCGTTCGGGCCGGGCCGGGGGTAAGGGTTGCGATGCTGTCCAGCCCCGACATCGCCCCCTGATCCGCAACACAGCGTCGCGTCCAAGCGCGCTCGAACCCCGCTGAATTCCCCTCGTCGCGCCCCCAAGTCGAAAGACTCTATGTTGCGAGCGCGACCGCATGCTGCCGTTTTCCGTACTCGACCTGGCGCCCGTCACCGAAGGCAGCGACACCCGCCAGGCCTTCGCCAACAGCCTCGAGCTGGCCCGACATGCCGAGCGCCTGGGCTATAACCGCTACTGGCTCGCCGAACACCACAACATGCCCGGCATCGCCAGCGCCGCGACCGCGGTGCTGATCGGCCACATCGCCGGCGGCACCTCGACCATCCGGGTAGGCGCCGGCGGCATCATGCTGCCGAACCACGCGCCGCTGCAGGTCGCCGAGCAATTCGGCACCCTGGCTTCGCTGTACCCGGACCGCATCGACCTTGGGCTGGGACGCGCGCCCGGTACCGACCAGGCGACCGCACGCGCCCTGCGTCGCTACTACGACGGCGCCGACAGCTTCCCGCAGGACGTCAGCGAGCTGCTGCATTACTTCGAACCGGTGCAGCCCGGACAAGCAGTGCGCGCCGTGCCCGGCGCCGGCCTCGGGGTGCCGGTGTGGCTGTTGGGATCGAGTCTGTTCAGTGCGCGTCTGTCCGCCGCCCAGGGCCTGCCGTTCGCATTCGCCTCGCATTTCGCGCCCGACGCGATGGACGAAGCCCTGAGCCTGTATCGACGCGACTTCCAGCCGTCGTCGCGGCTGCTGCGCCCACACGCGATGCTGGCCTTGAACGTGGTCGCTGCCGACGACAGCGCCGCAGCGAAGCGCTTGTTCACCACCCAGCAACAAGCCTTCGTCAACCTGCGCCGTGGCCGCCCGGGTCTGATCCCGCCGCCGATCGACGACATCGAATCGTTCTGGACCCCGATCGAGAAAGCCGGCGTCGCCCAGGCCCTGGCCTGCGCCGTGGTCGGCGACGCGGCTGAAGTGCACGCCGGCATCGCAGCCTTCATCGAGCGCCATCGCCCGGATGAGTTGATGCTGACCGCGAACATCTACGACCATGCAGCGCGACTGCGTTCGTTCGAGATTGCCGCCGAAGTTTGTCGGGCGGTTTAGCTGGATGTAGGAGTGACGTGAGTCGCGACCGAGGGATGCGCAGACGCCGCACCGTCGTCGAGACTGATCGAAGCGGTCAACGGTTGCGGGGTAGGAGCGGCGCAAGCCGCGACCGCGTTCCCTCAGCCTCGCGGCGTTACCGGCTGACCCCTTTTGTAGGAGCGGCATCCTACGGGATTTCCTTCGGTCATAAGCTGCGACCGCGTTGCTCGTCGTTGCGGCGCTGCTTGCCACGGAGCGATAAGGCAACGTCAATATCTAGAGCTTCCGTCCGCTGACGCGGCCGGGTTACTTTCTTTTGCGGGCCCAAAAGTCCCACAGGGAGTTCCTTCGGTCAAAGCTAACCAAAGGGAGGCCTTCCTTGACGAAGCCCCCTTGCGAGGTCGCGGCTGTCGCCGGGATTTTTCGATAGGACATCCTTGTCCTATCGGGGCATTCCATTTAGGAGCTGGGCGCACGTCCTGTGCGCCGCCCTCCGGGTCTACGATCGCATCGCGAGTTCGGAACTGAGCCAAGCTCTCACGGCAACGGCAACGGCAACGGCAACGGCAACGGCAACGGCAACGGCAACGGCAACGGCAACGGCAACGGTCGACGGCTTCGCGGCTGCTCTTGGGTAGGAGCGGCGCAAGCCGCGACCGCGCAACCCCGATCGCCCGCGTCGGCGGCCGCAGATTCGCGGTCGCGGCTTGC
>NZ_JBQJIN010000012.1:0-147035 GCF_052078695.1 Lysobacter sp. CA196 | reverse complement strand
CGACTTGCTTCAGCGTCGTGACGATTTGGCTCTCGGTGAATTTGCTCTTGCGCATCTGGGTCTCCTTGGGGCTAGTTTGCCTGGAGACCTCTGGTTAGGGTTGGAGTGAGTTTACGGGGAGGCGACAGGTCAACCCCACCATCGCTACGATCGTAGCCACTGTGACGACGACTCATACGTTGCTTGTAGCAGCGCCGCAGTTTGGGCAGATGAGTAGAAGGACACGCATAGCAACTGTGGCGCCCATAGTCTTGGCACTTGCCTCAGCGGCAATCACATACGTTCGCGCGTAACGAATCATTGACGCCCACTTCCTGCCGACGCCGCTTCGCGGCACGGCTTAAGGTGGCATTGGCCTCAATCGAAACCAGATAATCGAGATACATATGCTGAACTTCTTAGGTGATGTCATATCTAGTATCGCCGCGACAATACTTATCTACCTAGCGGTAAGGCAATGGTGGCCCGCAGTTAGCAACAGAGTTTTGTACAAAGGCATTCGCGTTGACGGTTCGTGGGAAATTATTGAGCTACGGGACAACAAGCAAAAGCTAATGGGAAAGATCTCGCTCAAACAGACTGGCGGCAGGATTTCCGGGGACGGCGAAAGATCAAAAACACGAGACGGCAAGCCGTCACGTCGCCAATTCGCTTACGAGGGCTCAATCCACGGCAATCAGATGACCCTCCTGTTTGAGGACAAGAAAGGCGTCGGATTCGACACCGGCACCTATATGTTCATAATTCAGAACGATGGGAACACAATGACTGGCATGGCCACGTTTCATGGAAAGTCCGAGAATCAGGTTGTTTCCGAACGCAGAATCCTCAAAAAAGTTATCGATTGAGGTTAACGTTGGCCGCTATTTCAAGCCGAAGCCGCTTCGCGCTGTGGCTTAATTCAAGCGTCATCTATCACAGGGGAGATAGCATTGAACCAATGCATATAGAGCGTCCTTTGCGATTGTAACAATCTGCATCTCTGGCTGCGCCACGTACAGCTCTAACATGCGTGTCGGGAATGACATGTCTTACGCCAGTCTCGGCGACCAACGTGCGGCGTCTCAAACTATCAATGTTCTAGATACTGCACCGAGTACTGCGCAGGTTCTAGGAATGCTAGACGCGGGGCGCTGCCACCGAAGCTTTGTAGAAACGGCTCCTGCTGAGCAGGCTGTTCTGCTGGACCTAAAGACTGCCGCCTACGCTCTCGGCGCTGACGCAATCACTGATGTAAAGATCGAGAAGCAATCCGCCCTCACCAAGAATTGCTGGTACATGCTTGACGGCAAGGCAAAGGCATTGCGCCTGCCTGCTGGCCAGGAGTGATGCCGAATAGTTCATTCAAGCCGAAGCCGCGCCGCGGCTCGGCTCGGCTTAGTTCAGGCACTAGACGGGATGCCTTATGTGGCTTGTATTTTTCGACGAGTCTAAGAACGACAACAATTATCCGTCTTACCATATCGGCGGCGTCGTCATTGAAGACAGCCATCTTTTGGAGGTAGAGGCTCACATAAGCGCCATAGCGCGGGATGTCTTCGGTAGCTCCCGCTTGATCCAAGAGACCGAATTCCATGCGGCAGAGATCTTTCATCGCAGCAAGAATTTCAAAGCCTGGAACGATTTTGCATCAAGACTCGACGTCATACGCCGGTTGATCGATATCCTCAACCTGGAACAGGTCGAACTTATTGATATCCAAATCAACTGTGACCTTCTATTGGCAAGCCAAAGCCCCGAAGACATAGGGTTCATGTTCCTCTGTGAGAGGGTCAATGAATTCGTGAGGGGTCGTCAGGGACTTGGAATGCTTATTGGCGACCGTGAGAACGACCGTAGTGCTGCTAAACATGCGGGCTCGCTCTCAGACTACAAAGCAACCGGCACTGATTTTGCGTTTGGGCAGAAGATCACGCACTTGGTGGACTCCGTTCATTTCACCCAGTCACACCTAAGTCGCTTTCTACAGCTTGCAGACGTGTATGTGTGGCTCCTACAGTTCCAGGAAAGGAATCGTGGGTCTGAAAATCAGCGCCACGCCGCTGTGTTCGAGCTTCTTCAGCGAGAAGGGATCGACCTGTTTCCCGCAAAATACAAAGAATGGCCGAAGCGGCCCTGAAATATTACCTGACAATTTATCCAAGCCGAAGCCGCTTCGCCGCTCGATGGGCTCAGTTCAGATGATAGGAATTGGGGAGAAATTCATGCGTATCGTTGCTCTTATCGTCGCCTTTTTGCTGCCAGACGCGGCAATCGCTGCTACCGCAACTCTCAAATTCACCGATCAATCAGGGCAGCCTGTAGCGGACCTGCAAGTTAATGTCGTGGCGGCGGAAATGCGATGGAGCATTAATAGTTATCGCATTACGCAGCAAGATGAACGATACATTTCCGCCACTGAAATCACTAAAGCTGACCGTGTAGGCGGAGAAGTCTGGGTTCTGGATCGCGTGACGGGTCAATACACTCGGGCGGCTGTCGCGATCCTCGCGACGGAGTTCGCAAATGGCCGACCAATCGACCCCCGGCTGCAGGCAGCCATCTACTCAGGCACATGCAAAGCGCCGATACTGTGATCGTTCGCTCCGAACATATCGCCTTCATTCAAGCCGAAGCCGCTTCGCAGCTCCGCTTCAATCACGCGTTAGGCATCGAGGACAGATATGAGCATTTGGCCTACTCGGCGCTGGTTCCATCCGAGCTTCGGGCCGGCCACTGCAGGCGTGCGCTAAGGCCGCCGGTGTCGCGGTTGCGCAGGCTCAGGCTACCGCCGTGGCGTAGTGCGGCAGCGCGGGCCATCGCCAGGCCCAATCCGAGACCGCCGGTGTCGCGGCTGCGGGAGGTTTCCAAGCGCTGGAAGGGCTCTTGCAGACGTTCGCTTTGGTCGGGTGGAATGCCGGGGCCGTCGTCGTCTACTTGCAGCACGATCCAGCCGCCTTCGCGCCAGAGGCCCACGTGTGCGCCGTCGGCATAGCGAACGGCGTTCTCGATCAAGTTAGTGAGGGCGCGGCGCAAACCAAGAGGTTCAACGACAGCGCGCACGGGATCGATGCGCGAGGCCTGAGCGGGTTTGCCCAGGGCTCGGGCGTCGTCGATGCATTCCTCGACCAGCTCGGCCAGGTCGGTGTCGCTGCGCGGTTCGGCCTGGGATTGGCCGCGGGCGTAGTCCAGTACCTGCGCGATCATCGCGTCCATCCGCTCCAGATCGGCGGCCATGCGCGCGGCCTGTTCCGGCGGCGACATTTCCACGCGCAGGCGCAACGCGGTCAACGGCGTGCGCAAGTCGTGGGCCACGGCGGCCAGCATGCTCGCCATGTCATCGGCCTGCCGGTGCAGGCGCGCATGCAAGGCGTGCATGGCCTCGCGCGCGATTTGTACTTCGCGGATGCGGCGGTCCGAGCCGGGCGCCCCGGCGCGCGGTCCCGTGGAGGGGCCCGAAGCTCGATCCAGGCTTAGCTGTTCGGCTTCGGCGGCTAGCCGCCGCAACGGTTGCGATAAGCGCCGCGCCAACCACCACGCTAACGGCGCGAGCAGCGCGGCGCTGAGTGCGAACGCCAGCAGGATGCGCAGACGCCAGAGCTGGGTCGGCGTGTGCGCCGGGCCGACCACGCGCCAGCAGCCGTCGGCTTGGCGCAGCGCCAGCTCGAAGGCCGGCAGTTCGACAGCTGGATCGGTCAGCGCATCGCGCATCGAAGCATTCTTTTGGGTCCGCGATATGCGACCGGTGGCGATGATCTGCGGCTTCCACTGCATTCGTTCCGAAGTGGTGTGCACCCATCGCGCGTGCAGCCGCTCGGTCGGTACGCCCAGGACGTCGGCCGCGACCTGGGTCAGCGTGGTCTCCGTCGGCTGCGAAGGCGTCGCGCAGTCGCGCCGTATCTTCAAGCGGTCGTTCTGGACGGTTCCTTCGGTGCGCAGCGCGGCGATGGCGGCGCCGAGGTTGATCTCAGGCGCCGGGGGCACGGGCATGGTCAGCACCACGACGAAGTTGATCGCCAGAGCCACCGCGATCGTAATCAGGGTCAGCCCGCCCATCAGGCTCAGGAACGTCGGCGCCGAGCGCGGGGCGCCGGTCATCGCCGTTCGACCGCGGAGTTGAAACGATAGCCTTCGCCGCGCACGGTCTCGATGGGATCGATGCGCCCGGGCCAGCGCAGTTTGCGCCGCAAGCGGCTGACCGCCAGATCCATGGCACGGTCGAAGGCCTCGGCGTCGTCGCCATGAGTGAGCTGCATGAGCCGGTCGCGGCTGAGCAGGCGTCCAGCGCGCTCGACGAATGCGCGCAGCAGATTGCATTCCAGCGGAGTCAGCGCGACGAGCTGGCCGCTGGGGTTCAACAGGCGCCGTTCGGCCGCGTCGAACCGCCAGCCGTCGAAATGCACGATAACGACCGCCGACGCGGTGTCGGCTTTGTCGCGCCGGCGCAACAGTGCGCGCACGCGCGCCAGCAGTTCACGCGGGTCGAAGGGTTTGGCGAGGTAGTCGTCGGCGCCCACTTCCAGGCCGATCACCCGGTCCGGAGCGGTGCCCATGGCGCTGAGCATCAGGATGGCGGCCCCGTTGGCGGCGAGGCGACGGCAGATCGACAAGCCGTCTTCGCCGGGCATCATCCAGTCGACCACGATCAGGTCCGCTTCGCGCTCGGCCAGGTGCCGATCCATCTCGGCGCCGTCCTTGGCCGAACGCACCGCGTAGCCGTGCCGGGCCAGGTATTCGCACAGGGCGTCGCGAATGCTGGCGTCATCGTCGACGACCAGGATGTTGGAGGCTGCGCTCATGGGCCGATTATCCACGGGCTGTGTATCGGGTTTGTATCGATGCACGGTGCGGTGTTACGGAGCGGACAAACGGGCGATACCGGCGCGGGATGCAATGCAGGCACCTTCAACGTCCGGATCATCGCCATGCCCTCGTTCTCCCGTTTCCCCGTGTTGCTCCCGCTGGCCGCCGTCACGCTGATGGCGGCATTGACGGTCGGCGCCACGACGGAGCCTGCCCGGCTCGCCGCCACGCCCGAGCCAGCGATCGATTATCGGCTGCCGCTGACGATGCGGGGCGCCTTCGCCGTGGTCGAAGCCTGGCTGCCGGGTATCGAGCGGCCGTTGCACCTGGTGGTGGACAGCGCGGCCGGCGGGGGCGTGATCGACACGGAGTTGGCGCGGTCGGCCGGGATACTCAAAGACGACGCCTCTTCCGGCATGCAAGTGCATGGCGCCAACGGGCAAACGGCCGCCCTGCCGATGGCGCAGGTCGCGGGGCTGCGCATCGGCGAGATGAAGCTTGCCGGCCAGTTCATCACCACCGACGCCAAGGCTTTCGCCAGCGAACCGGAGGTGTCGGTCGACGGCATCCTCGGCAACAACGTGACCGCGATGTTCGACGCGACCTTCGATGTGAACCAAGGCGAGTTGCTGTTGCGCGCGAACGCAGTCGACAAAGGGCGGTGCTACCTCAACAGCTATCCCGGGCGTTCCAAGGATCTGCGGCGATTCGCGTTCATCGACGTGTCGCTGCCGGGCGGGGCCAAGGTGCGAGCCGTGATCGACACCGGTGCGGCGCAGACGGTGATGAATCTGGCCGCGGCCAAGGTGTTGGGGTTGCAACCGGGCGACGCGCGATTGCAGCGCCGCGAACGCGGCACCCAAGGCATGGGCCCGGGCAAGGCGACCGACACCTGGCTCTACGATCTGCCCGATCTGGAGATCGGCGAATGGCGGCTCGGCCCGATGAAGGTACGGATCAGCGAGTTGCCGATCTTCGCGAGATTGAGCCCCGACGGACGGCCCACGATGATTCTCGGCATCGACGCGTTGCGGCAGCGGCGGGTGACGATCGAGCGGGGCGCAGCGGCGTTCTGTATCGGCGAAGGTTGATGCGGCATAGGCGCGAGAAGGGCTGACGAAGATCGAGGGGCTAGCCCCTCGCCCCTACGAACGACCGTTACGATTGAATAGCAATAGTCTGCGGCCGCGTATCCCCATGTGTACCAAGGTGCAGAGGCTGGTTTGAGCTCAGGCGCCGTGGGCGCACCATCCCCCCTCGACTTTTTCTACGCCTCGTCGCAATGACGAGAGGCCCTTTCTTTCGTGGGTGTTCGCGTTAGCCATTGGTCGGCGAGTTTCCACGACCAGGCCATTGGGCGTTTTTTCGCCCCTCTGCGGGCCTCTTCTCCAAGCCCGCGGTCGGCCGACCATTGCTCGGCCCTTAAAATTCAGGCACTTACGAAGGCCGTTCTTTGATCTCTTGAGCCCAAAGCAGCATCAAACCGCTTGGTCCAACGATGGTAGTCGCCTGGGAAAGGCGGGGCGCTCCTCAAACGGTCGGAAACGCCAATCAGATCGGGACCGCAAATTTCTGATTCGGTTGTCTCCGGCAGCAACTCCTTACGGTCTCCGCCGACCCGTCGAGCACGAAGTGGCGGCAGCCGGAGCTCTTCGCCCCGCCGGGGCCTAATCGGAGTTAGGCGCCATGGGGCGTTCACGGCGGACGAACTGAACAAGTTGCAGAATTTGCGGCGATGGTCCGACGCTACGAGGAGCTAAAGTTGAGCGCTTTTCACTTCCCGCCGCGAAGCGCTCGATAACCATCGTCCAGGTGGGAGGAGGTTAAAACCGTGGCAAAGTTTATAGATTCCCATCCTATGAAGCCGTTCACGGCGGACGAACTGAGCAAGTTGCAGAACGCGCCCGCTGACGAGTTTGGCGTCACCCACCACGACATTCTGTTCAACGAGAAGGACAACAAGGTGTATTGCGTCCTGGACGCACCTAGCGCCGAAGCGGTCCATAAGCATCATGCAAAGGCCGGCATCGAGTGTGATTGGGTCCACGAAGTGAATTCCACTCGCGGGTGACGAAGGCCCATCGCTTGCCATAGCCGCGCTGGTCGTTTGGCTGTTCCAGCGCAGCTCTGCCATGCACAATGGCGCCTGACAATTCAATCAAGGCGAAGCCACTTCGTGGCTCGGCTCGACTCAGGCGTTAGGCGCCATGCCCGACCATCTCGCGTCTTGTAGCTGTGGGAAGCCCACCGTTCGCGTTCGGGGGGAACCCGATCGGGTCCCGATCTGTCATTGCCTCGCGTGCCAAAAGCGTAGTGGCAGTGCGTTCGGCGCCCAAGCTAGGTTCGCGACCCAGACAGTAACTACCGAAGGCCAGAGCAAACAGTACCTGCGCATCGGCGACGAGGGCAGTTCGGCCCGCTTTCATTTCTGCCCGGAATGCGGCTCCACTGTCTTTTGCTTCCTGAATGATGTTCCAGACGTGGTCGCCGTCCCCGTTGGCGCCTTTGCAGATCCGAGCTTCCCACCGCCAAGCGTATCGGGCTACGAGGAGCGAAAACATCGTTGGGCGGGCCCCTCAGATGGCATCGAGCACTTTGATCGAGCGGCTCGTCGGGCTGTCTTAGTGGCGCCTAATGGTTCATTCAAGCCGAAGCCGCTTCGCGGCTCGACATATTTCAGGCGCCAGGTGCAATGGACAGCTTCTCGCGATGGGTGACATCTGCAGTTCTGGCTTCGCTAGCATGCTCCTGCACGGACGATGTCCTGGACGTAACTTATGCGACTCGTGCCGAGGCCCTTCAACGTCCCGCCGCTTGCGTCGGGCACTCCAGCTTGCGGAACATGCTTTCCACATAAGTCCGCACCGTGCTTGGGCTGATGGCCAGTTTCTGCGCTGCCATTTTGTTGCCCCCGAGACTGATGATGCGCAACGCGTCCCGCTCGCGCTCGGTCAGCAGGTAGCCATCGGCGATGACCGGCAGTTTTTGCTTTATAGCCGCCCCAGTCTTGTGGGTTGGTCGCCGCACGGCGGGATAGGCTTCTAACGGGAACGGCCGATTCAGAAGGCGATTGTCAGAAGGCGATTGACCGATGTGGGCATTGGTTCACGCTATACAAACGAGACCGGCCCCTTAATTGGCTCTGTCCTCCATGTGGACCTGTGCGTCACCGACTTTCCGGCACTGCCGACCAGATGGACGTCTGGCCTTTGTGAGGGGCAGTAGCCGATCGTCCTGCTCGTCTGCCGTTTGGCGTATAGGTGTAGTGTCGCTTGGCATTACGCGAAACTCGCGGCCTTAGAAGGGGCGTTGAATGCGAGACGTAACCATCCAGAACGTTGCGAATCCGCCCGGGGTCGATGCGAGATATCGAGCCATAGTGCAATCGGCTCTCGATGCGATCATCGTCATCGACGAACTCGGGCAGATCAGGGAGTTCAATCCGGCGGCCGAACGCGTGTTCGGCTGGAAGCGCGAGCAAGTGCTCGGCCTTGAAGTGGCTGAAGTCATCATCCCCCCCGACGTGCGCGATAACCATCGGCGAGGCTTTCGGCGGCATTTGATGACCGGCACCTCCACCATCCTCGACCGGAGACTGGAGCTTGTTGCCATTCGGGCAGGCGGCGAGAGATTCCCGGTCGAACTGACGGTAACGCGGATCGATGGCAACGATACGGCGTACTTCACTGCCTTCATTCGCGACCTTACCGAGCAGAAGCGATTGCTGGCCGCGGAGGCCGATCATGCCAGGTACGACGTCGTAACCGGCCTGGAACGCTACTCCGTTCTCGAGCCCCACGTGATCCGGGCCATCGAAGATAGAGGGTCGTTCGCAGCGGTAATCTTTATCGACCTGGATCGCTTCCACGGAATCAACGGCTCGCTTGGCCATAACAACGGCGACCAGGTACTGAGGGCGGTCGGTGCACGCTTGCAGTCGCTCGCGAGCCAACAGGTCGCCATATGCCATTTCGCAAGCGACGAGTTTGTCGTCATCCAGCAAGGCGGCGATGAGGCGGCGGCCGTGCGCCTCGCCGAAAGCATTCGAAATCTACTGACGCTGCCGTTCGAGGGTGGGAATTATCGCGTGTTGTTGACCGCGACGATCGGCATTAGCTACGCCCCCGCGCATGGATACAGCGTGGTGGATCTGATGCGGCGGGCCCAGGCGGCTGCGGAACGCGGAAAGGTTCTGGGCCGCAACTGCGTTTGTCCGTTTCAAACCGAAGACATGCAGGATATCGAGGACCGCACCGTAATGGGCGGCCTGTTACGGGAGGCCGTCCAGGCAGGGGAGCTCGTGCTCCAGTACCAGCCGCAATTTGCGGCTTCGGACATGCGGCTGACCGGCTTCGAATCGCTGTTGCGATGGAACAGCCCCGTGCTCGGCGACGTACCGCCGGATAGATTCATACCTATTGCCGAAGGCTTGGGGCTGATTCGGGAAATCGGCGACTGGGTGATACGCGAAGCCTGCCGCCAGATACGCCTGTGGCTGGATACGGGCTATACGGGATTCACGATCGCAGTCAACGTATCGCCGCAGCAGCTGCGCCGCGTGGGCCTGCACCGTGCGGTCGACGACGCATTGCGGGAGTTTCGGGTACCCGGGCACATGCTCGAGATCGAGCTGACGGAGAGTTCCGTGCTGGAGAACCTGGTGCGAGTGAAAGATGAGCTCGGCAGGCTCAAGGCCCTGGGGACGCTGCTGTCCCTGGACGATTTCGGCACGGGCCATTCAAGCCTCGCCTATTTGAAGCACTTCGCCTGGGACAAGCTGAAGATCGACCAGAGCTTCGTGCGCGGACTGCCGCACAGCGTTCTGGACGCTTCGGTAGCGCGCGCGATTCTGACCTTGGGACGGGATCTGGGGCTGCGGGTAGCGGCCGAGGGTGTGGAAACTACCCGTCAGGCCGACTTCCTGCGCGACCTCGGGTGTGACGAGCTGCAGGGCTATTTGATGGGGCGGCCGGTGTCCGCAGACGCGGCTCAGATGCATTTCAAAACCATTGCATCGTAGCGAACCGGGCGATCGAACCCGATCAGTCCGATCGCAATAGGGACGCGAACGCCTTCGCGATGCCCTTGCAGACGAGCGCCATCAGTGTCGGTGAAGTCTTCAGACGCTCCTTGGCCCGGTGCGGCTTCATGCAACGCGATAGTATCGACCAGATAACCCTGCGCCGATCCACTCAGCATCGAGTGGCCGACTCATCGGATCAATATCGCCATGGCGAATCCACCATATGGGCAGTGAAACGATTTCGAGATCCCGAAACAAGGCCATGCGCCGAGCCCGCGTCACAGGCACGCTATTGGCCTTGCTTGTGGCATTAGGGCCCGCTGGGTGCATACACACAGCTTCGAGCCCCGGGAAAGAAAGCCCCTCTACCCGCCTGTCGCGATCGTCAAACAGCGAAGATGCGTGGGCAGAAGCGGCGAAGCTCGACGACTATATGCTCGCCAAGGCGGATCAGGCGCTCGCCGCATTCGACGCGATACCAAGACCCGAATCTTCCAGCCCCGTCTGGCTCGATCAGAGCAGATCCATGTTTGCGGTGCGCGAAGGAGTTAGCTTCCCTTTATGCCAGTACGAAGCGGCGACAGGAACATCGGACCATGGCGACGGCGGGAACCGAGTGATTATCGCCTTGGCGGACCCGCCGCTCGCTGCCAATGATGAACAACAGCATCCTCTTGTGCTTCCCAGCTACGAGCGCGCCGGTGTCGGCGCATGCGATGTCGTCGTTACCTCCGTCAATCGCGGTAGCGAAGCTTGGCTGGTTGTTCGTGCTCGAACCACGATCCTCGCAAGCGCCCTGAAGCCCGAGGGATACCGAGCCCGCCCACGGTATTGAAGTCACTTTCGCATGCCACCGGGTGAGTAGAAGCATCGTCCGGATAGAAGCCGAAGGTACGAGGAGTTTCGCCTCTTCGCCGTGCTGCTAGCCCCATGGGCTGCCGGGACTGCGGGGAGCCGATCAACCAAGTGGCATGCTGGCTCGCAGCGCCAGCACGACTTACGCGCGATGGATGGGAACGCGGGTGACGCTCCCATCCATCCAACGACTATCCATTGAAGCGATCGACGATCCCGCCAGCGATCGGGTCAGGGAGTGGCTGCGTTAGTCCGTGCTGCTTGCCCTTTCGTCCCTTCGATAGGCCGCCAACCCGTTTCGCTCGCGGTGTTGAGGTGACCGATGATTCCGTCTGCGATCGCGCCGAGGACCGGCTGCGGCAGATCGTGCCCCATGCCCACGATCCCCTTCTCCGGGTCTCCGAGCCATTGAGCCCCGGGGATTTCCTTGCGCGTAGCCTTGCCACCGGATATGTGGATGAGCGCGTCCTCGTCGCCATGGATGACCAGCGTCGGCAGGGTCAGGCCGTTGAGCTCCTTCGTGCGGTCGCCGGCGAGCAGGATCGCGCCGACTTGGCGTGCGCCGCCGCCGGGGTGGGCCGGAGCGCCGTTCGAATCGAGCGAACGGTTATAAGCCGCCTCGGCAAGCGTCCGGCGGTATGCGGCCTCTTCGGCGGCATACGTATCCGAGCCGATAAGATCGTACAGCGCCACGATGTGCCTGATCGCGCCTTCCGGGTCGGACGGTGGTTGCTTGATCAACTCGTCGATGACGCCGGGCTGCGCATATCCGACCCAGACGTTGCCGGTGGTGCTCATGATCGAGCACAGGCTGCGCGCCCGCGCGGGATAATTGATCGCCAGCCTTTGCGCGATCATGCCGCCCATCGAAGCTCCGACGATGTGGGCGCTGTCGATGCCAAGGTGATCCAACAGCTGGATGGCGTCATCGGCCATGTCCACCAGGCGATAGCCGTCCGCAGGCGGCTCCCCGGTCCGCCACCGGGTCAGGCCGCTGTCGCGGTTGTCGAAGCGGATGACGAAGTGCTCCTCTTTCAGCTTGTCGACGAGCTGCTGCGGCCAATGGATCAGTTGGGAGTTCAGGCCCATGATCAACAACACGGGCGGGTGCTTCGGGTCGCCGTCGAGGCGATAGCACAGCTTTACGTCTTCGATCTCAACGAATTGGTCTTGGGATTTCGTCGTCATGATTTTTCTCCGTTGCTGACATCGTGGATGAGTGTTGATAGATCCGGGGGAGAACCTTCCAACCTGTCGCGGCTACCACCCACCGAGCGACTCGCTTCGGCCTGCAAATCGATCGGCCACGCCCAGGCCGCCCTGAAACTGGCGGCAACGCGGTGGTTAGAAGCGCGAGTCGACTGTGTCGACGCGGCTTACGGACAGGTGTTGCTGGATATACCGACCATTCGGATCGGATTCCGAGACGGCGTAGTCGGACTCCGGTTGCATCACCTAATCTAACGAAAAAGCACGAAATCTAACGGGCCTTGAGTCTCGCTGGATTCGACTTTTCGAAATCATCATGTGACTTGTCGCGCTCGTAGAGTGGGACCGAATCTTGAATGTTGCGATTGTTCCCGCGACTCAGTGCACATAAGCAAGGGCATGTATTACCAACAGCGATGATCGAGTCGCAACCAGAGCCGCGTTGAGCGGCTTCACGTCAACGGGCCCGGGAGCCACGGGTTGGCCGCGATCAGCATCCATGTCGCACGTAATTGGCGACGCCGCGGTAATCACAGCGCATGCCAAGGATGGGACCGAGTGCGTCCGCTGTCGTCCGGTTGCCGCACGCTCGCCGTACTCGGATGGGATTACGATCCGCGTCAAGAGGGTATCGTCTTGGTGCGAGACGCGCACTGCGCCAGACATCACAAAAGCGCAGTTACGTATCACCGTGCCTGCCGGCTTCTAACGTGCAACTTTCACCGCCGAATCAAGACTTTGACCACAAGCGGTCGCGACGTTCATCGCAATTAGCGATCTGCGCGCGATCATTCGACAAAACACCATTGACTTTCCCTTCGTCCGTGACTGTTGCTAGGTGTGGCTGAAGTTGCCGCATCCACCCATTGCCAAGGCAGGCTCGCAGAATGTGCAGGCGTCTCGTCGGAACGTCTTTTGATCGCGCCTGTGCAGGCGCCGTACTCGTCACGCTGCTGCAGGCAATGCCGGTGGCCGTCCTGGCCGCTGGCGGGGATGCAAACTGTCCGGCCGCTACAGGCAAGGACTACTCGGGGCAAAATCTGACCAACAAGAACTTCGCCGCCATGCCGGCGGGGTCGCTGAAGGGTGCGAACTTCACTAACGCCATACTCAAAGGCGCGGAATTCTCCGGTCAAGACATCAGCGGCGCCAGTTTCCAGGGAGCGGACCTCGGGCCCAGCTACCAGGGCAGCGCGGACTTAAGCAGCACGACGCTGACCCATACCTGTTTCATCGGTGCCACGCTGAACGCGACCGATCTCACCTTCGCCAATTTCCGCTGCACCGACTTCTCCAACACTTCTTTGCTGCTGGCGTTGTTCGGGCCGACGCAAAATATTGCAGCCGATGCAAACTGCCGCACCAAGTTCGTCGGCAGCACGCTCGACGTCGCTGCCATCACCCCCGATAACTGGGGCGCTTCCGACTTCACCCATGCCGACTTCAAGAATGTAGACCCGACCAGTTTTTCGCTTGCGGGCGCGGACATCACCGGAGCGATCCTGGTCGGCACCAACTTCAGCAACATCGATTTTACTGGCGCCAATCTGACCGGCGTGGATTTTACCGGCGCGGTCCTGGCCTACTCGAACCTGAGCAACACCGCGCTCAACGGCGCGAAACTGACCCGCGCCCAGGTGCACGATGCCACGCTCGTCTGCGCACAATTTCATGGCGTCCCCAACAGTTCTGGGCCTTGCCAAGGCATACCCAAGACGACAGCGCCGAATCAGTACGCCGACCTAACCCAGGTCAACCTGCAGCGCGCGGAGCTAACCTATGCCGTGTTTGACAATGCGGCCATGGCCGGGGCCAATCTGGCAGGGGCCAGCGCGTCCGGCGCCAGCTTCCAGAGGGCGTCGCTGGAGGCCAGCTCCAATATAGATGTCGCCAATCTGCAGGGCGCCAATCTCACCAAGGCCAACTTCACTAAGGCGCAACTGAACTCGGTCCGGTTCGCGAATGCCATCCTGACCGAAGCGGTGTTCGACCAGCTCACCATGAACGCCACCGACTTCAGCGGCGCACTCATGCCGGGCGCCAGCTTCAATAGCGCGGTGCTGGAGAGCGTGAGTTTCAACACGGCCAACCTGGAGAAAGCTAGTTTCGCCGGCGCGACCATCACTCGCACGCCGGGCGGAGCGGGGGTGGACTTCACCTGCGCCCAGCTCGGAGGCAGCAGCTTTGATAACGCGGACGTCAGCGCCGCCAGCTTCTTGGCCGCGGTCATGCCGCCGGCCAGCTCCTGCTGTCCCCAACCGGACGACACCAGTTGGTGCGGCAACGTCGACGTCACTCAGCAAGTCTACGGTGGCGTCGTTTATCCGGCATTGAAGACCGGGGTGACCATCGCCTGTCCCGACGGCGAAACCGCCCAATGTCAGGGCGCGCAATGGACCATTCCCAACTGGCAGACCAAGGCCTGCAATGTTGGCCACCAGATTCAGACTGTCTGGTTAAAGCCCGACTGCAATACCAATCCCGGCGGGGACCAGGTTCAGTTCAAGGACGCTCAACTAAAAGCTTGCGTCTTAGCGACCCTGCCGGGAAAACCGAAGTCGATTTCGATCGCCACGGCGGGCGCACTGCTCGAACTGAGCTGCACCGGCCTCGGTATCACCGACCTGACCGGCCTGGAGTACTTCACCGCGCTGACCAGTCTGGATCTGAGCGGAAATCGGTTAACCCAATTCGACAAACAGCTGCCGCAGCTGCAGAAGCTGAAGATCGCCAACAACCAGTTGAAGACCCTCAGCGTCCAGAATTTGAATAATCTAAATTCGCTGGACGCTTCAAACAACCAGTTGGCATCGATCGCCTATATCGTCGACCTCCAGCCGATTTATCTGGACTTGTCGTACAACCAGTTCGCCTATTTCGACTTGGCGATATTCGACACCCTCGTATTCGGCGATCTGTCGCACAATCAACTCACCAGCGTGCTGGACGAGGACAACGACAGCCTGCGCAGGCTCACGTCTACGGCCTATCTGGACCTGTCCTACAACTCGATTCCCACCATCGGCGACGCGAGTTCGCTGGCGGGAGACAGCGGCAACCTGGGCTCGCTGTTCCTCGGCTGCAACGCGGCTTTCGACTGCAATAGCCTGAAACTCGCAGGCGGCACGACCGATGCAACATCGGAGGCGCTGCAGAGCAGCCAGTGTGCGCAGTTCGATGCACAGAAGAACGCGTGGCAGCTGTTGACCCACCCGGCCTGCCCGACCGCGGACTCCAAGCGCCGACGGCCGCTACCGCGCTGATCGCCCTTGCGCGACTGCGCCGCGACGGAATGCCAAGCCCGCTAACGCTCGTCATCCAGACCCGAATGGAGAACCATCATGAGCACTCCAGCCTTGCCGCAACGAGTTAAGACCATCTATCACGCCGATCTGCGTGACGCGCATCCCGGCGAGGACTATTGGCTGGTCGCCTGCGGTCGGCGCTATCCGTTGGTTCCGCATACCGACGAGAGCCGTGCGAGTGCCAAGATTGCCGCACCGGAACTGGCATCCACGCCCGATGAATGCCTGACCCATCGCACTATGGACGAGGTGGACCTACCTGCCGACAGCACCGTGCGCGTGCACATTCGCCATTCCCTCCGGCACAGTCCCGGAGCCAAGGGCGATGCCGGATTCGGTCACGTCGCGATCCATGTTCCACCGCTGGCTACGCAGACCGGAGCCCATGCAGCCGGCATTGTGTCGCATAAGAAGATCGACTGGCCATCGACCGCTATCGCCTTCGTGTTCCATCATCCTGAGCTGATCTGTCAGGACCCGCAAATTTCGGACGCGATCCACGCTTATATGAATTCCCAGGACATCGCGAGTATGTTCGGCGACCTGGGAGATGTAATGCGGAAGCTGGGTCCGCCGTCCGAGACGTCGGGCTGGGCGCGCCTGGTGCCTTACACGCCGCCGAAGAACAGCGTCACGGGCCAGGACGGGAACACTACGCACTACATACTCCAACCCACCGACACCGTCATTGCAGCAGCGGCTCCGGTGACGAGGGCCATGATGCTCGTCACCAAGAACGACATGAGCCTAGAGGGCAAGAAATGGACGCTTCAGTCCGGGACGGCCGTCGTGCAGGCCGAACACGGCGAGCAGGCATTGCAGTTCGTATCGCGCATCGACGCAAATAATGCAGATGGCTGGAGTGCGGCCTTGGGCAACGCAGGCGCGATCCACGGATTGCAGTCCTCTATCTCGGTACTCGATTCAGGCGCGCGCCGTGTCCAGCTGACGATGAGCAATACGTACATGCGCTTTCTCGGCGCTTACGTGCGTTTTTTCGATGCGGCTGGCAACCCCGTCCAGGCCCCAAACTGGACGATCGACAACCCCGGCGCCCTCTACAGAGCAGTGTGCAAAGTGTTGGACGCGCAATACGCCGACCTGCGCTACCTCGGGTTCTTGACTTCGGTGAACAGCTACTTGGGGGTGCCGATCACCAGCGACCCCGGCACACTGCAAGTCAGTTTCACATTCCCGGAAAATGCCGTCAGCGCATCGATCTATGGCTCCGGCCTCGGTACGGGGTCGAATCTGTGGCCGAAGACGCCGCTGGTGGGGGGCGTCATGACCGGAGTGATGAACTTCGGTGTCCCAGCGCTGATGATGGGCTTCGGCGCGGCGGCGCTGTCGTACAAACCGTTGTACGAATTTCTGGAAGACCCCGGCGTCGTGGGGATATTCATAACCCTCGGGCTTTCGTACTTCGGGCCGATATTCGCGGTGGGTGCCGCCAATCATCAAATGGATTGGAGCGCATTGTCGATGTTGGCGACGATCCTGTTCGACCCGGCCCTGACCGCGCTTCTGAAATGGATCATCAAGACGGTCGCGGTCGACGTTTTGATCGATATGATTCCGTTCGTGGGCTGGGTGGCCTATGCCGCTGATGTCCTGGCTGATGTCGCGCAGATGGCGCAGACCGTCGTCGAGGTCGTGCAGTCGCCCTGGAACATCGAGAACACCCTTTCGACCGCGATCACCACCGCGGTCAACGTCTATCCCGACCCGCGCAAGCAAGGCTTCCCGCTGCCGCCCACGGGCAGCATGGCGAGCCTGCAGGTCAAGATGATCTACCACGATCAGACCCGGCCGTCCCTGATCGCTTCGGTTGCGGTACCGGCCGAGTCGGCGCCGATACCGCTTATGGCCAGCTTTCCGAGCAACACCCTGGGTGGTCAGGTCAAGTTTGAAGCGGACTATTACATCGACACGTGGCTGGCCGGCAAGGCCACTACCGGCCTGATCGCTAACGACGAGGCCGATGTGGCCAGCATCGATCTGCACCTGGTGCAGTACCCGACGCCGCTGAGCGATCAGTCGGTGTATTTGCACAGCTCGCTTTTGACCTACCAGAACAACGCTTACGTCTGGCAACGCACTGCGTCCGCGCCGACCGCGACGGTGAGTGTCACCGACACGCGCAGCACCGGCAATGCGATATCGATCTGGTCCGGACTAACCCATAGCGAGCGTCACGCTGCGGTCGGCTCCGCCTGGAAGGCCGCCGGCATGGGCATCACTTCCTACACCAACCACCAGGGCGGGCAGTTGTTCGCGATGCAAAGCAGTATGATCCCGGGCGCGAAACAGGAGGTGTCCGAGTTCCCGTCATCGGGGTTGGAACAACAGACCTTGTTGGTGTACGACCCCTATCCGCCCAAGTTTCTGATGGACAACGGCAATTGGAAGCTCGGTGCCGACGGTAACCCGCTACCCGATCCATCCGCGCCGGCCCTGGGCGACTACTACGTCGACCCGCGCAACGCCAGCAAAGATCCCTTTGCCGACGGCGGCTTTCACCTGCGCAACGTCGTGCTGTCCCCACCCACTGCGTTCGACCTGGATGGCGATCAGCTCAGTTACGGCCGCTTCCAGTTCCAGCCCGATTCCATCGCACTGCACCCCTCGGGCGCGGTCGTCGCCGTGTGCACTCAGTACGCGAAAATCCAGATCGGTCGGCTGGTGCTCGGCGGAGCGGCGGACAAGGACGTGCCGATGGCGCGCGTGTATGCGGGCCAGGCTCAGGTGCCCGGCCGGCCTGGACTGTTGTTTCACCCCGTCGCGGTCACTTGCGCCTATGACGGCACTGTCTTCGTCCTGGAAGACACGAAGTCCGGCGAAAACAACGGCATCGTCCTGGCCCGGATCCAGGCCTTCGACTTGCACGGCAATCCGGTCGATCGGTTCTTCGATGCAAGCAGTAAGCCGACGTCCTGCCTGGACCTATCGGCCACCGGCGAGAACACTTACCTGGACCTGTGTGCGGTCGGCGACCTGCACATGACCTATCTGTACGTCTTGTACTACAGCGGCGAAGGTTCACAGGCCAGCGATTACCACATGACGATCTACCAATACGGAAAGACTGCACCGGCGAGCAATCCTTTGGTGACCACCGACGGCCTGGCCGCGGCGCGATTGTCGGTGGATATGTGGCACGGCTTGTATTCCTTGAATTACGCCATGGTCACCGATGGCAACGGCCAACCCGCGGGCCCGCGCGATGCCGACACCGGCCCGGGAGGCCGTACCGTGCCGTCGATCAGCCAATGGCTGCCGCCGCCACCCACGCACCAGTGGGCGTCTTGAACATGGATCGGAATTCCAACCCATGACTCGCAGATTCACCTTCGCCCTACTGTCGCTGGTCGTCTGCGGGGGAATTGCTTCGGCTCCTGCGTTCGGCGACGCGAAAGCGCCAGGGACGGCTCCTCCGAGAGGACGCAGCGCCGTTCCGCCAAAATCTTGTCCGTCCTGCAGCTTCGTAGGAGTCGATTGGTCGAACCAAGACCTGACCGACGTCAATCTGCAGGGCGCCGATCTTACCGGCGCGAATCTCAGCGGCGCGAATATGAGCGGCGCCGAGTTGAGCGGCGCCAACCTTGCCAATGCCAACCTGAGCAATGCCGTGCTCAACCCCAGCGCCAACGGCGAAGCCGATCTGTCCAGCGCGAATCTGAGCGGTGCCGTCTTTACCGGTGCACAGATGCTGGGCACCGATCTGGAGTACACCGACTTGTCGGGGGCGAACTTCACTGCGACAGACCTATCCCGCGCTCGATTGGGGCCGGCACCGCGTACAGGCCTGTACGTAGGGCGCAAGACATCGTTCCGTGAGGCGCAGTTGCCGGCTGGCGTGCGCTTGGATGCAGGTACTTCTGATAGTGCAGGCAGCAGGTTCACTGAGGCATCGGCGTCTTCATCGAAAGCTAATGCTTTTGAGGTCGACTGTGGGTCGTCGGACCTCAGCGGATTGTCCAGCGCAGTCTATGTCGCACCCGACGGCCAAGATACCGATGCATGCGGGGATACCCATGACTCGGCCTGTGCCACCATTACCCAGGGCCTGAGTCAGTGCGAAGCGAACGGCTGCGGCGTATTGGTCGACTACGGCGTTTATGTACAGCCGACACCATTGATGCTGTCCGAAGGTATGAACCTGTTCGGAGGATGCGTACCGAAAGGCCACAACAGCAACGGTCTGCGCTCACTGATCCATGCTCCGGCCGGCGGTACTCTGGCCGTCGACGCGATCTACATACATTCGCCTGCACGAATCGAGAATTTCAAGGTTTATGCCAGCCCTGCCACAGACGCCAGCGCGCCAAGCGTTGCGTTCCGGGTTCGCCATAGCAAAGGTCTGCTGACCTTGGTCGATTCGCAGATCTACGCCGCAACCGGTGCTCCCGGCCAAGGGGGGGCCGATGGCACGAGCATCAGCTGGAGTAGACCCGATGTCAGATGCTCAGGCAGTAGGGGCGTGGCATCGGCCGACACGGTAGGCAGCTTTAATGGTGGCATCTGGGTAGCGGGCGAGGCTGGTGGCAATGGCGGCGCCGGTGGGAGCAACGCAAAATCCAAAGACTTTCCTTGCACCGCAGCTACCGGTGGTGGAACGGGCGGTGGTGGAGGGAGTCAAGGCGGCGGCTCGTTTGCGGTCGTACTGGTAGATGCCAGGTTGCAGTTCAATGGCAGCCGCATCATTGGCAGTCGGGGAGGGGCGGGAGGCGACGGCGGTAACGGGGGCTATACCGGTACCAATGCACTTATTGCGGCGTGCGGCGGCGCTGGCGGTGCGGGAGGAAACGGTGGGCCATCGATTAGCGTCGTTTTGACCGGGGGCGCTGCTCTACTGGGCCCAGAACCGGTGCTCTATAAGGGTGTCGGAGGTGCAGGTGGCAAAAGCGGACGAGTGTGCCCCATTGGAGATACCGGAAAGTCCGGCCTCGCGGCGGATCAACAAACGTTTTGAACGGATGCAAGGTGGCGCCTGATTCGAATCCTCTCGACGCTCGGCAATGCTTCACCTCGATTTTCGATGCCCGCGACGTGGGCTTCCCGCCGTCGGCTGCGGCACCCATTCCCGGCAATGAATTCCTTGGAGCAACCGACATGATCTTCGATCCACGTGTCGCGGCATTTGCATTCATCCTGGCTGCACTTATG
Source organism: Lysobacter sp. CA196 (assembly GCF_052078695.1). Taxonomy (NCBI): domain Bacteria; kingdom Pseudomonadati; phylum Pseudomonadota; class Gammaproteobacteria; order Lysobacterales; family Lysobacteraceae; genus Lysobacter; species Lysobacter sp. CA196. The sequence goes on along the minus strand of NZ_JBQJIN010000012.1, from coordinate 126,695 downwards.
GCGATCGTGCCGGCGAGTGCAGCGTCGAACCTCATTTGCCTTCCGAAGGTCAAGCAGGAGCGGCCACGGATGCTTGATACCTCGCCGCCGAAATACTGTCCCGATTGCAACTTCGCCGGTGTCGACTGGTCGGGCCAGGACCTGACCGATGTCAATCTACAGGGCGCCGACCTCAGCGGAACGAACCTGAGCGGCGCAAATCTGAGCGGGGCCGAACTAAGCGGAGCGGACCTTAGCAATGCCAACCTCCGCAATGCCGTGCTTAATCCCGGTGCGAGGGGCAATGCTGACTTGTCGAGCGCCAACCTATCCGGCGCGATTTTTACCGGCGCGCAGATGAACGACACCGACCTGCAGTACACCGATCTGTCGGGAACCAATTTTTCCGCCACCGACTTGTCGCGGGCCCGACTAGGGCCCGCTCCGCGCACTGGCCTGTACGCCGGACGAAAGACTTCGTTCCGTCGTGCCCGGCTGATGGCCGGATTGGAACTAGATGCGGCAAGCAGCGATGCTTCAGGCGCAGAAATCGTTGCCCCAATGGCTTCCATCGCGGCCGGGAGGTTCGACGTGAGCTGCGGGTCATCGGATTTGAGCACGCTTTCCAGCGCGATATATGTCGCTGCCAACGGGCAGGACAGTAGCCGTTGCGGTAGCACTGCGAGTACCCCCTGCGCGACGATCACTAAAGGCCTCAGCCGATGTGCGCCCGACGGCTGCGGCGTGCTGGTGTCCTACGGACAATATGCGCCGCCCTCCCCACTGGTGTTGCGCAACGGCGTCGCGCTGTATGGCGGCTGCGTCCCGGCAGGGAAATCCAGCGCAGGGTTGAAGTCTTTGATCCAAGCTCCACCGGGCGGCATGCCGGCTGCCATGGCCATCTATATCGATGCGGCGACACGGATCGAGGGCTTCAAGCTTCATGGTAGTCCCGCGTCTCAACCAGGGGCGGCTAGCATCGCGTTCCAGGTCAGCTACGGCGGCACCTCGATTATTCTTGCCGATTCGGAGATCTATGCCGGCTCGGGCGCCGTCGGTGCGAACGGATGCGCAACTTGCGTCTGCAATCCGGATGAGGTGGGCAACGGCAGATGCGGCAGCAAAGGTGTGGCCTCGAAGAACACAGCAGGCCTGTTTAAAGGCTCTGCATGGAGCGGCCTTCCCGGTGGCGACGGCGACACCGTTATGGCCGGGAAATACCTCATTTTTGACGCTGGCGGCGGTGGGCGGCAGGGCGGCGGCTCATTCGGCATAGTCCTCACCGAGGCCTTGTTGCAAGCCAGCAAGGTCCGCGTCGTCGGCGGCAGCGGCGGCAACGGTGGCAACGGTGGCGCGGCCGTTGGTGCTTACGATCTCGGCGCCGGCACTGGTGCCGGCGGCAACGGCGGGCCGGCCATTGGCATCGCCCTGATCGGAGGCTCGCCATCCATAGACTCCGGCGTGAGCATTCTGTCGGGGTTGGGAGGCAAAGGAGGGGTCAGTGGTAAAAACAGTGCCAGCCAGTGTTCGGTTGCTACGGGTGATTCCGGCAACACTGGCTTGGTAGCGGATCAGCAGTCGTTCTGAGTAGAGGGCCCATGGGCGGCCGTGATATGCGTTCGAAGCTCGCTTCCAAGCCGGTCGCTTCCGAAACGGCTCGCCGCGAGCCGTGCCCGAAGTAGAAAGAAATCATGAGCAGGTCTGTAGCGACGTGCTCCAGCAGCCCAACCGGCCGTGCGGCACGATTCATGGCGAAGCCAGGGGCCGTCCGGGGAGAATGAGGGATCTGGCGAGTAAGCCCCGAGTTGCCGCAGACGGACCAACTCTCGACCTCGATTTTTTTCTAAGCTTCGCCGCAACGCCGAAGAGGCCTTCTTGTCGGCCTTTGGCACCTTCCTTTCGCCAGCGTCTGGTCGATCAACTCTGCCGCTGTGCCTGAATCTTTCGAAGATTGTTCGCGCACTGTCACTACTGCACCGGCGCCGCGTGCGCGTCGCGGCGCCGGCAAGGCGAGTTCGAAGTCTTGGCCCAGACAGAAGCAATTCGGAGATTCCGCCTTTGATTCTCTTCTTTCCCTGGCTGGTCAGTCCTGAAACGAGGCACACCCAAGGTAGAACATAGACGAATGTCTACGTGGTGTAGCGATACGTCCACATCGAACCAGGTTTTTCCTACATTCAACAGCCCACTCCCCTGCTAGCTTCATCGCGGGAAGAAAAGCGCAACGCTTGTGGCGGCTGATTGCAGATACGGCACCCAATCCACTGGGCCCAGCCTCTAGATGGCTCACAGCTTCGCGCGGCTGTCGCATCCCGTGGTGCCAATGCACAGGCCTTGGCCGGAGGCTTAAGCATGCTGGAAGGACTCCGCCGTCGAATAGCAGATAGAAATCGGATCGGATCGGCTCGGCTCGGCTCGGCTCGGCTCGGCTTCGCACCTAACGATATCCCGACGCTTCGGGAGCAATGCACAAGAAGGACTGGAATGAAAAAGTGGATCGTGATCGCGGGGAGCATGCTTCTGGCAACGTCACTGCAGGCACAAGCCCTGACCAAGCTATGTTTCAACTGCTCCGTAACACAGATGAACCAGTTGGCATGGGATAGCGTTACCGAGATGGCTAGCGGCGGCCCACTTTACGCCGTCGATCTCCGCAACGGGGTCGTACGCAAGTATGAATATCGAAACAACGTGACAGGGGACTGGAACCCGGAGTTCGACCCATTTGAGCAGTGGGCAGAAGAAGTATCCGTCGAGCCGAACATTTCCACAGGAATTTCACAGGTCGGCGGTTACATGCGCGCGGCTTCTACAGAAAACATCATTCTCCCAGATGACACCCCGGGAATGCCGAGTGACGTTTTCGATGCACTACAGCAGTCTGCGTTCGATGATAACGTCGCGTACTGGATCGACACGAATTCTGCACGCAGTTTCTTTAACCGAGCCTCGGACGCGCTTCAGATAATTCAAGACACCTTTTTTAATCCAAACGCAATCAAAGTTTACGTAATGGTTTTTTGGAAAGATGGCTCGAATGCCATGTACGGATGGGATCCCATACTAAAAACATGGGTGCGCATGCCAAACACAGCGCGCGATGGCCGTGGCAATTTGATACCGGAATCGAAAGAACAGGTCCCTGGCAAGAAGTATAATTTTCCGAACGCCGTCATGCCCGGAAGCGATGCGGCTGACGATTACCACGACATGTGGGATCACATTAAGAACTTGGGGATCCCGATGATTGACGCCACCGGCGGACTTGGCGCCTGCGGTTATAAAATGACCTGCACTCCTGACGGGTGCAACGTGTACATTCAAGCCTGCTGAATCGACGAGGTGGCACGGGGCCCGCGCCACCTACAGGAACCCGATCTATGCATAAAGCAATATTGCCAGGCGCATTCCTTCTGCTAACCGCGTGCTCACGCTCAGATCGGGCGCCGAATGATGGGCTGCCGCCTGCTACGACGAACGAGTCCTCTCACGCGGGACTTGGCTCGAGTGCAAGCGCGCAGCCGGTTACTGGTGGGCTACCGCAACGTGGCGCGACGCTTCAGCAGATGATTCCTGCGTTAAGGACGAGGATCGCTCAAGGCGATGCGGTTGCATCCTGCCAGCTCGCGCGCGAGTTCGACTTTTGCGCGGGAGCAGAAGATAAGGCGCAGTACCTTAGCCGGATTGAGGCTCAACGCAAGACACCTCCTTCTTCGGATGGGGCTGATCCGGCTTCGACACTTACCGATCTTGCCAGGATTCGTGCCGAGTACTGCGTTGGAGTTTCTACCATCTCACCCGCAGAGCGCGTTGGGCTTTGGCGCCAGGCGGCGTTGAAGGGGCATGTATCATCCATGCTTCAGTACGGTTCTGGCTTGGCGTTTGGTTACAATCAGACCCTCGCAACTGTGGATGAACTGCGCGCCTACAAAGGCGAAGGGCCCAAGCTTCTCGAACGGGTAGCTCAGAATGGTGGGTTTCAGGCGAACTTGATGCTCGCCCGGGCATATGCGCCACAGCTGACCGCGCCCGATAGGGTGCCGCTGCTTCGGCAAGCTGTGACGAAGAGTTCCTCAACATCACTCGCGTATTACAAGATCGCGAAGGAACTACGATCTGCCACAGCCGAAACTGCGCCTACGCACCTTGCTCTCGAAACGGAGATGAAGCCGCTTGCATGGTCTATGTCGCCGCAAGAGTTGTCCGAATCCGAGCAGAAATACCGTGCGCTTCGCGGCCAAATTAAAAGTGCTGATAAGGCGATCGTGGACATCGAAGCGCTTAACAATGCTGACGTGAACCAGCCAGTTCCTGGAATGGAGCTTTGCGGAGGTGGTGGGATTCTCCGCTGATACGTATTATTTCAATATCGGAGCCGAAGTCGGCTGCCTGATCAACGGGCTTCTATCCAGCTAGATTGCCGAGGTTGATCCATCGAGAACCGACTCGCTAGTTGTAGTCGGAATCGAGAGGGCGTTTGAGCGCCGTCTTCGTTCGGGCTGTAAGTCGGGCATAGGAAGTAGCGCGATCCGGGGGGCAGTTGCTCGCAGCATTGCGCGATGCTCATCCGATAAGCCCATACGGCAACTCGGCCGTCGTCCCGACAATATAGTCCCAGGTCAATCGCGATGGCCTGCGTCAACTTTCCTGATCCCATAGGCGGCGACTGTTCGTTCGCCTGAGCGAACCCGCCCATGCCTCGGCACTGGCCAGCGCCATTGCCCACGTAGAACTCCCCATCGACCGGCCGCCGGTTTGCGTACGGATGCCGGCGCTTATCGCCAACGCCATCACAACTTACATAGTTCATGACGACAGCCACTGGGCCGCGATGACGGCGCGTGGCATCAACACCGGGTCCGAGTTGCCATCGGACCGGACGGTCGCTTGGGGGTTCGATCCGCCGGCCGTCGCGGCCAAGGCCGGGCCGGTCGCTTCGGGTGCGATCGCCGCCGACTACTTTCATCGTCATCGTCCAGGGGATTTCGCAGTGGCTATCGACTTTCGTAATTCATCGTCCCGGCGCGGGCGCGTAATGCGCGTGCTGCCGGCTTTGTTCGTGGGCGGGCTGATGATGGCGCCGGCCATGGCGGCGCAGCCGCGCATCGGCGGCGAAGGCCAGGCCCATGCGGGTTTGATGTGGCCGAGCGAACCGCCGGCGAACTATTGCCAGGCCGGCGTCATGCCGAGCGGCCCGGCGGTGGCGCCCGAAGGCGCGATCGTGGTCCCGGCCGGCGACAACAGCGGCTTCGAGTTCCGGCGCGCCGGCGTGACCTTCTGGTTCGAGCCGGGCGTGCATACCCTCGGCACGGACAAGTACAGCCAGATCATCGCCCAGGACGGCAATACCTACCTGGGTGGGCCCGGCGCGATCATCGACGGCCAGAATCGCAACCACTACGCTTTCACCAACACGGCGCAGAACGTCGTGGTGCGTTATCTGACCATCCGCAACTTCGGCCGCTACAGCGACGACCCCACCGAAGACTACGGCAACTTCGACCAGGGCGTGGTCAACCACGACGCCGGCGACCACTGGACGATCGAGTACAACACCATCGCCAACAACCGCGGCGCGGGCGTGTTCCTCGGCAGCCACAACAAGGTCAGCTTCAACTGCCTGAAGGACAACGGCCAGTACGGCTTCAGCATGTACAAAAGGCCGTTGCAGAGCGAGGGCCCGCCGACGCCCGAGCAGCCGGCGCCGGGCCGTTCGGCCATCGTCGACATCGAGCTGAGCCACAACGAGATCGCCGGCAACAACGTCGACGACTGGGAAGCCAGCACCAAGTGCGGCTGCACCGGCGGCGGCAAGTTCTGGGACGTGCGCGGCGCCCGGATCGTCGGCAACTACGTCCACGACAACCACGGCACCGGCCTGTGGGCCGACACCAACAACATCGATTTCCTGTTCGAGAACAACTACCTCCGCGACAACGACGGCGTCGGCATTTGGTACGAGATCAGCTACAACGCCACCATCCGCGCCAACACGTTCATCAACAACGGCTGGAGCTCGGGCACCTCCGACCTCGGCGCGCCGGCACCGGCGATCTATCTGTCCGAATCCGGCGGCGACAGCCGCCTGCCCAAGGACGTGAGCGGTTCGGACCTGCTGCGCATCTACGACAACTACTTCGAGAACAACTTCTCGGGCGTGTCGGTCTACGAGAGCTCCAACCGCTTCTGCAACTCCAACGGCAACACCAGCCAGGTGTACTGCACGCCCTTCGTCCACCCGGCGCTGATCGTGCGTCCGGATCCTGACCATCCGACCAAATACCCCGACCCGGTCAGTCATCTGCACCCCTGCTACACCCAGATCAACGGCGATGCGACCCTGCAGCGCGACTGCCGTTGGCACGCCAAGAACATCGAGGTGACCGGCAACGAGTTCTACTTCGATCCGGCGGTGGTGCCCTGCGGCAGTTCCAGCTTCTGCGGCGCGCAGGCGTTGTACGCCACCGGCGACAACAACCTGACCTGGTCGCCGTATACCGTGCAGCAGGTGCAGAACGATGTGATGTTCAACAACAACAACCGCTTCGCCAATAATCACTATTACGGCCCTTGGCGTTTCGCCAAGCGTTACGGCGAGACGATGAGTTTCAAGAGCTGGCAGGCCGCGCCCTATCTGCAGGATGCCGGCAGCACCACCGATGGCTCGTCGTTCAACCTGCTCGATCCGCCGACCGCCACCCTGGAAGCATCGGCCGGCCTGTGGACTCCGTGGTACGGCAGCCGCATTGCCCGCGCCGATGTGGGCCACAGCGGCGCGCACAGCCTGCAAGTGGTCGCCGAGGACAGCTATTGGGGCGTGGCCATCGCCAACCATCCCGGTTACCTGTCCGACAACGCTGCCAAGCGCTTGAGCTTCTGGGTCAAACGCGTCGCCGGCACCCCGCCGCTGCCCGCCAACGCGCGCGTGCGCCTGCGCTGGCTCAAGGAGGACGGCAAGCCGGCGACCGGCGATGAGGAAACCTCGTTCAGCGACGTTTCACTGGGCGCGGTCGGCGACGAATGGACCCAGGTGGTGACCGACGTGCAACCGCCCGTGCTGACGGCGAGCGTGTGGGTGCTGCTGGTGGGCTCGGGCGGCTCGGCCAATCACAACGCCGGCTTCTACCTCGACGACATGGTGCTGCAGGACGCGCCGCACTAAGCGGAACGCGCAACGGGCCGCGAACGATGCGTTCGCGGCCCGTTGACTGCACTGGCACAAGGTGCCGACGGTTCGCTCCATGCAACCGCCAGACGGACTATCGCACTCAAGCCAGTCGGCCTACTCCTTCGCGGCTATTTCGCTTCGAGCACGATGCTGCAGCGATAACGTCGGCCTGAGGTACGCCCGATGCGCTGAGGTCCATCCCGGCACGCGGCGACGCGACCGCGCGGCGCGTCTTCCAGAACATACCCGAGCGTCCCGAGAACGCCCGCGCCCCTCATCTGCGACATCGTTCATGTGTGACGTCGCCGACGCGATGTGAGCCGCGCCTGTAGGCGATCGCGCATCAGCCTTCAGCCGCCGGTACGCACCGCACGGTTCGGACGCTTGGAGTCCGATACGGCCGAACCCATCAGCGCATCGGCGATGGTATGGTTCCGTCACGCCCTACAAGCCAGGCGTCCTGAATCAGCTTGGGTCTGATCGATACGGTTATGTATGGCCAGATTTTCTCGCGCATTGGTCTTTCTGCTTGCACTGGCGTTCCCGCACATCGCAGGGGCCCATCAGGCCTCGGTGAGCGCTGTTCCGCCCGGTGGCTACAGCATTCCACCCGGTGCGCTGGACGATGCGCTCAACGCCTTCGCCTCTCGCAAAGACGTGCAGTTGATCTATTCGCCCGCCTTGGTAGCCAAGCGGCGCAGCGCGGGCCTCAGAGGCCATCCCGGAGTTCGTGAGGGCCTGGCTCAGTTGCTGGAAGGGACCGGCCTCACCGCGGTCGCGGTAAAAGCCAATGTTTACTTGCTTCAGCCGACACCGCGCCCGCGGATCGACGCGGCGCCGAAGGCAACATCCCCGCTGAGGTCTCCGACTCAGTTGGACACGGTCCACGTCACCGGAAGCCGGATTAAGCGCTCGGGGCTTGAGAGCGCCCTGCCTTTGACGCTGATCACGCAGGAGCAGATTCGCGCCAGCGGCCATCAGACCTTGTTCGATGTGCTGCGCTTGATGCCGGGCATGACCGGCCACCATCCCCGCAATATCGCCAGCGAGGGCGGCAACAGCCAAGTGCCGACGGCAGCCGCGGCTTCAGCCAGTTTGTACTCGCTCGGCCCGCGCGCGACTTTGTTCCTCGTCGATGGGCGACGCATGGCCAACTACGGCCTGGTCTCGACCGATATGGGTGCGCTGACCGACCTCAACGGCATTCCCTTGAGCATGGTCGATCACATCGAGATCGCTCGCGGTGGTGCGTCGGCCATCTATGGCGCCGACGCGATGGCCGGCGTAGTCAACATCATCCTGAAAAAGGACTACCGCGGAGCCGAGGTCGGCGGCAACTATGGCGTGTCCCAACGCGGCGATGCCGAGCGGCAACGCGAGTACGCCAGCTTCGGCGCGCAGACGCGCAGCGGCGGCAACGTTTTCGTCAGCGTCGATCACTTCACCCGTAACCCGCTGATCGGCAGCCAGCGCTCGTGGAGCACTCTCGACCGCCGGCGATTCGGCGGGTCCGATCGGCGGATCGCACTGGGCTTCCTGCAGGACGACAGCAGCGTGCTTCCGTTCGCAGGCTGCCGCAATCGCGATCCCACGCCATCCGGCGTCGAGAGCGGTTTCGACGCTCCGCGCTACAGCAGTCTGCAACCGGGTATCGCCAGCAATTCCCTATACGCCCACCTGCGTCAGCCGATCAGCGAGAACCTCGAGGCCTACGCCGACCTGCGCCTGTCCCGGGTCGCGCTGGAACTACGCAACGCTCCGAGCCATGGGGTGATGCCGCTGTCCGGCGATCACCCGGATAGCGAAAGAGCTGGTGACTATTCGTTCTTGAACTATTGGTTCTCCGACGTGGGGCCGATCGGCAATCGGGTCGTTACCGCCAACAGGGACTACACCCTCGGCATAAACGGCTACCGCCAAGCTTGGGCCTGGGATCTGAGTCTGTCGCGCCGCGAAAACGAGGTCGCCAATCGCATCAATGGCTTGATCTGTCTGTCGGCTCTCGAATCGGTCGTCGATGATCGAAGCTATCGCTTCAATCGGGTAGACAAGAATTCCGATGCCGTGCTCGCCAAGCTTTCGCCTCCCATCGTATTGGGCGGGAAGATGTCGCTGGAAACCTTGTCCGGCAGCGTGGACGGTCCGCTGTTCGCGCTACCCGCTGGCGACGTCCAGGTCGCCGCCGGATTCGAAGCGCGTCACGAACACCTGAGCAACCGGCCGGACCCCTTGCTGACGAAGGGCGATATCGCGCTGGCGATGGATTTCCAGGGCCGAAGCGATCACCGCAATGCAGCAGCGGTCTATGCCGAGCTCAAGGCGCCGCTGCACGATACACTCTCGATGGACGCGGCCTGGCGTTTGGACCGCAACCGGGGCTACGGCGACCAGATCTCCCCCATGTTCGGTCTGCGTTGGCAAGCTTTTCAGTCGCTGAGTCTGCGCGCTTCGGTTGGCGAGGGTTATCGTGCGCCTACATTGGCCGAGTTGCGTGGCCCGCTGCTGATCAAGCAACAGACGACTTCCTACGTCCCCGCCGACGATTCGACCCGGCCCTGCCGTGCCGAATACGACGACTACTGCGCTGTCGATCTACGCGCACGAGTCAACCCGAGGCTGAAGCCTGAGACATCGACCAACCGCAATCTCGGTTTGACCTGGACCCCCAGCGAAGACTTCTCGCTGACCGGCAGCCACTATCGCATCCGGCGCAGGAACGAGATTCTGCCGATCAATGCACTGGGTCTTGAAGAACTGTCCCCGGAAGCCCTGATTCGCGACGAGAACGGCGAGCTGATCGCTGTCGCCAGCTATCTCGATAATGTCGGCACCACCGAAGTGCGGGGCTGGGAGATCGAGGCTGAGTACAGTCGCCAGACGCAGCGCTTGGGCAACCTCAATTTCCGTCTAAGCGGTCACTACACGCATCGCCTGCTCCGGCGCCATCGTCCGTCCGAGCCGATCGAAGACCATGCCGGCATCGAAATGCCCAACCGAAGTCTTCTGGCCGATATCCGCTGGAGCTATCGCGATTGGATCGCGACGCTCAATCTTAACTACATGGGGCCAACGACGGTGTCGGTGCCTGGACCAGACAGCACCTTCACTTATGGCAGTAACGTCGACCGAATGCGCCGCACTCCCAGCACGACCCTGGCCGGCATCGACCTTGCTTACGGCGGCTTCAAACGTTGGCTGTTCAGCCTCAATATCAACAACCTTGGCGACCGCCATCCCGGCAACTACAACTACAGCAACGGTGGCTACACTATGGCCGACAGCGACCCGATCGGACGCTACTACTCGGTCAGTGCGACGCATCAGTTCTGAACCGGACACCGGTTCCTGACCGACCTTGGCATTTCCATATCAAGGCACTTCAATCGGATCGTCGCGTCTTCAACGTCGAAAGGACTCCAGCTTGAACGAACGACATCGGCGCACGGCATGGATCGCGGCGCTCGGCTTGGCTCTCATGGGCGGTATCGGCCAATCCCAAGCCCAGTTCGGTGCCAGCGGCACCAGCGATCTGCCGCTGCACCTGGTGTTAGGTCCCTGGGTCGTTCTTGTCGGCGGACTGTCGGCAGCCTGGTGGCTGCGTCCTTCGTGGCGGCCGCGGCTTTGCAAAGCGATGGGTCGCGCCCTGCTCGGCTATCTCTTTCTCGAGTTCGTTCCGGTCCTGGTATGCATGCTGGCGGCGGGCCTGTTCGATGTCTGGAAAACGGCCGCTTTGATGTTCTGGGCCCTGTCGCTGATGGGCGTGATCTTTTCCGGGCTGGTGCTGCTCGTATTCGTATCGGCCGCGCTGACGTTGGATTGGGTTTTTTCGTGTCGGCGCAGGGTGCCGTCATGAGATCGAAAGGCGCCCGACGCGAAGTCGACGGGCCTGCGCTCTATTACCGGTTTTCGGCGCCGGTCTTTCTCGCCCTGCTGTCTGCCTGCGCCTTCCCGGCCGGTGAGAAAGCCGCCCAGCTGCCCGATTCGCAAGCGGAGAGGGCCGAGAACTGCGCACTGGCTAAACAACGGCAGAATCAGTCGGCCATCGACCCTTGGTGCCAAGAGCAAGCGCAGGGGGAGTGACTCAGGGCCGACAGCCTGCCAGGCCTAAGCCGCTTCCTCGCCGAGCCCGCCGGCTGCCTATGCGGCCGACGCACGCCGGGAGGCGGCCGGGAAGGTCGCTGGCGGGAACGGGCCAGATCGGTTGTCCTGGCCCGCCCGCTTATTCACTCTCGCTGGAGCCGGCGCCGTACTCGGCAGTGGCTTACTGCTGACGCGGTACGAACTTGTCGCGGGGCAGCAGGGTTTCGAGGGTGGCGATGGAGGTGTTGCCCAGTTGCTGGTGCAGGTCCTGCCTGGGCCTGTAGTGACCGCTGTCGTTATCCCAACTGGTGAGGCGCCCGTTATCGAACGTCAGTTGGCCCGCATAGTAGACGTCGCCACCGCGCGATATCGCGGTGTGCCCGCCGTTCGCGCGCTCGCCGATCCATACCTGCGACGGGTTCGAGACCGGTATGACGAACAAGCGTTCGCCATGCGCCAGCACCGTATTACCGCGATTATTCGGGTCGGCCAGATGATACAAGCCGTTAATATCCCTCGTCAGTTCGGTATGAGGCTGGCGAGTCCTGACATCGTCGATATTGCGTATCGGTTCGACATCCGGCCTGGGGATCGAGGGCGAGACTTGCATCAACGTGTCGACGCGCTCGTTTATGAGGCCCCTGACCCTATCTTCGACTTGCGGCTGTATGGGATTCCTGGTCAGTGCATCGATGCCGCTGAGCTGAGTCTCCATGGTCCGCAACCGCCTGGCTTCGATCTCTGCGCTGGCTGGGTTGGTCAGTTGCGGATTCGAGTCCGGGTGTTGACTGCGCTCCCGATTGTGGTCCCGATGCTGCTGGATTTCGCCCCGGTAGAACGTGGCCACCTCAGTCGCCGCCGTTCGGAACTGCTCGAGCGTCGGTGCCGGGGCCTGCGCCGGTGCCGCTTGCGGCGTTCCCGGGACGCCGTTTTCGCCCCAGCCATGGTTGCCTATGGCCCAATCCGAAGCCGGCGTTTGATCGTGCGCCGGTAAACCAATGCCGGCCGCGCGGTTTTCCAAAAGCTGCCTCAAGCTGCTCACATCCAGCGGCGCCTGTGCATTCGGCTCGGGCGCTTGTATCTGGGGCGCTTGTGCCTGGGGCTCCTGTGCCTGGGGCTCCTGTGCGATCTCGGGTTCGTGACCGGTAAGACGCAGTTTCATGGCATGTATCTCCTAGGAAATGGATCACAGCTTATGGCGGCGTTCGAATAAACACCACTACACTTCGATGTCAGACCGCACATATTGATGCATGCATTCGTTCGCAAGCTCGATATCTATCGCCAACGCGATCACGGTGCTCGGAATCGGTTGCGAACGATGCGACACCGACACCGACACCGACACCGACACCGACACCGACACCGACGAACGATGCTCCAGTCACACGATTTGTTTGCGAAGCTTGGCGGTAACGGCTTTCCGACAACCGACAAAGAAAAGGACTTTATGCGATGAACTCGAATGCTTATGCCCGTCATGTGTCGATCCCGGCCTTGCTGACGATCGCGGCCCTGTGGACCGGCACGGTCAAGGCGCAGAGCCAGGTGCCGCCGCCGGTTCTGCCGCCGCCACCGGAACCGTCTGCGGTGGCGGTGGAAGCGCCGCCGATGGCGCCGCCGCCAGCGTCCTCGTTGCCGCGCAAAGGCCCGGTCGATGTCGACGACTATGTCGGCTACCCCGCGGCCGAGCCTGCGCATGAGGTGGGCGATACGATCAGGGTGTTCGCGCTCAAATCGACCTGGACCAAACCGCTGGCCGCCAGCAGCCCTCAGGCCGTGCCCAGCGATCTGCTGACCATCATTCCTGCGGAAGTGGTTGCGGTGAAGCCGGACGGTAGCGTGCAGATCCGGGGCCTGCTGACGCTCGATGTCAGCGGCAAGCAGCAGACCTATCGGGTCTCCGGCCTGGTCGGTCGCGACGACTTGGACATCGACGATGCCGTGGTGTCGAACCGGATCGCCAACGCCAGAGTGGAACTGGTCGACGACGGCGGCATGGAGCCTTCGCGGCAACAGCGCGCGATCGAGAACATGTATAAGTTTCTAAGTTTGCAGCGAGCGCAATGAGCGCCGATCTCGCCGCCGCAGGGCTAGCGAGAGGCGACCACCAGCAGCGAGGTACCGCAGGCAATGACGATCGCCATGGCGAACATCGCCCAGAGCCACTTCTTCCTGTGTTTTTCGTTCATCGATCTCTCCTTGGAAACCCCGGCGGCTGTCGAATCCTGGCACCGTCCATACGCAGGCGCCGCGGTTCGTGCCGGGCTCGGGTTTCAGTCCGGCTGCCATCTTTAATCTGCCGGGGCTCATGCCGCTTGAACCGTAGAATGAATCCGGAGCCGTCCGCATGATCGACTACGACCTCGAGCTTCAACATCACAACGGCGCGTTGCGACGCGCATACGGCATCCGCGTCTCCGATCGGGTTCTCGATATCGGATGCGGGGCCGGGCAGACGACACGCGAGGCCGCACAACTCGCGACGAGGGGATCGGTGCTCGGGATCGACCGCTCGAATGAGATGATCGAGCGCGCAAGGGAGCTCGCCAGTGCGACGAAGCTCGGCAACATCGAATACCTCTGCGCCGACCTCGAACGGCATGTGCTGCCGCGCGAGCATTTCGACGTGGCCATCAGCCGGTTCGGCACGATGTTCTTCGAGCATCCGCTTGCCGCCTTCTCGAACATACGAAGCGCACTGAGTCCGCACGGACGCTTGGTGATGATGGTCTGGCAGCCGCGCGATCGCAATGAATGGGCCACTGCCATCGAGGGCGCGTTCCCGCCCGCACCAGCAGGAGCCGTCAGCTCCTCCACTACTCCACCAGCCTTCTCCCTGGGCGACCGTGACGTCGTAAGGCGCATTCTCGATGCCGCCGGCTTCGCGGCTCCGATGTTCGAGGAAGTGCATGCCCCGGTCTTCTACGGGATGGATGTCGATGCCGCGTTCGAATTCGTCTGCGGGTTCTCTACCGTGCAGGACAACGTCGCACGCCTGGATAGCCGCCAACGCGCGCAGGCGTTCGATCGCCTTCGCCGCCTGTTGACCGAGCACCAGCGTACCGATGGCGTCTGGCTCGATTCGCGCGCCTGGATCGTGGCCGCGCGCCGGGGCTGAGCCCTCCGATCGGATCTGCCGACGTCATTGCAACGGACGCCACCATCGTCGGGGCGCGCATTGGCTCCAGCGACCTGCGACAGACAATAACCCGAAGTCACGGCGCGCCGCTTCATCGCACAGCCCTTCCATGACGACACGCAGCCGGTTGCGCCGATCCGATGACGGCGTCTGCGTATCCGGCCTCCGCGCGCGCCCTGGCGCACCAGCCTCACCCCCCTTGAAGCTCACGCTCATTCACCGCCGCAGCGTGCGATGAATCACAGGAAAGTCCGCTGCCGCGTGCCACTTTATCGTCATCCGGCCTGGAGTATGGCTCGGCCGAATGTTGCGCTCGTACGATCAGGGGAACGTCATGAATCGCATCGCCCTCCAGACTGATGAGGCCGGCGCCGGACAGTGGCCGATCACGGCGATCCGCGGCGCCTCCATCAGCGACTACCAGGCCAAGGTCGAGTACACCTACCAGGACGATCCGCAGGATTGGCGCAAGGTCATCGGCAACGGCCTTCTGTTCCAGTTCGGTGTCTACGACGATCCGGGCTTGCCGCAACCTGCTTCGCTGGATGAATCGGGCATTCGCTATTTCGACCGGCAGTTGCAGTTGGCCGGCTACGATCAGGGCCGCACGCCGGTCGAACGCATTCTCGATATCGGCTGTGGCTGGGGTTCCATCCTGACCCATCTGGCTGGTCGCTTTCCCGAGTGTCGGTGTCTGGACGGCATCAACGTCAGCCGTCGCCAGTTGGAACACGGCGCGCAAACCCACGCCGAACTGGGTCTCTCAGGCCGAATCGGCCTGTACCAATGCAACGCGAAGGATATCGATCTTCTGCCCGACGCGGACCGCCCTTACGACCTGGTCGTCATGCGCGGGGTGATCTCTCACTTCCCCAACGATCTTTACGAGACCGTGATGGCGAAATTGCGACGGCGGGTGCATCCGGACAGCACCGTGATCGTTTCGGACAACCTCTACAACATCGACCTGGAAAAATACCGGTCCGATACTGCCGACATCGTCGACCGGCTGGCCTGCAAGTACCGGAAGACTCCGAGGTATTTTTCCGAAATCCTGGAACGAAGCGGGTTCGGCATCCGGGACATGCGCGTGCTTCCCAGCAATGCGGACGCAATCCGTTGGTTGCTCGATATCAGGGCGAATATCGAGAAGCATTTCCCCTTGGGCGCCGACGGGGCGCTGGAGGAATTGCATGTGATGACCGAGAGCCTGGCGGTGGCGATAGTGAAGAACCAGGTTTCGATCTACAGCGCCATCCTGAAGCCGCATTGACGAGCTTTCCGGGCGCGCGATCGGCCGCCGGCCGAGTGGCGGCGGCTCGAATATTTCTTGCGAGAGGCTCGATGATGATCAAGGCGCCCAACTTCGTCCGGAACCTGGCCGGTCTGCCTGCGTTGGGGGAGAAGATCCACCACCCCGACTTTCACCTGACCTTGAAACCGCTTTGGCACCCGGATCACGAGGAAGCCGAAAGGCAGGTCGCGCTGAGCGATAGCCGCTACATCCTGGCTCACTATGGAAGCCAGAAGGCGGTCGACCACTATCTGTCCATGAGCATGCCTTCCTATGGCGGGCTCGCTTACCCGCATACCAAGAGAGACCGAATCTACAACCTGGAACGGATGATGAGCATCACCACGTTGATAGACGACACCACCACCAACCCGGAGATACTCGGCGACAAACGACGGCAATCCGAGCTGCGCCGGCATTATTTCGACGCGATAGCCGGCATCCGGCCTCCCGCGTCGGCGCCCATCGCTCAGTTGTTGTATGAAGGATTGACACCGATCAAGGAACAGATGGCGTCGAAGCCGCGCGTCTGGAAACGCCTCGAGGAGTCGTTGCTTACCATGATCGTCAGGCAGACCGATTCGCTGGCGTTGCAGATGGACACCTTGAGCTTCGATCGCTACCTCGAGTTGCGGCGCGTCGACAACTATGGCGAGTGGGCCGCCATGATGACCGAGTACGCTCTCGACGTAGACATGACCGCCCCCTTGGCCGCCGATGCGTCTCTGGTCGCCGTCAGGACCGCGGCCATCGACTCGATCACCTTGGTGAACGACCCCTATTCGTTCCGCAAGGAAATACACATCGCCGACTCGGTGAATTCCGTTTGGCTGTTGATGCGAGAAGGGCTCACGCTTCAGGGGGCGCTGGACAAACTGGCGGCGCTCGTCGCCGACAACGAGCGCCAGCTGATCGCCGCGGGCGACAGGGTGCTGGCGGGGCCGCTCGGAGAACGGAGCGATGTGCGCGAGTACCTCACGGAGTTGGAGCACCTGGCCTCGGGCAATGCCGAGTTTCATGCCATCAGCACGCGTTACCACGGCCAGGACTTCAAGGGAAAACGATTCATCTCCGGGGAGGTCATCATCAAGCCACTGCCATCTACCGATGAGATCGCAGCCGCGGACCTCGCGCAGACTGGCAAGTCCGATTGACCGGCCGAGGCCGTGCCCGGGACCGCCGTGCGAACCGGCGCACGGCGACCGATCCTCGTCGATCGCACAGGTCGCGATGGTTCATTGACTTGAATGGACCTGCCGTCCTTCGCACCTTGCATGAAGACGGGACTCGGCGCGCAAGGCGCATCGCATCGACTCCTATCCCGTCGCGGGTGCCGCCGGGAATAAATCGGCGAAATATTCAGGCAAGACGCGTGGTTACGAGGTTCCGGGTAAAGACCTGTCCAGGGGCTGTCGGCGAACGAACGCATGGCCCGGCGACCCGGATCCTTCCCGGTATGACCCGGTTTCGGCCTTGAGTGATGGGGCGGACTATCTAGTATCGATCCGGCGCATTGGAGGCGCATGGCGGTTCGCATGGAGCGGATCCTGCCTGCCTCGAACTCGCGGACAGGTCCCCGCTCCGCAGGAACTCGTGCAGCGACGTCCTCGCCCTTGCTGCGAGCGCGTATATGGCGCGTCGGCAGGTACTCATCGGTCTCAACCTACGAGGGAACAAGATGAAGATGCTTTTGAAAGTATTGGTGCTGGGCACTGTGCTGCAGGCCGCGGCGTGGTCGGCGGGCGTCGGCCAGGCCAAGGCGCAGACAGGCAGCGGCCCGATCAAGCCGGACTATTCGTTCTGTGCCGAAGGCGAGATCGCGGTCGATTACCCGCCCTACTGCATCAACCCGAACGATCCGGGAACCGGACCGGGCGGGCCGGGATCGGGCGGAGAGTGTGTGCCGCCGCCTTGCGTGCCCGGGAAGCCCTGCCTCGATCCCTGTCCGTCGTTCGATCCGAATCAAGCCGGGTCGGCACGACCGCAGTCGGCCTGACCGCAGGCGGCGAGAGACGTTGGAAACCGGCGTCTCGCCGCAGTGGAATCGTCCTTGCGTTATCTAACCGCAGCCACACCCCATTCCTCGGAGGATTCATGAAAAGACCCGTCCGCAACATTCTGTTGATCGCAGCATCGCTTTCCGCACTGGCTTTCGGCGCTTCGGTCGCGCGCCCGCCGCCGACCGGCTCGGGCTGGATCGAGTACAAGTACTACGACAGCACCAACAACCTGGTGGGAGCAAGGCTGATCGACTGCACCGGCGTCGTCTCGACGTTCGGCGTGTTTCAGGGCCGTGTAGAAGTCGAGCAAGGCCCCTGCTTCTAACGCGTTGCGCATGCACCAACGCATCCGCCGTTGGTGCGGCCGAAGCCGAAGTTCGCCAAGCCTAATTCGCCACGCAGCGCCAGGGATCGGGCGCGGTGGTGCAGCTGGCTGAGAAGGCTTCGTACCTCCATACGCCCCTCCGGGAACCACCGCGCTGGTGGTCTCTCGCGAGGGGCGTTTGGCTCTGGCCGGATACCACAACACCGAACTCGGCCATTTTCCAATCGTCACGTCGTTTTTCTATGGATGTTTGGAAGAAGCCATGCATCGCCGCACGCGACGCTCGGCCTGCCGATTCGGCTTTGGCAACATCGAGAAGCTGAGAGGCTCCCGACCTCCGCGCTGATCGGCCTAGGCCTGGATCGAACGGTCGGCCGTTCCGGTGCGACTCAGGTGCCGCATTCGAGATCCGCCGCGCCCATGTGCTCGAACCCTTGCAACATGAGACAGGATTTTCCCAGCGCGCAATCTTGAAGATCTGCGGACATGAGGTTCTCCGGCTTCTGGCCATCGATGCGCAGGCCGAACATGGCTTCGATCTCGCGCTGGCTGACCTTTCGATCGAATTTCACCGATAGGTATTGCAGCTCTCCGTGCTCCCACTCGAGGTCGACCGCACTGATCGGCGAAGGCAGGGACTTGGAAACACTGAGCGGAAGTTCCGGCCCGACATTGTAATTGGTTGTAGCACCGAGACAGGCATCACCCCAGTCCATGCGGTCGAAATCGGCCGCGCACCCGTATCGCTGGTCGCGTATGCCGAAGCGCTTTTCGAGCATGCAGCCGAAGTCGGTCGCCTTCATTCTCGGCCAGGTCGCCAGCTCGGGCGGCACCAGCTTGATAACGAAGGGGTTTTTCGAAGGCATGGCAGCGAAAACCAGATCCGCGCAGGCCATCATCAAAACAGCGATAGGCACTATTTTTCGCACCGCTGACACTCTCCTTGTCCGGATTTCAGCCTATCACGCGCCGATTCGCGAACTTGGACAGGACAAGCGAGCGCCGATCGGGATACCGCTATCGGCGTGCGACAGATACAACCGCCCCATGCCTCTCCTGACCGTAGAAAGAAGCTGCGGCGATGCAGTCGTCCGGTGGGCGCCCTTGAGTGGACAGTCGCCGTTCGTTCGACCGGTCGTCTGATGCCGGCCGATCTTTTAGCGGGCCTCATTGCCCCAATCGACCCAGGCTCCCGGATCCAGCGGCTGTATGTCGACGGACTTGCCGCGTGCAGCTTTTCCGAGTCGATCGATCGGGCTCTCGACCTCCACGTACTCGGCCATGCCGGATACGCCATAGTGGATCGGGACCAGGCGTTTCGCCCCCAGGATGGTCGCGGCGGCGACGGCCTGCTCCGGGGTCAGCACGCCGGGCTGGCCGCTGACCGGTTTGCGCCAGCCGAAACGCGCGCCGTTGACCGGCAGGAACGCCGCGTCGAACGGGCCGAACTGGCGGCCGATGCGCCACCAATGGCCGTGCCAGAGCGTGTCCCCGCCATGGAAGATGCGGCGGCCGCCGGCCGACACCACCCAGGACACTTGCGGGTCGCCGTACCCGTCCGACGCGGGCACCGCGGTGGCGGTGAAGTCGCCGAGCAGTTGCGGCTCCCACAGCGCGCTCGGCCGCACTCGCGCCTTGGCCGGAACCGGCAGCGGGCTGGTTCCGATCGGGTGCGCCAATACCCCGCCGTTGGCCAAGGCATCGGCAACGGCCTTCGCGTCGAAATGATCGCCGTGGGTGTGCGTGATGAGCACCGAGGCATCGCCTACGCTGTCGCCGACCGGGATCAGCGAGTCCTTGAGTGCGGCGCCCCACTCCTCCGGATTGACCAGCGGATCGATGAACAACGTGGCCTGCGGCAACTGCAGACGAATGCCGGCCCAAGCCAGTCGTTGGATGCGTAAGCCCTCGGCGTTGCCCGCCGCGAAGGCGGCGCCGCCCGGAATCAGCGCCGCTCCTGCCAGGCCAGCGCAGCCGAGCAGGAACTCTCTGCGGCGCAAGCAGCGTCCGAACATTTCGTCGTCGCGGCTCATGCGCGACGCTCCGATGCAGCCATCGCCGTGTCGAGCGCGAACACCGACTGCGCGACGATGACCTCCAGGTTGCGCTGGTGCCAGTCGCGTTCGAACGATGTCGGTTCGACCTGCGGCGCCAGGCAAGTCTCGATGGCGATCGCGGCGATGCGTCGCTCGATCTCCAGCCCTGCGGTTTCGCTGCGAATGCGGATGACGCAGTCGCGCAGGCGGTCCAGGTAGTGGATCGCGTTGTCGAGCACGACCGCAGGAAACCGGCCCATGTGCCCGCCGACCACCGTGCGCCGGCCGAACTGATGTATGCGGCCGATCGCGGCACGGATCAGCGCCGGGTCCGCCTTGGACAGATACACGATGTTGCCGACGATATTGTCGCCCGCGCAGACCAGGTCGGCGGTGGGCACGTCCACGCTGACGTGGTCCATGGTCTTGCCGGGGTTATGCACGAAGCGCAGTTCATGCCGCCCCCAACGTAGCGTCATCGCGCTGTCGAACACCAGCTTCGGTTCGCGATAGAACTCGTCGGCGCACCGGTTCTGCGACAGAAAGGTATGGCGATGGTGCCGATGGGCGAGGGTCAGCGCGTCCGGGAACAGCGTCATCCCGGCGAGATGGTCGCTCATGTAATGGGTCGCGGCGACGACGCGCACCGTCTTGCCCAGGTCTGCGCACAGCACGCTGCGCATCCAGTTCGCGTCTTCCGCGCTGCCCAGCGAATCGACGAGCAGCGCATCGTCGCCGTCGAAGAAGGCGGTGGCGACCGACTCGTGGTCGTCGCCGACGAACATCAGCACCTCGGAACCCAAAGTCTCGAATCTCATGGCGAACGCCGCTGGTTATGACCGAGGCATCATTGCCAGCGCCCACGGCGCCGACAAACGAGATGTTTTGCGTCCCGCATTAGAAAAAGTAACTTGATAGGATGCGCCCTTCGGTCCGCGAACCCGAGGCCCTCTTGAAATCCCGCCCCCCTGCCCCGCTCAACGCCCTGCGGGCCTTCGAAACGGCCGCGCGATGCCTGAGTTTTCAGGAGGCTGCGGGGCAGCTGTTCGTCACTCCGGCCGCGGTCAGCCATCAGGTGAAGCGCCTGGAAGACTACCTGGGAGTGAAGTTGTTCCAACGCGGCCATCGCTCGGTCGAACTGACCGCCGAAGGGGCAGCGCTGGCGGCGTCGCTGAGCGAATTGTTCGGCCAGCTCGATCGGGTCCTGGACCGGGTCGCCGCGCCGACGGCGGTGCAGCTGCGGGTCAGCACCGTGGAGTCCTTCGCGGCGAAATGGCTGGCGCCCAGGCTGCACCGGTTCCATCACCAGCATCCCGATATCCAACTGCGCATCGAGACCGGCAACGAACGCGTCGATTTCGTGCGCGACAGCATCGACGTCGCGATTCGTTATGGGCCCGGCGCTTACACCGGCGTCCATACCGAGCGCTTGATGGATGCGCCGGTGTTTCCGGTTTGTGCGCCTAGCCTGGCGAACGATGGGCGCCGGCCGCTGACCTCGCCGGACGGCTTGCGCCAGCACACCTTGCTGCATGACGAAGGCTCCACCGGACGCGCCGGCGTGCCGGATTGGGCAGCCTGGCTGGAAACCACCGGCGCGATCGGCGTGGATGCCACCCGAGGCCCGATGTTCGCCAGCATGTACCTGGCCCAGGAAGCCGCCGTCGCCGGGCACGGCGTCGCTTTGGGGGTCGGTCCCCTGGTCGAGGAAGACCTGCAGCGCGGTCGCCTGATCCGGCCTTTCGACGATTCCCTCGACAACGCCTACGCGTTCTGGATCGTCCGTCGACAGGGCGCCGACACCGCACCGGCCGTCGATGCGTTCTGCCGGTGGCTGTGGACGGAAGTATCGGCGAGCGCGGTTGCTTCGCGCGGCTAAGGTTTACCGGTAAAGCGGCCGCCGCCGCACTACACCACAGCCACGGCTAGCTCGAAACGCATGCAGAAGCAGCCGCGCCCGCAATCAATGCAGATGGATCGCCAGCCACACCGCGCCTTCGGACACTCGCTGCACGGTATGAGGCGTACCGGCGGGCAGGAACAGGTAATCGCCGGAGCGCAGCTCGACCGTTTCGCCGGCGACCTCGAGCGCGGCTTCCCCCTGCAGCATCGCCACCCACTCGTCCTGGGTCTGCACGTATTCGGTCGGGGTGATCGCGGCGGAACTCACGATGCGCTCGATCACCAGGTTCTTGTGAGTGAGCAATGCCTCGAAGCGCTCGCCCTGCGCTGGTACGACGGCATTCGCAAACAGGTTTTCGATTCGCATGACGGTGATCTCGGTAAGGCGCCGGACGCCTGAGCGCGGCCGTACCGCAACCCGGCTTCGGTTCGAACGGATTATCGAACAGGCTGGCCCGGCGAACCGAGATCGGGAGCGTGCTTGCACGTTTCGTTGAACGGGCCGACGGCCGACCCGCTGCCGTCGGCCGCGAATCGCTCGGCCCCAATTCCCGGCCAGCGCATCGCTGTACCGCTCAGCAGGACGCTCGCCGCGAAGCGACGAAATGCTCGGCGGCATCGGCGTTGCTAGAATCCGCCCCCATGAACGAGGAGACAGACCGATGACCCAGGACGATATTCGGCAGTACCTCGCCGCGACCGGCTCGGTCCGGATCCAGGTGGCGGCGCCCGAAGACGGCAGCCCGGAGATGGCCTGGGGCGATACCTTCTGCTTTGCCTTGGGCGCGGACGGGCAACCGAAGAAGATGCCGTTCGTCACCATCGTGACCAAGGACTATCCCGGTTTCGACGAGGAATCCAGACTCGACCGCGGCCTGTACCGGGTCAACCTCGATGTGGGCAAGGTGAAGTTCGAGGAGCTGTTCGGTTTTTCACCAAGGGATCTGGCCGGCCATCGCGACGACTTCGACTTCGCCGCGGTCGACACGCTGATTCCACATCCTGCCTATGGCGCGAACGGCTGGGTATCGATCATCGACCCGGCCGAGCGTTCGAACCACTTGCTGAGAGATCTGTTCGACTTCGCGATACGCCGCGCGACGAGCTGAATTCGCACGACAGTCCAGGGCGAAGACTTTCGCACTCCGAGCCGCGTTTGCTCTCTCGGCGACCCTTGCCTCCGCCCTCGTACCGTTTCGCCGGTGCCTGCGGGCGAGGTCCGGCGCGCGACTTGAGCGTGTTCGCCCCGCCGGCCGGCCTTAAGAAACCCTCAGCCCAGACCGAGTGCTTCGATCCTGCGCGCCAGGCGCAAACTCGGGGTGGCGCCGGTGCGTTCCCAGTTGTGCACGGAAGCGGCGGACACGCCGATCAAGGTCGCGAACTCTTTCTTCGTCAGCTTCCTGCTCAGCCTCAGCCGCCGCAAGGCTTCTCCGTCGACGGGAGGATGGCCTGCGTCGCTGCCGCGCTGCGCGCACGCGGCTCGCTCGGCACCCGATGTGGCGGCGAACTTCGCCACCACCGCCCGAAGTTCCAGTATTTCGCGTCGCTGACTGGCCAATTGAGCGCGCAGGTTCGCCAACTGTCGTCGCACGTCCTTGGTCGCCTGGCTGGAAATGCGAGTCATCAAGGCAAGATCTTCGGCGCGCATAGGGGGTTTCCCGAACGGCATCACAAGGGCATGGCTGGCGAATGATCGCGAACGGCACGGTCGCGAGGAGGGCTCGCGTAACATCCCGGCGCGGCCGACGGCGCAGGGTCCGTACATACCGGCCCAGGCGGCAGTTCGACGGCGATCGCCGGCTGCAGGTCTTCGGCGGAACGGCCGACCTGGAACTCGTATTCGCCACCGGCCAGCACCCATCGACGTTCGAGCGCGTCGAATTCGGCCAACAGTCTCGGCTCGACGATCACCTTCGCCCGCACCTGCCCGCCTGCCGGCACATGCACTTTCTGGAATCCTGCGAGCCGTCTCGCCTTCGCGCCGGGCACGCGGACATAGACTTGCACCACCTCGCTCCCCGGCCGTGAGCCGGTATTGACGATGTCGACGGTGGTCGCCACCGCTCCCTCGGCGACGGAAACGCTCGCCGCGCCGTAGTCGAATGCGGTGTAGGACAGGCCGAATCCGAACGGGAACAGCGGGGCCGAACGATTCCTGTCGAACCAGCGGTATCCGACGTCCGCTCCCTCGATGTCGTAATCGATCGTCTGCATCGCGGGAATCGCCGCCGACCCTTGCGGCTCGCCGGCGTAGGGCAGCAACGGACGCGGCAGTTGGCGCTCGTTCCTCTGCCAGGTGAACGGCAGGCGCCCGGACGGATCGACCGCGCCGAACAGCAGATTGGCGATGGCCTCGCCACCGCTTGCGCCCGGGTACCAGACTTCCAGCACCGCGCCGACCTGGTCCAACCACGGCAGGTTGAGCGGCGCGCTGTTCTGCAACACCACCACCGTGTTCGGATTCGCCGCAGCGACCGCCGTCACCAGTGCATTCTGATGCGCGCTCCATTCCAGGTCCGGCAGATCGAAACCTTCCGATGCCCATTGCTGCACGAACACGACGGCGACTTCGGAACGCTCGGCCAGCGCCACGGCAGCTGCGATATCGGAGCCGGAGGCGTAGTCCACCCGGGCCGCCGATGCCTTCGCCCTGATCGCCCGCAACGGCGAGGAGGCGTAGTACATGACCGGGCCCCAACGCGCATGAGGCGGCGGAGCCGGCAACGCGATGGCTGCGCGGCCTCCCCACGGGACCACCGTCGCCGCACCGCCGCCGCCGATGACGCCGATATCGGAATGCGCGCCGACGACCGCGATCGACGACACGCGCGCGGACAACGGCAGCAAGCGGTTCGAGTTGCGCAGCAGCACCGCACCGGCTTCGGCGACACGTCGCGATACCTGCAGATGCCCTGCCACGTCGATCGGACGCACCGATGCAGGGACATCGAATAAGCCCGCGGCGAACATACTGCGCAGGATTCGCCGGACCATCGCGTCGATGCGATCGGGCGCAACGCCGCCGGCTGCGATGCGCTGGTCCAGGGCCGCGCCAAAATGGGTGTCTTCTCCCGACTCCTGATCGAGACCGGCTGCGATGGCCTTGGCGCCGTCGGCGATCGCGCCCCAGTCCGACATCACGAAACCGGGATACTTCCAGTCGCCCTTGAGTATCCGCTCGATCAGCGTGGCGCTTTCGCAGGCGAAACTTCCATTGACACGGTTGTACGCGCACATGACCGCGCCCGGATGGCCGTACTCGATGGCCAGCTCGAACGCCAGCAGGTCGGACCCGCGTAGAGCGGTTTCGCCGATCCGGGCATTCAAGCTCAGGCGCCCGGTCTCCTGGGCGTTGAGGGCGTAATGCTTCACCGTTGCCAGGACATGCTGGGCCTGGATGCCGCGCACCGTGGCTCCGACGATACGCCCGGCCAGCAACGGGTCTTCGCCGGGGTACTCGAAATTGCGCCCGTTGCGCGGCTCTCGCTGCAGGTTCACCCCGCCCGCCAGGAGCACGTTATAGCCCTTGCGGTGGGCTTCGTCGCCGATCATCGCGCCGGCAGCTTCGGCGATCCGCGGATCCCAGGTGGCGGCGATCGCCTGCTGCGACGGTAGCGCCGTCGCGCCATCGCCGGGCCGGACGTTCTTCGGGTTGGCGATGCCCAGCCCCGCATCCGTTTCCTGGATCGCGGGCAGGCCCAGGCGTGGGTTCGCCGGAATGAAGCCCGCGCCGCCGATGGCTCCCGCAGGCGGCTTGCCGTGGGCGCCGGCCCAGGCGCCGTCGCTGTGGACCAGCCGCAGCTTCTCCCGAAGCGTCATCTCGGCGAGAAGCAAATCGGCGCGCGCGTCCGCGCAGAGGCTGCGATCCTGCCAGGGCCGCGCGGGCGAACCCGCACTCGCAGGCTCCACCGCGAGTGCCGCGAGCAGCACGATCGCGCCTGCCAAGTATCGATTTCGAAGCAAAGCATCCATGAATCACCTGTAACGGCGTGGAATTCCGACGAGCAACCGGCCAGGATCGGAACCAGAATCGGGATCGGCCCGATTGCCGCTCGGCAATCGGGCCTGGCATCGCCTCATGCCCTGGACCTGCATACGGCCAAGGCATGACCGATGACTAAGGCATGGGAACCTGCCAGTCGCGGTCGCACTTCTGCAACGTCAACTGCTCACCCGCCACGGTCGCGGTGAGGCACAGCCCCGATTGCACGCCGCGCAATTCGCCATGCACTTGCACCCATTGTTGATTGGCGCCGGCATGGCATTGATAGACGTTGACCTTGGTCCCGGGCGTGGTGCCGTAGCCGTAAGCGTCGAGGCACAGGTTCGACTGCGTGCGGATGGTCTTGTCCGCGCCGTGGACCCAGGCCTGGTTATCCAGGCCGTGGCAGTAGTAGCCGGTCGCCGGATCGCCGTTCTTGTAGGTATGCGCGTCCAGGCAGAGATCGCGGGTCTGCTTGATCACGCCACGCAAGGAGTTGCCGATGCCGTTGATGTGCACGCTGCCCGCGGCGATCTTATCGACCCGGCTGCTGCAGATGGGCGAGACCTTGGTCGATGAGACGCTGGCGACCCTCGCCCCCCCATTTCCGACCGGCAGCAGGAACTCGCTCTTGGTGTAGGGCTGGTTGAAGCAGTTGGAATCGCCCGAACCCCATTCGAAGTACTCGACCCAGTTGACCATGCCCGAGGCCGATACTTGGGTCGACGCCGTGCGGATACTGCCGAGCTTGAACGAGGTGGCCGCGGTCAGGTCGTTCACGGTCACGCCGAACCAGCGGTCGCCTTCATGGGCGACATGGAACTGATAGGTGTGGCCCGGCTTCCAGTCGAACTTCATGCGGCAACTCTTGCCGGTGCCGTCCTCCTGGAAGGTGATGCAATAGCTGCCCGAACTGCCGACTTTCGCCTCGGTGCCGTTCCAGACCGAGAACAGGAACAACCCGCCCTGGCCGCCGACCCGCTGCATCCCGGTGTATGCCGCGCCGCTGGCGCCGACCAGATTGAACTGATTGGACCAGTACACGTTGGCGCGGGCGCCGGGATCGGTTTCGACGGTGATGCCGAAGTCGACCGAATCCAGCCCGGTGACACTCGGGTCGAACTGATAGTTGACGTAGCTGCCGGGCGTATTGCCGGCGACGACCTGTAACGGTAGCGCCGCCAACAGACACAACAAGCCCCAGCCCTTGAACACACTGACGATTTTCATCATTGGCCCCTATTCGTGGCCGCCGCGCGGCAGGATGCAGCGCGGCGGATGGATGCAGTCCCTTGCCGTTGTCCTCGGCGACGGCAACACGCCGTCGCCGCCTGCGGCACCGGAGCGATCGCGCCCCGGGCGCCGGCAAGTCGTGCACGGTCAGAATTTCTGTTGGTATTGCAGATACAGATAGCGCCCGATGTCGTACGAGGCGTTGTAGGACGCATAGGTGTCGGTGCCGGAATTGAAGGCCCCGTAGACGTAAGGCCCGACCCGGTTGAAGAGGTTGTTGGCACCCACCGACACGGTCGCGTCCCAGGGCGCGTTCCAATGCAGTTGGAGATCGTGGAAGGCCACCGAGGCCACACGCGTCTTCGGGCTGATGCCGACGTCGGCCGCGTAGTACTCGGGGTCGGTGCAGGGGAAAGCGCTTTTCCCGTCCGGCGGCGGGAAGGCGCACGCCGCCTTGTAGGACGAGAAATGGCGCACGGTCCAGTTCGCGCCGAAGCGCCTCCAGCTCCAGCCGAGGTTGACGTTGCTGCGCACTCGCCATACCGCCGCGATACCCGCGCGATGCTCGACCGCGGACCCCGGTGCCGACAACGCATCGGAGGCATCGGTATAGGTACCCTGCAAGCCGAGGTCGAACTGTCCGAGCCTGGTTTCCGGCAGACGATAGTTGAAGGCGAAATCGTAACCCCGCACTTTCTGCCAGCCGGTATTGGTCACCAGGTTGAGCAGATTCACGATCTGTCCGTCGGCCCGTCGTTCGAACTGGCGGCACGCCGATTTGATGCTGAACTGATAGCAATTGGCGAGCAGTTGGTTATTGCCGATGCCGGCGATCAGATCGCGGATGTTGTAGCTCCACCAATCCACGCTCATGTCGAACCCGGCGATCCACGACGGGCTGTACACGAATCCGAGTTGGCTGTTGTAGGAGCGTTCCGGCTGCAGGTCGGGATTGCCGCCGGTAAGGTTCGACGAGGGCACCGCACCGCTGCCGCCCGGACCGGCGATCGGATTTCCGGTGTCGTCGACCTGGCGGAAGCCGGGCGCCACCGCGGCCAGTCCTTCGTAACCGTTGGCGCAGCGTTGGGCGACGGCGGGGTTGAAGGAATACGCGGCCGGGCCGTATACGCTGTCGCAGGGATCGGTGAAGCCGCCGGTGCCGTAGCGGGCGTGATAGAGGTCGGTCACCGTCGGCGCCCGGAAGCCGGTGCCGTAGCTCGCCCTCACCATCAGATCGTCGACCGGTTTCCAGGTCAGCTTGAACGAACTGTTCTGGGTGCTGCCGAAGTTGCTGTAACGCGACCACCTGCGCGCGGCATCGATCGCCAGCAACTTGGCCCCGGGCAGATCCTTCAACAACGGCGCGTTGAATTCGAGATATAGCTCGTCGAGGCTGTAGCGGCCGCCGAACGGCGGAAAGCCGATGTCGGTCGACAACCCGCGGGCAGCGTAGGCATCCGGGGTGCTGAAGGCCGAGACTTTCCTGTGGACGGCGCCGGTCGCGAAGGTGAGGTCGCCGCCCTGCAGCGTCGCCAGCGCGCCGCTCAGGTCGGCGGTGTAGGCGCTCTCTTCGCTTTCGAAGCCCCAGACGCTGCGAATCATCACGCCGCCGACCATCTCCGGCGTCATCCGGCCCTTGCCGGCGAGGGGGTTGAAGGGTACGCAATCGGGCACGATGGCGCCCGGCGTGCCACAGCGAACGACGCCCGCGGCATCGCGGAACGATGGGCCCAAGGCCTGGGTAAGCTTCGGCAGATCGAAGAAACCGTAGCGGTAATCCCGCCCTTCGATGCCGCTCTGGTTGTAGCCGACACTCCAGTCGAACTGGCGCTCGCCGATGTCGAAGACGCCGTCCAGCCCTAGCGCATAGCGCTTGTTGGTGGATTTGTTGGTGTGCCGGAAGTAGACGTCGTCCATGCGCCGGACGAACCGCAGGGCCCGCCCGGGCACGGGGTTGTAGTAGCTGGCCCCATCGAGCAGCAAGGGATAGGCGGCCTTGCCGCCCAAACCGCTGCGCACGGACACCACGCTACTGTCGCCGGCGGCGACGACCTTGTTGTAGCCGGTGTTGAAATGCGCGCTCAGGCGCGGCGTCAGATCGTATCGGCCGTCGAGATAGAAATTCTTCGTCGTGGTGATGCCCTGCCACATCATCCGGCCGTAGCCGGTGTAGTTGTAGTGGAAGTCGCCCGCGTCGGCCAGGCTGTGGACGTCGCCATCCGCACCGAACCTCGGTCGGACCAGGGGATGGTAGTCGCCGATGTTTCTCGAATCGCCATCGGTGTTCAGCACCAACTGGCCCGTGCTCGACATGCCGGCCGGCGGATTCAGGATGATCCCGTATGGGCCTCGTTCGCTCAGCTGAAAATACGGATGGCGCTCGCTGTAGGGATAGCGGGCGACCGGGCGATCCTTCTGGTAGACCGGCCGGGTCTGTTGGTACGAAACACTGGCGACCACGCTGCCTTTGTCGCCGCTTTTGCCGAACGTCAGCCCGTACTGGCCCTGTTCGCCGTCTCCTCCCGGCGCATAAACGCCGCGGTAGACGTCGAGCTGGCCTCTATCGAAGTTCTTCTTGGTGACGATGTTGACCACACCGGCCAAGGCATCGGACCCGTATACCGCGGACGCACCGTTGGCCAGGATGTCGATGCGCTCCACGATCGCGGTGGGGACGACGTCGACGTTGGTGTAACCGCCGTGGATCGCGCCGATGCGCTGGCCATCGATCAGCACCAACGTTCTCTGTGCGCCCAGGCCGCGCAGATTGAAAAAGGCGCCGCCCTGGTTCGGCCCGGTGCTGCCGACATCGAGCTTGCCCAGGTCCGGCGGCGCCGACGACGACAGGTTCTGCAGCAGTTGGCCCACCGTGGCGAACCCCTGCCGCTGGATGTCTTCGGCGGTGAGGGTGATTACCGGTTGCGCGGCGGCGACATCGACGCTTCTGATGTTCGATCCGGTCACGACCACCCGGTCCATCGCCACCGCCCGCCCCTGCGGAACGCTTCGCTCGGGCTGCGCTTCATTCGATCCGCCAGGAGCCGGCGCCTGCGCCGCCGCCGACTGGACGTAGAACGCCCCGGCCAGCGCACCGGTGAACTTCAGCGTGACAAGAACATGCGAGAGGGCATGGGCCAAACGTGGAGAAGGGTGGTGCCCGAACTGGTACGGCGGAATCTTCATACATCGCTCTCGGAGGAACGAAGCGACCGCAGCGTTTCCCATTAGCCGCGCACGCCCCAAGTGCCGCCTCTAGGCATCCATGAGGCGACGTTCTGCGCCGATCGAAGACGGGTCCGGGCGCTTTGGGCCGGAGGCCGTGCAGGTGTTTCGGCAGCCAGAACCTAGCCGACAATTCTTGTCGCCGCCTAGAATAATTTGTTATGTGTTTTTTACTTTCATCAAATTTATCCCTCTAAAACCCTCTGACAACGCTGTCAAATATAGGACACAAACAATGTCTGTAAATTTACAAGACGCTTGCGACAAGAGCTAGCAGGCCGCCTCCGGGCCGGTTCTGTTTTGCGCCGCAACAGAAAATCCCGCGCCCTGGTTCACCGTCGGCGCGGCGGCAGCGACCAGCGAAACTGGCTTGCGCAGCGGCGCTCGCGAACGATTCGGCGCCGGCGAGGCCTTCCCCGTTCCCGGATGGACGCCGGACGGGCTGCGAGTCGCGAAGGCTAGACTGTCGATGCCTTCCGGCCTGATGCCGGCCTCCGCTTTCGCAAGCCACATCGACGCCACCGACCGTGCCCGACGCCCGCATCACCGCCTCCCCCGCCGATAGCATCTGGACCGGCGCCCTGCTGCTCGGTGAGCACGTCGCGGTGCTGCAGGGCCGCGCCGGCGGCAGCGGCCGACACGCCCATTACGCGCATCAACTGCTGCTCAGCGACGGTGCGCCGTGGCAGGTCGAGATCGACGGCCAACCACAGACCGGCCATCGCCTGTGGCTGCCTTCGTTCCAGCCGCATGCGGTGCTCGCGGCGCCGAGTGAGGGCTGCACCGTGTATCTCGAACCCGCCCACGCCGATGTGGAAGCGATCTTGCGGCAACTGCCGCAGTTGCCGGCCCGCTTGCTGGCGTTGCAACCGCTCTTGTCCAGTCTTTCCCGGGCGCAGCCTCTCGACCGGCGCCTGCGAACCGCCATCGCCGAGATCGGTGCGCGTCTGCCGGAGGGCGTCTCCGCCGCCGAGATCGCCGAAGCCGCACACCTTTCGCCGAGCCAATTGCACCGCCGCTTCCAGTCCGATCTGGCGATCACCCTGCGTGGCTGGGTGTTGTGGCGGCGCCTGCACCAGGCCTTGGCCCGCCATCTCGCCGGCGACAGTCTGACCGTCAGCGCGCACGCGGCGGGCTTCGCCGACTTGCCGCATCTGTCGCGCAGCTTGCGGCGCATGTTCGGCATCGGCGCGGCGCAACTGCAGGGGCTGCGATTGCAGGCCTATTCCGAGTAGACCTGGGCGCGCGTCTGTTGCAGACCTTGCGGCAAGGCCGGCGCATCGCCCTGCGGCAACACGCGGAACGGCGCCAACAACTGACCGGCATAGTCGCGTGGGTAATCCGGCTGAGTGCCGATGCCCAGGTCGCGACTGCTCAGACGATAACCGGGGGCATCGAAAGCGGTCCCGAGCAGCCGGTCCCAGACGGTGAAGAACAAGCCGAAGTTGACGTCGCCGGCGGCGCCGTAGCGCAGATGATGGAAGCGATGCAGCGGCGCCCAGGCCATCCAGCGGCCGAGCAGACCCGGACTCATGTCGACATTGGAATGCTGCAGCAGCAGTTGGATGGCAATGGCGAACGCCAGCACCGCCGCCACCGGATACGGCAGGCCGAGCAATAACAGCGGCAATACCCCGCCCACCGCTTCGATCGCCTGATGCAGCGGATGCTTCATCAACCCGTTGAAACCGTACATGCGGGTCACGCTGTGGTGCACGGCATGCAGGCGCCACAACCAAGCCACGCGATGGCTGGCGTAATGCATCAGAGTCACGCCGAGATCGGCACCGGCGATCGCCAACACCAATTGCAACGCGAACGGCCACTCGCCAGGCCACAGCCGCCAAGGCACCCAGGCCGCCAACAACGGCACCAGCGCGATCGACGCCAGGTTCAGCGCCTCGTTGACCAGCGCATGCAGGACATCGCGGCCGCGGTCGCCTTGACTCTCGTTGAAATCCGGGTCGTACGGCCAGCGATGTTCGGCCAGGAAGGACACTCCCGCCGCCAGGCATAGCAACGGCAACAGCCATAACGCACTGCCTTCGCAATAGCCGACCCACCACGTGGCCGTACCGACGAAACCAAACAGGAACACGGGCGCATACCAGCGCAACAGCCAGTCTTTCATCTTCAATCCAGGCATCGACGAGGCCAGCATGCTGACCCCCGCGCCGGGCTGGCGGCTTGAATAAACCGCGCATGTTGGTTGCCGCCTTCCGCTTGCGGCTTGAGTGACTGGAGGAGCTGGATTATCGATCGTGATGCGACACCGATGCGTCAGCGCGAATCAGGCGCGCCTTTGCCGTAATGCATGGACCACCGCAAAACCGTACGCACTGGCTTTCCGTCGAGCACCGCCGGCTCATATCTCCAGTTCTCCGCCGCCTGCACGGCAGCAGAGTCGATGGCGGGATCGCCGCTGCTGGTTCCGACCCGGACCTCATGCTTCCAGCCGTCTTCTTCGAGCAATACCAGCACCACGACCTCGCCGCTGAGCCCTTTCTCGTCGACGATGGCGGGCCATCGCGGCGGGGAGCGCTCCACCGTGGACGGCTCGGGCCGGGCCAGGGTGTCGGGTATCAGCTGGGTCCAGCAGCTTTCGTGTTCTTCGAAATCCACCGGAATCCGTATCTTGTCCGCGACTTTGTTGCCTTGCTCGTCGCTTGCGGGGCTGTAGGTCCACTGGCGCGAGGCTTCCAGCGCGGCGCGGTCGAGATGGGCATTGCGGCTGGACTTCTCGACAACGGCATCGACGAAGCGACCATCATCATCGACGTCGATGATGATGACCGTCGTGCCGGAGGCGCAGGTGGGGATCGCCTGCTCCGGATAGACCGGGCGATGACGAAATTTCGAGGCTTTATCCAGGGTCGCGTCGATGCTGGGGACGCCTTGAGCATTCGCATCGTTCGCGATCAAAAACAGCGCGCCGACCAGCGCGATCGTGGGCACAGACTTCATCGGTTCGATCCACGGATTGACGGATGGATGGAGCATTCGGAAGGAAGCGTCAGCGGCTCGCTCGTTTGCCATACGGCAAAGGCAACTGCAGCAAGGACCGCACCGGCTTGCCTTTCAACGTTGCCGGCTGGAACGTCCATTCGAGCGCCGCGAGCATGGCCGCTTGGTCGATGTCCTCATTGCCGCTGGACACGCCGACCTTGATGTCCTTCTTGGATCCGTCCCGGTCGACCTGGATCAGCAGCACGACCAAGCCGTCCAGACGCTTGTCTTTGACGATCGCGGGCCACTTGACGGGATAGGCCTTCATCGTGGCCTCGTCGGCGCGGGCTTCGATATCCACATCGCCGCTCCAGCAGCCGTCGTACTCGGCGAAGTCCACCGGCATGCGCAACTTGCCGGCTACGCGCTGGCCGTTTTCCGTCCCCGGGTTGTATTTCCAGCGCTTGCTCGCTTCGACGGCGGCCTGATCGAAATAGGCGTAGCCGCTGGAGCGTTCGACCACGGCCTTGCTGCGTTGGCCATCCTTGTCGATGTCGATCAGCAGGACCACCGTGCCGCCGACGCAGGCGTCGATGGCTTCGGGCGGATAGGCGGGCGGGTTCAGCCGGTACGACGATATGTCGATGCTGGCGAGGATGTCCGTGGCTTCCTGGGCCGGCACATCGGCCGCAGCGAAAGCCAGAAGCGCGCCGACCACCATCCACTTCCCTGTCTGTCTCATGAGCCCATTCCTTTTCGTGTGTCCTGCGCGGACGTTCGGCGTTCACTTTGCTCACGAAGACTAACATGCCGATAACAAACCGCTCCTTCCGGACGCCACGAAGGTGCTGCTGCGGTGCCTCCGCCGAGCACTGAAGCCATGACAGAAGTCGGTGGATGCGCGTCCGCTGCGCGCGACGCTTTGCGTTATCCGTTTCTCGCACCGGAGGTCGAGCGTCGACCGATGGATCTTTCCATCGGATCGAGGTACGTGTTTAAACTGAGACAGACGGCGCTGTCGCGGACTTTCGATCGCGCTACATCGCGATCTACGGCATCGGGAATGCCGATGCGACACAGGAGCTGCGACATGAAGCGCTATCTCTTGCTCGTCTTGTTGTCCGTGTTTCTTCATGCAACGACCGCGCATACACTGGATGCGCGCAAAGCCGGCGCCGATCTGACCGCCGCGTTCTATGCGAAACGCATCGATACCGTATGGGATAGCTTCGATGCCGGCATGCAAGGTCTATTCAAGTCCAGGGAAGGTCTCGCGATCTTTCGCGATAAGGTAGGCACTGAACTTGGCACCGAGCAGACCGTTCTTGAGGAGTCGGTCAGCACGAAGCCTCTCGCGAGCGTGTACAGGCGGCGAATTCGCTTCGAGAAATCCCCCGACGTCTACACGGTGATGTGGTCGTTCGCGGGCAACGGCAAAATCAACGCTTTCTCTATCCTCCCGGAGCCGAAGGTTCCGAAACAGGCCGCGCCGAGCAAGCATCTCGATTATCGGACCAAGACCGCGCTGCAGTTGCCGTTCGACGAGGAGTTCATGGTGTTCTGGGGCGGCCGCACGCTCGAGCAGAACTACCATGCCGAGTTCGGCGGCCAGCGCTTCGCCGCCGACCTGGCCGTCGTCCACGGCAGCGCCACTCATGCCGGCGATGGACTTCGCAATGAAGACTACTACTGTTTCGGCAAGCCGATCCTGGCGCCGGCCGCAGGCGAAGTCGTCGAGGTGGTGGACTACGTCGCCGACAATCCGCCCGGCAGATTGAATGCCAGGGACCTGACCGGTAACCGAGTGATCATCGACCACGGCAATGGCGAGTTCTCGATGCTCGCTCACCTTCGCAAGGGTTCGCTGCGAGTGAAACGGGGCGACCGCGTGGATGCCGGCGACCGTCTCGCCGAGTGCGGCAACAGCGGCCATTCCTCGGAAGCGCACCTGCACTATCAGTTGCAGGACGGCCCGAAGTTCAACAGCGCGGCCGCACTGCCCGCGCAGTTCACCGACTACCTCGCCGACGGCACGCCGGTGAGACGAGGCGAGCCTACGAAGGGGCAACGCATCCGCCCATCGTCCCAGTAACGCTCGCTTCGCTTACC
Organism: Lysobacter sp. CA196; assembly: GCF_052078695.1. Taxonomy (NCBI): domain Bacteria; kingdom Pseudomonadati; phylum Pseudomonadota; class Gammaproteobacteria; order Lysobacterales; family Lysobacteraceae; genus Lysobacter; species Lysobacter sp. CA196. The sequence continues at coordinate 91,277 of NZ_JBQJIN010000012.1, read as the reverse complement.
GCACGGCGCAGCCGCCGAACGCGGATGGTCGCCGGGCCATGGCCGGCATAGGGCGCCGTCCGCGTTGTGCTCATCAGTCCACGACCGAAGCAGGAACCTCCATGAACCACGAAACCACGGATTGGGCGGGGCTGTATAAGGAAATCGGCTTCGAGTACAAACTCAGAAGGCTATCGGAAGAGGTTTTCCGCGTGGTCGAGTGGACTACGCTCGTCGCCGCCGTAGGCTATGTCGGCGCGAAGTTCGGCAGCGACCTGCTGGCCTATGCGTCCTATGCGCTGGCGGTGCTTCTTTCGATCTACATCGGCAATCGGTCCGTCTACATCGTGGCGGGACTGCAGAAGCCCTCGAAAGTCGCCGGCGGCGGATGGAAGTGGCGGGTACTGTTGGCCGCGCCCATTACCTTCGCCTGCATCTGGCTGATCGTCTCGATGATCGGTTATCTGGTCGCGGCGCAAGCCGCTGCATAGTCGAGTCGACGCAAAAAAGGTCTCCGACTCCGACAGGAAGCGCGAGTTTCCGGTCCGTACTCGACACCGTGGCGGCGAGCGCCGACCGCGCATCGGAAGCTGTCTGCACGATTTCGAGATCGCTCTTCCGGCGACAACGGAGTCGTTCATCGCACTCCGGATTTCGATATTCGTGACTTGCGCTCGAAACCTGCGTGCCGATGTTCGCAACGGTTTTCGATGCCTCGACGCTACGATATTCGCAATGCGATCCCACAACCGCATCAGGAGATGCAGATGGACGGACAACGGGTATCGGAAGCGATCCGATCGGGCGACTACGCAACGATCTGGTTGAACGACGGCCGCACTTTCGAGGCTTTTATCGAGAACATCGACGTGGATGCCGACAAGGTTTACCTGGTCGCCATCGAATCGGGAGAATCTCTGGAGTTGTCGCTCGCCGAAGTTCACGGTTTGGCGGTGGACAATGAAGAGAGCGCTCCGGAGACCATCGACGATCAGATCAAGCGGATCGCGCTCGGCGAGTATCTGATGATCTGGGGCCAGTTCCCCGGGGCGATATCGCAAACGGCGAAACAGGGCAAGCTGAAGAACGTCGACTTTCCCAATCGCTGCCTGACTCTGCACAGCACGACTTATAACCACGATGTCTGGGTGCCGATCGACAAGATCACCTACATCGACGAGAGCCGCAGCGGACCCGGCGCGTTGGGCCCGGCGCAGTCGCCCGATTGGTATCGCCGTCCCGACGGCGACTGGTACAAAGGCGACCGGAAGTACGAAGGCTGATCGCCGAGGCCTGGCCTCGCTGCGACGACGACCGAGTCGCGCTCGTCGTCCGTCGCCCCAAGTTCGCAGCCCAACGCCTGCGAACTTGGCGCTTCACTCGTCGCCAACCTCGGCCTGGGGCATGCGCCCACCGGGAGTCGGATCGCCCGACCCGAGAGCTGCTGTCTGGCGTGGCCCTTCCGCTTGGCGCGAACCTCGCGACCGTGATATTTGGCGCACCAGCTTGCGTCTTCCCCGCTCCGGCAAGCTATTCTCCACGGCAGGAGCAACAAGGGGGGCGCGACGGTCGAGTCGCCAGCACAGTGCAGTTTTACGACGTCATCGAAGAACAGCCTGGTGCCTGGTGCGTGCGCGCGGATGCGTCGGACGCGCCGCCGATGGCGTACTCGTCGCGCGCCGACGCGATCGCCGGCGCCTGCCATGCCGCCAAGACCCATTACCAGGAGCATCAGGCGACCACCGCGGTGCGCCTGATCCATCCGCCGGACGAGGCTGAGATCATCGTCCGTTACCTGTCGCCGGCGGAACTGGATGCCTTGTGCTGGTTCGGCGACGCGACTGGCCCGAGCGGCGGTTGACGGCAGCGATGTTGCGCCGCCGCTGCGCAGCGACCGGCGTTGAAGCTGACTCGTTCAGCTCGGGCCTTCGTAAGCGGAATCCCGATTCGCTTCAGTGAACGACGGGCAGCACCAGGGTCGCCCGCAGCCCGCCTTCGCTGCGGTTGGCGAGCCGCAGTTCACCGCCCAGGTGGGCCGCGAGTTGCTCGGCGATCGCCAATCCCAATCCGGTGCCGTCGGTGTCGCGATTGCGCGAGCTCTCCAGGCGATGAAACGGCTCCAACACCGCCTGCATGTGCTCCTCGGGAATGCCGGGGCCGGCATCGTCCACGTCGATCGCGAGCCGGTCCCGCGCGATCGCGCGAACGCTGAGCCCGGCGTTGCCGCCGTATTTGATCGCATTGTCGATCAGGTTTTCGAGCACGCGGCGCAGCGCTTGGGGGCGGGTGGTCAGCGAGAGATCGGTGTGGCCGGCCAGATGCACCGGCTTGCCCGCGTCCTGGTAGTCGCAGACGATGCTGTCGAGCAGCGCGTGCAGGTTGAGCTGCACCGGCGGCGTGGTGGCGCCGTGAGTGCTGCGCGCATAAGCGATGCCTTCGCGCACCGGTTGCTCCAACCGCGACAGGTCCTCGCCCAGGCGCGTACGTTGCGGGCTGGCGTCCATGCCTTCGACACGCAGCTTCATGCGCGTGATCGGGGTCTGCAGGTCGTGCGAGATCGCCGCGAGTATCTGCAGGCGCTCGGCCAGGTAGTGGCTGATGCGCGCCTGCGAGGCGTTGAAGGCGGCCGCGGCTTTGGCCACTTCGACCGGCCCGGACTCGCTCAGCGGCGCCGAGACGCGCGCCGGGTCGAGCCGCTCGGCCGCAGCGGCCAGCCGCACCAGATCCTGGTACACCGGCTCCGGCAGGCTGTCGAGGATACGGGTCTGGTCGAGCGCGCGTTGTCGTTGCGATTCGGATGGGGCAACGATTGGAGCGGGGATGGCGTTCACGGCGGATCTCTCGTGAGCGCTGACCCGACTAAACGCCGATCCCGTTAGCGGGTGGTGAACGCATCGTCGTTTCAGCGACGACGCGCACGAACTTCGGCGCGGCGATAGCGAAAGCATTCATCGAGCCGGCATCGTGGCAACGGCGGTGCGACGACCGCCGTTGCCGCGACCGCGGGCCTCAGGCGCGCTGCGAATCCAGCGGCTCGTGCCGGGTCGCAACGTCCTGCGCCTTGGCGTAACTCTCGATCAGCAGTTGGTACTCCGGGAAGATATGGGCGTAGACCTCGGCCCACTGCGCCGCGTCGTCGCGGTGCCAGGTCCGCTGCAATTCGGAAGCGACCGCGGCGGTGTCCACCGGCACGACGCCGGCCTGAACCACGCGCGCCAGGGTGATCTCCTGCGCCATCTTCGAGTAGGTGCCGGAGGCGTCGACCACCGCGAACACCTTGTAGCCGTCCTGCACCGCGCTGATGCTCGGGAATGCCATGCACACGCTGGTGATGGTGCCGGCGACGATCAGGGTCTTGCGTCCGGTCGCCTCGACCGCGGCGACGAAGTCGGGATTGTCCCAGGCGTTGATCTCGCCCTTGCGCGCCACGTAGGTCGCATGCGGCGCGTATTGATGGATCTCGGGGATCAGCGGGCCGTTCGGGCCCTGCGGCACCGAGGCGGTGGTGATCACCGGCAGGCCCGCCAGCGTGGCCATCTTGGCCAGCGCGGTGGCATGGCGCCGCAAGGTGGTCATCGGCATGTCGGCGACGGTCTGGAACAGGCCGCTCTGGTGATCGATCAACAGCATCACCGCATCGGCGGGATCGATTACCGGGCGGGCGCCGGCGAAATTGGCGGCTTGGGCATGCGTGGTCATGGGAACCTCGAAGTTGGGGTGCGAAGGGAAGCGCGGCTGCATCCGCTCGGATGCAGCCGGGTCGGTGGGAGCGTCATGCTCGATGCTCGAAGCGTCCTGCTCGAAGCGGGGAGTTCAGACCGCCATGCGGCCGAACTTTCCGCTGTTGAAATCGCCGATCGCCTGGCTGATTTCTTCCTGGCTGTTCATCACGAACGGGCCGTAGCCGACGATCGGCTCGTCGATCGGTTCGCCGCTCAGCAACAACACGGTAGCGTCGCTGCTGGCCTCGACGACGACATCGCTGCCGGCGCGGTCGAACGTCGCCATCTGCGCGTCGTGCACGATCTGGCCGCCGTTCACCCGCACCGAACCGCGCAGCACGATCAGCGCCAGGGTACGGCCGGCCGCCACCGGCAGTTCGACGCTGTGGCCCTGGCTCAAACGCAGGTCCCAGACATCCATCGCGGTGAAGGTACGGGCGGGGCCGCGATGTCCGCGGAAGTCGCCGGCGATCACGCGGACGCGGCCGGCACCGTCGGCCAAATCGACCGACGGAATGTCGCGGTCGAGCAAGGTCTGATAGCCCGGCGCCGACATCTTGTCCTTCGCCGGCAGGTTGACCCACAGCTGCACCATTTCCAGGGTGCCGCCGTTGCGAGTGAAGGCCTGCGAATGGAATTCCTCGTGCAGGATGCCCGAGCCCGCGGTCATCCACTGCACGTCGCCCGGACCGATGTGGCCGCCGGCGCCGGTGGAATCGCGGTGGTCGACCTCGCCTTCGTAGACGATGGTGACGGTCTCGAAACCGCGGTGCGGGTGCTGGCCGACACCGCGCGGATGGGCGGCCGGCTCGAACTTCATCGGGCCGGCGTAATCGAGCAACAGGAAGGGGCTCAGGTGGCGGCCGTGGCTGTTGTAGGAAAACAGCGAACGGGCCGGAAAACCGTCGCCGACCCAGTGCGGCTTGGGGGCGCTGTAGACGCCGAGGACGTTCTTCATCGTGATCTCCTTGGAGCGGCCCGGGGCGGGCGGCTTCCGTTGGAAACACGGTATTCTTGGGACGATAGCCGCGGTAGACGCCGATATTCAGCCTCAGAGTCCTATTTCACGAACACTGGTGGGCCGGCCCATGCAGGACCTCAACGACCTTTACTACTTCGCCCAGGTGGTCGACCACGGCGGATTCGCCCCGGCCGGACGTGCGCTGGGGCTGCCCAAGTCGAAACTGAGCCGGCGCATCGCCCTGCTCGAAGACCGCCTGGGCGTGCGCCTGATCCAGCGCTCGACCCGGCATTTTTCGGTGACCGAGGTCGGCCGCAGCTTCCACGCCCATTGCAAGGCGATGCTGGTCGAAGCCGAAGCCGCGCAAGAGGCTATCGAAGTCACCCGTTCGGAACCGCGCGGCATCGTGCGCGTGTCGTGTCCGGTGACCCTGCTCGATGCGCTGGTCGGCGAGATGATCGCCGAGTTCCTGCGCGAGCATCCGCGCGTGCAGCTGCATCTGGACGCGACCAACCGCCGCGTCGACGTGGTCGGCGAAGGCATCGACGTGGCCATCCGGGTGCGCCCGCCGCCACTGCAGGACACCGACCTGGTGATGCGCGTGCTGTCCGAACGCAGCCAATGCCTGGTCGCCAGTCCGCACTTGATCGAACAGCTCGGGCTGCCGGCGATGCCGGCCGATCTGGCCGGGCTGCCGAGCATGGACCTGGGCGTGCCGCAGAACGAGCACATCTGGAATCTGTACGGCCCGGACGGCGCGCATGCCGCGATCCATCATCGACCGCGGCTGGTGACGCGCGGCATGCTGACCTTGCGCTCGGCCGCGCTGGCGGGCGTGGGCCTGGTGCAATTGCCGACCATGATGATCCGCGAGCACCTCGCCCACGGCGAACTGGTGCGCGTGCTGCCGCACTGGGCGCCGCGCCGCGAAATCGTCCATGCCGTGTTCGCCTCGCGTCGCGGGCTGCTGCCGTCGGTGCGCGCGCTGATCGATTTCCTCGCCGAGCGCTTCAAGCGCATCGACGAGGAATGACGCGGCTGTGCGCCCGAGCGGCGGCGATGCGCGGGCTAGTTCGGGGGCGGCGACCTGCGCTTGTCGCCGCGCGCGCCGATGGCCCCGGTAGCGGCGGCCTGGAGGATGCGGCGGAAGGTGGGGCATTCCATGTGGCTCGGCGCCTTGCAGGCCGCGGCGTGGCGCAGGCCGTCGCGCATCGCACTGAGCTGGCGGATGGTCTGGTCGAGTTCGTCGGCCTTGGCGCGCAACCGGTCGCGGTCGATGCGCGGCTCGCCGTCCGGCGCGAACATCAGCGCAATCTCGTCGAGGCGGTAACCGGCCGCGCGCCCCAACGCGATCAGCGCCAAGCGTTCGAGCACGCCGGCGGCGAACACCCGGCGCAGGCCATGCCGGCCGATCGAGGCGATCAGGCCTTTTTCTTCGTAGTAGCGCAGGGTCGAAGCCGGCACCCCGGAGCGCTGCGCCACCTCGGCGATGTCGAGTTCCTTCACCCTCTTGACCTCAAGTCCACTTGAATTGGCACAGTGCCGTCTCCGCCGCTGGATGGCAATCGGGACACGCGCATGAACACCGCATACGACGCCGGCAACGAGCAGGCGCAACTCTGGAACGGCCTGGCCGGACAGGCCTGGGTCGATACCCAGGCGCTGCTCGACGGCATGTTCCAACCCCTCCAGGACCGGCTGGTCGAAGCGCTCGCCGCTTCGGCGCGCGAGGTGCTCGACATCGGTTGCGGCACCGGCGCGGTGACGCTCGCGCTGGCACGCCGACTGGGACGCGGCGGACACTGCGTCGGCATCGACATTTCCGCGCCGATGATCGCCTTGGCGCGGACGCGGGCCGAAGCCGAGGGCACGCCGGCCGGATTCGTCTGCGCCGATGCCCAGGCCTGCGACTTCGAACCGGCCCGTTTCGACGCGATCGTCTCGCGCTTGGGCGTGATGTTCTTCGCCGACCCGGTCGCCGCCTTCGCGAATCTTCGCCGCGCCGCAACCGACGGCGCCGCGCTGCACGCCATCGCCTGGCGCAGCGCCGCCGAAAATCCGTTCATGACCACGGCCGAACGCGCCGCGGCTCCGCTGCTGCCCCAATTGCCCGCACGGCGCGCGGATGGGCCGGGCCAGTTCGCTTTCGCCGATGCACAGCGCGTGCATCGCATCCTCGACGACAGCGGCTGGAGCGAGATCGATATCCAACCGATCGACGTGGCCTGCAGCTTTCCGGAGAGCGAACTGGTGCGCTACCTGAGCCGGCTCGGGCCGCTGGGCCTGTTCCTGCAGGAAGCCGACGCAAGCACGCGCGCCCAAGTCGTCGATCCGGTCCGCGCCGCGTTCGAGCCCTATGTGCATGGCGATGAGGTCCGCTACCGCGCCGCCTGCTGGATGATCGGCGCGCGTGCGACGTCGTCTTCGTTGCCGTCGAGCGGTGCAGACCGTGCCTGAGCTCGTCGAAGCGCTGGTGCGTGCCGCCGTCATCGGCATCGGCGCGACGGCAGTGATGGACATCTGGGGGCTGGTCCGGACCCGCTTGCTGCACATCGCGGCAGCCGATTACGGCCTGGTCGGCCGCTGGCTCGCCTATCTGCCGCGCGGACGCTTCCGCCACGACCCGATCGCCGCGACGCCGCCGGTACGCGGCGAACGCGCGATCGGCTGGAGCGCCCACTATCTGATCGGCATCGCCTTCGCCGCGGTGCTGCTCGCGGTATGGGGGCTCGATTGGGCGCGCCGCCCCACTCTCGCGCCGGCCCTGGTCGTCGGCATCGGCAGCGTCGCCGCGCCGTTCCTGCTGATGCAGCCGGGCATGGGTGCCGGCTTCGCCGCGCGCCGCACACCGCGCCCCGGGTTCGCGCGAATGCAGAGTCTGCTCACCCACGCCGTGTTCGGCGTCGGGCTGTATCTGGCGGCGGTCGCGGCAAATTTACTGGACGTATTTCAGGCGCACATGGCCTGAGCCGATCCGGCGGCTCGACATCATCACCGAGCCGCCGGACCGTCGGCGACGGTGCTCAGGCCACCGTCTTCGGGCCTTTCTTCGCCTTCCTGGCGGCGGCCTTCGCGGCCGGCTTGTCTTGGTCGCCTTTCGCCAGCTTGGCCAGGGCCTTGGTCGCCTTGACCGTGCCGTTGGCGTCGCGCGCGACGATCGAGGCGGCCAGCACCGCCACGCCGGCGAAGATTTCGATCGCCTTGCGCACCTGCTTGATCGTCGCGATCCTGGCGCGCGCCTCGGCGATGGCCTGATCGAGCTCGGCCTGCGCCAGTTGCGCATCGGTCAGCACCTAGTCGTCGATGGCCTTGCTGTACAGCACCGAGGCCTGGCCGCGCAGGCGCAGTTCTTCGGAGACCTGGGCGATGAATTCTTCGATGCCGATGTCGCCGGCATCGAACCCGCCTTTGGCGCACTTGCCGAAGTCGTCAGCGTCGGCCTTCGATGGGCGGGTAACACCGATCGAAGGTAACGCCGAGGTCTCGGACCCGCACGCCGCACGCAACGTCTGCCGAACTCAGTCGACCGTGCACGGCAGACTGACGGTGATGCTCGCTCCGTTCGCCAAGGCCCCGAGGGCGACGCCGGCCTCGAGCGCCGCCATCGTCAATCCGCCCGGGCAGGCACTGCCGGTGCAGGTCGGCGTTCCGCTGCAAGTCAGCCCGATGCGGCCGGCCGCCTGGTCGCGCAGGATCGCGCCGGTGACGGTGTCGGGTCCGTTGTTGCTGACCACGATCGAGTAAGTCGTCGCGGCGCCACGGGTCAGCGTGTCGCTCGCCTGATCGTCGGGGCCGGCACCCGGCGTGTTGGTCTTGCTGATGACCAGGTTGGCCAGCGGCGTGCGGGTGTTGGAGAAGGTGCAGGTCAGATCGTCGCCGGCCACCGCGGTGACATTGAAACTGGCGCCGCTGCCGCTCGGGGTTTGTCCGCCGGCGAGTGCGTTGGTGCAGGCATAGGTGGTGGTGTAGTTGGCCAGATTGGCGCCAACCGCACCGGCCTCGGTGAAGCTGTAGCTCGCCGCGACCGCACCGTTCAACACGGCCTCGCCGGTCGCGGTGCTGCCGGTACCGGTGGTCGTCGCCGTGGCAGGGCCGCCGGTGCCGGCGATGTTGAGTGCGAATTGATCATCCCCGACGAAGCGGCCCAGCGGCAGCGCCTTGCGCAGGCGCAGGATCGGCTGCTTCTGGAACACCAACGGGCCACTGGCAGTGTCGTTGGCAGTGTTGAAATCGTTGTTGGTGGCATCGCCGTCGCCGTCGGGCACGGCGCGGCCGAGCGCGGCGTTGGCGGTGTAGCTGCCGCTGAGCGTCGGCGAATTGACCGTGACCGGAATGGTGAAACTGACCGTGCCGCCGTTGCCGCCCGGCGATGCAGAGCCGGCCAACGGCGTCGGGTTGAGCGCACAGGTGACGATGGTGTTCGCGCCATTGGCGGTGCAGTTGGCCGGCAGGGTGCCGGCGGTCCAGCCGGCCGGCAGGGTCGCGACCACGGTGTAGCCGTCGTTGCCGTCGGTGGCGCCGGGGCCGCGGTTGGTCGCGGTCAGCACGATGTTCTGCAGTTGGCCATAGTTGCTGTAGACCGGGGCCGGTGTGGACAGGCTCACTGCGATATCCGGCAGGCCGTTGACCACCAGCGGGCAGGCCAGATCCTGCTCGTCGGTGCGGGTCTGGTTGATGCAAGTGGTCGTCACGACATAGGTGTTGGCGGCGATGCCGGCCGGTGCGATCGGCGTGGCCGAGTAGCCGGCGCCGGGCAGTACGTACAGCTCGTTCGCACTCTCGAACTGGGTGAGGTCGTTGACGCCGGTCGGGCGTGGGGTGCGCACGGCCATGTTGCCGCTGGTATGGGTGAGTTGAGCGGTCCAACCGCCGGCGCCGAGTGTGGTGCTCCAGGCGAAATCGGTGAAGTTGAGCGCGGCGGAAAAGCGGGCTTGGAGAAACTGACCACAGCGTTGGCGAAAACCGTCGATGCCCTCGCCGCCGCCGTGATACCGGTATCCGACCTTGACCGTGTCGATGGTGTCGGGACAGGCCGGTCCACGCAGCGTATGCGTGGCATAACTCTCGTTGTTGCCGATGTCCTGGGTCGACGAGGCGGTCGACGACCGCTTGACCCAGTCATTGGCGTTGAGCACCAAGGCATAGCAGACGTGCTGAACCGAGCTGGCCCAGGTGCCTGTGTTGAGGTAGTTGCGGTCGTAGCCACCGCCGCGGCCTACGACTTGGCCGGCAGCGCAGGTGTTCTGGATCACCACATCCCGCTGGTCGAAACTGTTGAAATCGGTAAAGGTCGCGTCCTGAGTGACGGTTACGGTCACCCCGTCGGTACTGATCGCGGCGCAGCGTAGGTCATAGTCGACGGTCATGCCGTCGGCGCTGTTAGCCGGGCCGATAGCGCGATCGGTATGACGGCCGCCGATCACGGCCTTGTTCGCGGCACAGTCGCGATCTTCGATGTTGACTGTGTTGGCTCCGACCAAGCCGTCGATGGAGATGGTTCCTCCGATACCGATGCCCTGCTGTGCGAACACCGAGCCGGCCGGCAGCGCCAACAGCAGCGATACCAACAGCAGGGCCGAAGACCGGCTACAGATCGAACGCGTCGTCTGCGGCGAACGTTCTGTCTTGAACATGTTCGGTTCCCCAGAGGTGGTCGACGGCGGCGGCAATGAAGCGGCGTGGACGGCAGGCGGGTTCGCCGGAAACAGCCGACCCTGCCCGAGGCACATTGACCCTACGAGGACGGTCGGGGTTCGCAGCGCCTTCCGGCATGGCTTATTCATGTGAGTGTTCCACTTGGCCGCCAGCCGTACGGTCGGAGCCCGCGAACCGGTTACCGTTAATATTTAGTGATGAAAGTCACAAAAACCATGCCAAGTTCCGATACTACTCGGATATACCGTGGGTACCGCCTACTGGGCCGGCCCGCTCGGCCGAAGCCCCCTCGGGCAGGATGCGGAATGCGGCAGTTTCTGCCCCTCTCTGTCAAAGCACATACGAGCCCTACAACGACATGGATGCCCGGGGAGGGCCGCTGGCTGTTCGGATGCCCGGCGCCGACGGTCGTCGACCTGCCTCGGCGCATTCGCGAGCGGCTCGATGCACCGCTCGCCGGTCCTGCACGCACCGACGCGAGACGATCCGCGCGGCCGCTGCATCGGCCGCTGTCATCCGTGACCTCCCGGACCGAGCACGGCGGCATGACCGTTGCCGAACGGAACTCTCGTATAAGAAGGTCGACACGCTTGCGATGCAGGCCGGTCCGGCCCTCGGCGATTGAAACCATGACGCGATCGGGTTATCGCAATCGGCAGATCCATCGCGGTACCAACGAGCGGCGATCACGCTGCGCGCGACAGCGCCGAGCGGCTGTGATTGCTGTCACGCGCAAGTGCACGCCCGCGTGGTCACCCCTTCTTTACACCTGCCGCCCTAGCCTCCGGAGCTGGATAACCAAGGCACGTGCAGCGAAGGGCGTCACGATAAACGGGCAAAGCCGAGGCGCACTCTAGTAGCCGACCACCTTGTGCAGGAGGGAGTGTGAGAGACGCACCCGCAATGCCCAAGCGTCCCTGGACGGACTACGCGCTGATGGCGCTGCTGATCGGAACCTCGGCCTGGGCTTCGCTGACGCTATCGCGCGGCCCGGGCGAACTCGCCGCGGTCTGGATCGGCAACGGCATCCTGGTCGGCTGGCTGCTGTCGCGCGCCACCGCCCATTGGCCGGGGTATATCGTCCTGGCCTTCGCGGTCGAGTTGGCGGCACGGCTGGCGACCGCGGAACCCGTCGCCCAGGCCGCGCCGATCTCGGCGACCAATGTGGTGGAAGTACTGATCGTCGCCGGTGTGGTCCGGCGTTTCATACCGAACGTGGGCGACCCGAAGCGCTGGATCAGCCTCGGTGGCATCGCCACCTCCATCACCTTGGTGGCGTGCGTGACCTCCGGCTTGATCGCCGCATCGATCATCACTGCCCTGCACCCAACCTCGTTCATCATCGACTTCGTCACCTGGTTCGCTGCGCACGTGGTCGGCATGGTGATCTTCGCGACCTCGACCCTGGTGGTGCATCGCGAGGGCAAGGGGTTGATCGCCGCGCCCGGGCGGCGCTGGTCGTTCGTCCTGACCATGTTGTTGCTCGCCGTCATCAGCCTGGCGATCTTCCTGTCGCGCTATCCGATCCTGTTCATGGCCTACCCGGTGCTGCTGCTGGGCGCGTTCCGCCACCGCTTCGCCGGCGTCGCGGTCGGGGTGATCCTGCTCACCCTGATCGGCAGTACGGCCACGGCGCTCGGCTACGGGCCGTTGTGGCTGGTCGACGGCTTCGGCACCGCCGGACGGGTCGCGCTGCTGCAGCTCTACATCGCCGGCGGTTGCCTGATGACCATCCCGGTGGCGTTGGCGATGGCCGAACGCAAGCGGCTCGTGGCCGGGCTGCGCGAGAGCGAGCACCGCTATCGGCTGCTGGCGGACTATTCGCACGACGTGATCGTGCGCATGCGCGTGGACGGCGAGCGCATCTACGTCTCGCCGTCGGCCCAGGACATGCTGGGCTGGACCCCGGCCGAAATGCTCGGCACGCGCACCAGCCTGATCCATCCCGAGGACCTGCAACGGCAGACCCAGATCATCGCCGACGTCGTCGCTACGCACGAACCGGTCACCTCGACCTACCGCGTGCGCCACAAGGAAGGCCATTACGTCTGGATCGAGGCGGTCACCCGCACCATCCCCTCCACCGAAGGCGAGGGCTTCGACCTGATCTATGCCGGCCGCGACGTCACCCGCCGGGTCATCGCCGAACAAGCCCTGGAAGCGAATCGCCTGGAGCTGCGACGCCTGGCCCTGGTCGATACCCTGACCGGGCTGGCGAACCGGCGCCAGTTCGACGAACGCATGGCGCTCGCGCTCGCGCGCCTGCAACGGCACGGCACGCCGACCTCGCTGATGTATCTCGATATCGATCACTTCAAACGCATCAACGACAGCTACGGTCATGCCGCCGGCGACGAGATCCTGCGCATATTCGCCCATCGCCTGTTGAACTGCGTGCGCAACAGCGACCTGGCCGCGCGCCTGGGCGGCGACGAGTTCGTGGTGCTGATCGAGGATGCGGCCGTACCGCAAGCGGCCGAGGCAGTCGCGCGCAAGTTGATCAAGACCATGAACCAGGACGTCGTCGTCGACGGCACGACGATCCGGGTCACCACCAGCATCGGCATCGCCTACACCCATGTGCCGACCGATGCGGCGACCTTCATGTCGGTCGCCGATGCCGCGCTGTATCACGCCAAGCGCGAACGCAACGCCTTCCACATCGAATCGGTGACCGCGCCGCCGCCCGACAACGTCGAGAACGGGTTCGCTTGACCAGCGCCATGTTTTGCCGCAGCCCCTCGCCACCTTCCTTGACGTCGCGCGGCCGAACAAAGCCCGGCCGCGCGACGACTGCGAGAACATTCGGCTTCGGCGTTACCCAACCCCGCCTCGCGCTTTCGGCGCGAACCCTCAGACCGGCGGTGGGTTGATCCTCAGGATGTCGGCCTGCGAAGGCGTGCCGAGGCTGTCGATCACGAACAACAGGTACGACCCCGGCGGCGTATGCGCCTTGTTCTGCGGCAGCACCGCCGTCAGCGTTTGCCCGACCGCGGTGAACGGTAGTTCGATATAGCGCTGATCCATGTCGAAAGAGTGCGTAACCGAACCGGTCTTGACCAAGGCGACGCGCTTGATGCTGCCGGCGTTCGGGCTACCGATCGAGATCGTCGCCCCGGCCTGCACGTTGAGCGGCGCCGAGACGATGACCGGCCTGGGAGCGCGCTTGCCGCTCGGCAGGAACAGATACGGCGGGTAATAGATCTCGGCATCGAGATTATTGACCGGCGCCGACCCTGCGGCGCCGCCGGCCATGGTCAGCACCGTCGCATCGGGCAACAGCAGCGCGGTCGAATGATAAAGACGCATTCGCTGCGCCTTCGCCGCCAAGGTCCAACGCTTGAGCTCGGGACTGTAGAGCTCGCTGGTATAGCCGACATTGACGGCCTTGTTCGCGACTTGGCTGCCGCCGGACACCAGCACCCGGCCATCGGCCAGCACGGTGGCGTTGTGCCAGTGGCGCGGGTACGTCATCGAAGCCACCTGCTCGACTTTCGGCACGGTCGCCGCGATGTCGATCACATGCGCCTGGCTCGACGCCGCCTGCAGGTTGCCGCCGCCCATCTGCAGGATCTTGGTCGGCGCGATCATCACCGCCGAGGAAGTCCAACCGATGTTGGGCCCCGGAAAGGTACCGACGCGTTGGAACGCGCCGGCGCCTGCGGTCTTGATCCGGTACATGACCTGGTTATTGAAACCGAAGATCTGACCGTCGGGGGCGAGGAAGTTGCGCGGGTAATACTCGAAGACGCCGCTGGTGTTCGCCGCGGTCAACAGACGATAGGTACCGTTGCGCTGGCGCACTTCCGGCAGATCCTTGCCGCCGGCACCGCCCTGCACGTAGATCTCGCCGTTGGCCAACGCGGTCGCGGTCGCATACCAACGCTTGCGATGCATCGACCCGGTCTTGCTCAGGCTGTCGTCGAGCGAGCGGTAGAGGGTGGTGTCGGCATTCGGATTGTTGGTGCTCTGCCCCGCCGCACTGGTGATGTCGCCGCCGAACAACTGGACGTTGCCGGTGCCGGGCACGATCAACTGCGCGCCGCAGAAGACATCGACGCTGGTCCGGTTGGGCAGGGTGTTGTGCGAGGCCAGGCCGGTGCCGAGCAAGGGGTCCCAGATGTCGTAGACGAATTTTCCGGTCTGGATGCCGTTGCGGTCGCTGCCATAGGACAGCACCCGCCCGTCCGGCGTCAGCACGGCGTGGATGCCGATCAATGGCCACTTCATGACCGCAGAGTAATTTCCTTTGACCGGGTCGCCGTACTCGGGAATCGAGACCGATGGCGTAGGCGCGTTCGCGGTGTCCGGTCTGGGGGCCTCGGTGGGGGCCGCGGGCGGCTTGGCGGTCTGTGCCGATGCCGGTGTTGGGTGGTTCGATGCTGCGTTGTTCGATGACGCCGGGACGGGGGTGCCGGTTATCGTCGTGGCGGCCAATGCTGCACACGATGCAGCCAATCCAACGATCAAGGGCAGCCTGTTCGGTCTTTCCATTACAACTCCTTAGATGCATCCATGAGAAAACGCAGCGCTGCATCCCCCTGTGTTCTGCCGCACCACTTACCAGTTCAATCACAGAACGCCCGACCTGTCACCGCAGCTTTTGTTAACTCGATGAACCATCTTCGCGAGCGCCTTCGTCGACGCATCTGCATTCGATCGCTCAGCCGCGGCGACGAGCTTGGGCAAAGCGAAGTCCGATCGCGCTTGCGCGCACGTTGGTTACTGCGGATCGATGCGGTCGAGGCAACGCGATCCTGGTAACGTGCTTCAAAACACATTCAAAAGATTCATATCGATCGCGCCGTTGCATCCGCGGCCACGCAGCGATCTTCGTCGCGTTGCGCAAGGCCGCCGCAGCGTGCGGCGTGCGCACTCGGCGCGTTCTCGCGATCACCCCTTCATCGCAACGACGCAGGATGCCAAGCTCCACCCGGAGCGTGCATGCCTCGCGCGGTACCCGCGCCGCAGAAGTTGACATTGTCATCTCGGCGCCCGGACAATCCGCCGGTCATCCAGGGTGGAACGCCCATGCCGGCCAGCCGCGACATCGAGATACTCAACCTCGTCAACACGATCATGCATCAGGCCACCGCACGCATGCAGCGCTCGCTGCGCGAAGCCGGGCTCGGCCTGGCGGCGATGGAAGCGCGCACCCTGCGCTTCGTCGCACGCCATCGCGGCTGCACCCAGAACGACATCGTCCGCGAGAGCGGGCGCGACAAGGCCCAGATCGCGCGGATCATCAAGACCCTGCTGGAGCGCGGCCACGTCGAGCGGATCGACAACGAAGCCGGCGAGAAGCGCCAGCGCCTGTGCCTGACGGCCAGCGGCGCCGAGACCCACGCCGAGGCCGAAGCCTTGCGGGCCGTGGTGGCTAAGGATCTGTTGCACGATCTCAACCAGACCGAACGCAAACAGCTCGAAAGCCTGCTGCGGCGCATGTCGCACGGTCCCACCTCCGACCCGGGCTGACCGCCTAAAGTTGACTTTATCAACTCGTAGCCGGATAGTTGACAATATCAACTCAGTGTCGGCGCGGCATCGTGCGGACGTCGCTTAGCTCTACGGGAGTCACCGGCATGACCCAGGCTGCGAACGAAACCACAAGCGCGTCCGCGCCTGTCGACCAGGCGCTCGACGCGCTGCGCCATGCGTTGTCGCAACAGCCGCCGGCCGTGCTGATCGACGGCGCCTGGCGTGCTTGCGCATCGGGCATGACGCTCGACGTCGACGACCCCGCCACCGGCAAGCGCATCGCCACGATCGCCGCAGGCGACAGCCGCGACATCGACCTGGCCGTGGCCGCGGCGCGGCGCGCCTTTCGCGACGGCCCCTGGCCGCGCTTGCCCGCATCGAAACGCGCCGCGCTGCTGTTCGCCCTGGCCGACGCCATCGAAGCCCGGCAACAGGAATTCGCGTTGCTGGAATCGCTCGACGCCGGCCACAGCCTGGCCTCGATCCGCACAGGCGACCTGCCACTGGGCCTGCGCTCCCTGCGCGACTACGCCGGCTGGGCCACGAAGATCGCCGGGGAAGTGCCGATGCGTTCGGCCGACCAACCCGGCATGGACTATTTCCTGCGCGAACCGATCGGCGTCGTCGCCATCGTCACGCCCTGGAACGCGCCGTTCCTGATGGTGCTGCAGAAGCTCGCCGCCGCCCTCGCCGCCGGTTGCACGACGGTGATCAAGCCGGCCGAACTGGCGCCGCTGTCGGCGCTGCGCATCGGCGAACTCTGCCGCCAGGTCGGCCTCCCCGATGGCGTGGTCAACCTCGTCACCGGCGAGGGCGTGAGCGCCGGACAGGCGCTGGCCGACCACCCCGACGTCAACCTGATCAGCTTCACCGGCTCGACCGAAGTCGGCCGCTCGATCATGGTCGCGGCCGCGCGCAGCAACCTGAAGCGGGTCGTACTCGAACTCGGCGGGAAATCTCCGGTGCTGGTGTTCGCCGACGCCGACCTCGACAAGGCCGCGCAGGCGATCGTCGCCGAGATCGCGTTCAAGAGCGGGCAGTACTGCGCGGCGGGGTCGCGCGTGTTCGTCCAGCATTCGATCCACGCCGCCCTGCTCGAGCGAATGCATGCGGCGATGGACCGCCTGCGCATCGGCGCCGGCTACGACGAAGCGACCGACATGGGGCCGATGATCTCGGACCGGCAGCGCCGGCGCGCCGAGGGCATCATCCAGCACAGCCTCGCCGCTGGCGCGACAGCGCTGCGCGGCGGCCGCGCGCGGCCGGGACCGGGCTATTTCTTCGAACCGACCTTGTTGACCGAAGCCAGCGCCGACATGCGGATCTCGCAAGAGGAAATCTTCGCGCCCGCGATCGTGGCGACCCCGTTCGCCGACGACGCCTCGCCCGCCGCCGTCGCCGCGCTCGCCAACGATTCCCGCTATGGCCTGTCGGCGAAACTGTGGGCGCGCGACCTGGGCACCGTGCACGGCCTGATCGGCCGGCTCGAAACCGGCCAGGTCATCGTCAACGGCGGTGGCGGCGAAGCCACCCTGCCGTTCGGTGGGGTCAAGCAATCCGGCTACGGCCGCGAGAACGGCCACATCGGCTTGTCGGCGTTCACCGAGATCAAGGCGGTGCGGCTCGGTTATTGAGGCGGCGGGCGAGCGAATGCGCGCGGCTTACCCGCGGTAACCGGTGCCCGGCACGCGGCGGGCGAACTGCTCGCACAGATAGGTCTCCTGCACGAGGCGATCATGTCGCCCGTGCACCGCCCGGAATGCTTCTTTCGACGTAACCTGGAGGTACTCGTCCTTTATGTTACGGAAACACAACATGCTGCCGAACGAGCCTTGTCCGTAGGGGCTGTAGTCGGAATAGAGGCAGTTGATGCAGGCCTTGAGGTAGACGCCGTCGGGCAGTTGCCGCTGCAGGTCGAGCAGTTCGGTCTCGAAGAAATCGCCCGTCCCGGATGAGGCGACGCGGCAATCCGCGAACGTCAGCGACAAAGTCAGGCGTTGGCTGTCCAGGCCACCATTACTCCGGCCAACACCGAGTTCGATCGTCGCGCGCACCACGCCCATCGCGATCGTCTCCGAGCCATCCAGCGCCGCCGCCACGACCGGCAGCGGAATGTCCACCGTGAACACGCATTCGCTCAGGTCGCCCTGATTCAACGAGAACGAGGCGAGCCGGTCCTCCGGCGTAGCGGCCGCGGCGGAGAGCATGTCGAAGTCCTCGCCGGCGAAATCGACGCCGCGGATCGTCGTGCTCAGCTTGCGGCCGTCGTTGCCGAACTGCAGGGACTCATCGCCGTACCGGTCGCGGTAAGTTCCCGGGTAGATCGCCACGCTCATCGATGTCCCTTGCGCTTGGCCTGCATGAAAGTATATCCATGGCCTGCCGCGACGGCCGCCGGGCGAGCGCGGACTCGTCCGCAGTGTTCTACCCGTCGATAAATGCCGGCGCCCGACGGCGAAGCTCCGGCGGTTGCCCACTGTCCTTTCCACGGCCGGATCCGCGTTATGTAGAAAAGTTCGAGTCACCCAGGGGCGAAAGACGTCGAGCCATGAACGAGAACGCGCAGACAGACACTCGATCCATCTTGCGGGCCCATGAGGACCGATATCGTCGTTCGGCGCGGCGCTGGAGGATCGGTTACCGCGTGCTGCTGGTGGCGTCGGCATTGTTGAGCTCTTTCGCCGCCATCGCCGGGAAGCTGCAGATCTGGCAGTTCGGCCATCCTGGCGATGTCGCGGCCATCGCCGCCGCGTCGGCGGCGGTGGTCACTACGCTGATCGCCGCGCTGGACTTCGAAACCAATGCACGCGCGAATCGGCGGTCCCGGCACGAGATCAGCATTCTGTTGCTCGAGGCGGAAAAGTCCACGGCCAGCCGTGACGCCCTTCTGCTGGGCCTTCAGGACGTGATCAAACGCCGCAACGACGAGCTGTGCAAACTCGACTGAACCGATGAGCGTGCGAAAACGAGCGCTTGCTTGCGGCCGCGGCGGCGCCGGATCGATGGCGATCGCGGCGACGCTCCCGTCCGGGACTAACCCGCGACCGCCAGGATATCGGTCGCGCGATGGCGCTCGTCGGTTCCGTCGACCAGGATGACCTCGCCGACCGAGTTGTCGGTGCGCAACGGCAGGATGGCCTGATAGGCCGGCGAGTAGTACCAGGCCTTCGCCTTGGCCATATCGGCGAAGCCGATCAGGATCAGGTGCCCGGGAAACGCACCCTCGACCACGTCCGGTTGCGCACCGTGCACGAGGAAGCGGCCGCCGAACGGTTCCAGGGTCGCATCGATGCGCTGCAGGTATTCGACGATGGCGGGGTTGAACGAGACTTCGCGCAGATGCGCGACGGCATAAGCTGGCATGGTGGGTCCTTGAGAGATCGATAGGCGACGCTGGCCCGGCGATCGTGGGTGTACTGGGATGCGCCGGGACCGGCGCGAGGAGTGCTGTGGAGACTCGCAACGACCCGCGCGGCCGCCGCGCAACGGCCGCGGTGGCGACGCTGGCCTGGTTCGGCGTGCTGCTGCAGCTGTGGCTGTCGATGCGGCTGGCCCAGCATAACGGCAAGTCGGCGCTCGACGGCCTGATCGCCTTTCTCGGTTACTTCACCGTGCTGACCAATGGCTTCGTCGCACTGGTGTTCTCGCAGTCTTTCGTGTTCGGCCATACCCGGCCGGGCCGCTGGCTCGGCAGCGAGCAGCTGCGAGGCTGCGCGACGACCGCCATCGTCATGGTCGGCTTCGCCTATCACTTCCTGCTACGCAACGTCTGGACGCCGGAAGGCTGGCAATGGGTCGCCGACCTCAGCCTGCATTACGCGACGCCGCTGATGGCGCTGGGGCATTGGATCGCGTTTCCTCCCGCCCGCGCTCCCGCGCCGCGCTCGGTGCTGGTCTGGTGCGCCTATCCGATGGCGTATCTGCTCTATGCGCTGGTTCGCGGCGAACTGCTCGGCGCCTATCCCTACCACTTCATCGATGTCGCCGCCCTGGGCTATGCCCAGGTCCTGGTCAATACGCTGTGGCTGCTGCTCGGCTTCCTCGTCGTCGGCAGCGCGGTCATCGGCCTGGCAGGTTGGCGCAGGCGATAGCCCTCACCCCGACGCCTCTCCCGTGAACGGAAGAGGGGCCCGAAAGCGCTCGAAGCGACAGCGCCCGCTGCGCCCGCTTGCATCGACCGAAGGAAATGGGCGGCGGCTCCTCAGGGCTGCGGCAGCTGCGCAATGCCGAAGTCGCGCACCACCGCATCGATATGGCCGACCGTGCTGACGATGCCGTCGACCTTCGCCGCGCCGCCGCGGGTGGCGATGTAAGTCTGAGGACGAACCACGGTGGTGTCGGCGCCGAGCTTGGACACATCGCCGTCGAATTCGTCCAGGCCTTGATGCAGTTCGGTGCGCAGCCGCTCCAGTTTGTCGGTGGGCATGGCGTTGACCCAGGCAACGAACCGGTCGCGATGGCCGGGCTCGTCCAGCTTGTAGCCCTTGGCCTCGGCGTAGCGCGCCAACAACGTCACCGGGCTCCAGCCTTCGCCGCTCTGGTCGACCAAGGCCTGCGAGACCTGCGGATTGAACTGCGCATGCTCGAGGAACTTCGCCGAGGCTTCGTTCATGTGCGCATTGGAGTGCTCGATGCGGTCCTTCATGGTCAGGCCTGCGGTCGCGACCACCACCAGGCCGATGCCGACCGGGCCGAGCCAGCTGCCGGCGCCGAGCGCGGAGGCGAAGGTGGTGCCCGACAAGGCCGCCATGGTGCCGCCGACGCCGGCGGTCAGGTACAGGCCGGCGCGGACATCGTCGCCCTTGCCGTGCGCCTCGACCGCATTCCAGTAATCGAAGCCTGCCGACAGATAGCCGAACACGCGGTCGGCGCGGGTCAGGCGGCCCGGGTCGATGCTGACGCCATCGAGCTTGTTGCCGGCGCCGAAGCGGCCCAGGGTCGAGTCCTCGACGACCATGCCCAGGCCGACCGCGAGCTCGGTGCCCTTCTGGCCCAGCGCCGCGGCGTCGACGATCGCCTTGAGGTCGTTCTTGTTGGTCAGGCTGAATTGTCCGTCGTTGGCCTTGCTCGCCGAGTTCATGAAACCCATGGTCGCGAAGCCCAGGCCGACCGTGCGCAACAGCTGGCCGGCCGGCTGGTTCTTTTCGAACACCGGCCGGCTCGACTCGGCGGTGAAGCGGCTGTCGGCGTTGTTCATCGCCTCGGCGTGCGTCTTGAGCTTGGCGATGATCTGCTCGGTGCCGTCGCCGGCCGCCGGCAGGCTCTTCTTGAGCTCGTCGACCAGCTTGACGTAGCTCTGGTACTTGCCGCTTTCGACGTCCATGCCCAGCAACTTGATCAGAGCCGGGTTCTTGAGCTTTTCGATCGCCTGCTCGGCCTGCTGGATGCTGGCCGGGTTGCGCGGGTCGTAGTTGTGCGCGGCCGAGAGCACGTCGTTGCGGACGTAGGCGTTGGCGATTTCCTTGCCGAGCTTGATGCCCTGCTCGCCGAACTTGCCGGTGTAGGCCAGGTTCTGCATCAGGCGCTTGCCGGCGAGCGAATCGATGTAGTCGGGGTGCTGCTTCAGCGCCAGGCTGATCGCATACGAGGACTTGCTGTCGCCGAGAATGCCTTCGATGGCTTTCCTGGTCTTGTCCTGCTGGTCGGCCGGCGCGTTGCTGAGGCTGTCGATCTGATCGAGCAGGGTCTTGCCCTCGTCGGCGACCTTGTTCTGCAGTTCTTCGGCGGTCTTCGCCCAGTTCGAGCCGGCGCCGCTGGTGTAGTCCTTGATCGCCTGGTTGAGCTGCTCCGGCGTCATCGCGGCGCCGTGGTTGTTGATCAGCCAGCTCAACTCGTCGGTGTGCTTGGCGAGCTTGTCGACATCGCCGTTGACGCTGCCGGCGTACATCTGCACGCCCATGATCGCCGCGTCGACCGACTGCGGCCCGCCGTAGGCCTGCGCCATCGCGATCGACAGATTCGGACGCGCGCCTTCGGACACGCCCAGATGGATCTGCGAACCGTCCAGCGGCAGATCGGTCATGCTCCGGATCGCGGCATCGCCCTCGGAGGTGCCGCCGACCCGGCTGGCGATGTGGACCAGCGAACGGGTACCGTCGATGCCGAGGCGGATGCTGTAGCCATCGTTCTCGGCGCGCCCGAGGAAGTCCTTCAAGGCATCGACGCCGTGGTCGGCGAGTGCGCCGGCGAGGCGCGGTTCGGCGCCTTCGATCAGCTTCTCCAACCTCTGCATACTCTCCATCGGCTTGGACGCCGGTCCGCTGCGCGCGTCCTTCCACGGCTCGCCCTTCAGCGGAGCGGTGAACTCCGGACCGATCTTCTGCTCGATCAGCGTGTCGAAGCCGTCGCTGGACAGCAGCCGAGTCTGCGCCTCGGGCGACAGCTTCGGCAGTTCGCGGCTCAACGTCTCGACCGCGCCCTTGGCGTCCGGCGCCGCCCCGGCCGCCTTGAGCGTGCTGTCGACCTCGTGCTGGATCCCGACTTCCTTGACCGCCGCTTCGGCCGCGGCCTTGCCGGCCGGGTCGTTGTCGAAGCGTTTGACCACTTCGGCGCCGTACTGCTGGATCGCCTTGGCGTCGAACACGCCGCCGTTCGCGCCGGCGTCGAAGTCGGCCTTTATCTCGGCGGCGATGCTTTTCTGCAGGTCGTCGCGCGCGGTCGCGCTCAGGCTCGCGTAGCCGGAGCGGATCGGCTGGTAGTCCGGATCGTTGTGCTGGCGGGTGTAGCCGCTGTCGAAGGCGGCGAGATTGTCTTCGGCGGTGAGGTATTTCTTCATCGCCTCGTCGCTCTTGGCCTGCTCGGGCGACGGATTCGGATCGGCCTTGGGTGCGGCGTGCTGCTTGATCGTCGGCACGATCAAGTCCTTGCCGGGATCGATCGGGCCGTTGTCGATCTGGTTGCGCTCGGCGATCTGTTGCGCGGTGACCGGCGCTTCCGGAGTGCTGTATTGCTGGGCGATCGACTCCAGAGTGTCGCCGGCCTCGACCTGGTGGTATTCCTCCTGCGGCTGCGGCGGCGGAACCACGGCCTGCGCGGGTGCTTGCAGGTATTGCAGATGGTAGGGAACGCCATCGATGCTCGGGATACCCATGGATCGAACGCCTGCGATGAGAGATCGCGGAATTAGATCAACCGATCGTCGTCTCGCCTAGCTAGGGCGAGCACGGATATGCACTGTCATCGCATTGACATGTGTCCGCTATGTTTTTGCCTGTGCTTGTTTGTGCGCGATCTCGCGTTCGCGGCCTGGGTCACGGACAAACGATGTTCGCATTGATCGCGAATCTCACGCACGACCCGCCCCATGCGCGGCTCGAGGCACGAATTCGAACTCGATGGCGGGCCCGGCGTTTTCGTGTCGCCGAGCCGACCATGGTGCGACCCTCGCCAGGGTGCATCGCAGCCGCTAATCACAGAACGCCGCGCGCGGCCGCCCGGTGGGACGTCACGGATGCCATGCCGCCGACGCGGCTGTCGGAGACGAGAGCAGGTTCACGACGGCGCTTGGACCTGCTCTCGCATTCGGGGGCTGCGATGCCGGCGTCCGCTTGCTCGAGCGTGCCTAGAATAGGCAGGCACGACGCCGAACCGGAGAGGCCGCTTGTCCGCACCAGACGTCCCATCTCGCGCGAACGCAGGCGATGCGGCGGAAGTGTTCCGGGTGTTCCTGCGTCTCGGCCTGAGCTCGTTCGGCGGGCCGATCGCTCACCTCGGCTATTTCCGCGAAGAGTTCGTGCGCCGGCGCGGTTGGCTCGACGATGCGGCCTTCGCCCACCTGTTGTCGATCTGCCAGTTCCTGCCCGGCCCGGCGAGCAGCCAGCTGGGCTTCGCGATCGGCTTGCTGCGCGCGGGCTGGCGCGGCGCGCTGGCGGCGTTCCTGGCCTTCACCCTGCCCTCGGCGCTGCTGATGTTCGGCTTCGCCCTGTATGCGCCGCAGTTCCTGCACGGCCCGATGGGCACCGCCGTGATTCACGGCCTGAAGCTGGTCGCGGTGGTGGTGGTGTCGCACGGTCTGCTCGGCATGGCGCGATCGTTGACCCCGGACCTGCTGCGCGTGGCGATCGCCGTGGGCGCCAGTGCGCTGGTGCTGCTCGGCGGCGACGCAGGGTGGCAGTTCGTCGCCATTCTCGGCGGCGGCCTCGTCGGTGCGCTGCTGTGCCGCCCCGCGGCATTCGACCGGGCAGCGACGCTGCCCTTGCGTTACGGACGCCGCCTCGCCGGCGTCTGCTTCGTCGTGTTCCTGTCGGCGCTGGCCTGCTCGTTGATTCCCTCGGGCGCCGCACCCTCGCTGCGCGGATTGGCCGGCGCCTTCTATCGCGCCGGCAGCTTCGTGTTCGGCGGGGGCCACGTGGTGTTGCCTTTGCTCAAGGACGAAGTCGTGGTCGCCGGCTGGATCGGCACGGATGCGTTTCTCGCCGGATACGGTGCGGCGCAGGCGATGCCCGGCCCGATGTTCACCCTGGCGGCCTATCTCGGCGCCAGCGTCGACCTCGGCCTGCCGCCGTGGCTGGGCGCCGGCGTCGCCTTGGCGAGCATTTTCCTGCCCGGGTTTCTGTTGCTGACCGCGGCCTTGCCGGCCTGGAGCGCGCTGGTCAGCCGCCCCTGGGCGGCGCGAAGCGTGGCCGGCATCAATGCCGCCGTGGTCGGCCTGCTCGCGGCCGCGCTGTACGACCCGGTCTGGCGCGAAGGCGTGACCGGGCTGGCCGACGCCGTAATCGTCGCGGTCGGCTGGCTCCTGGTATGGCGACTGCGGCTGTCCGCCGTGTGGGCGCTGGCCTGGTGCGTCGGCGCGGCAGTGGCCGGGTCGTTGCCGATCGGCCCCCTGGCTTGAGCAAGGGGCGGTTCTGGCCCGGCGATGCCGCAGGCGCGAAACTGACCGGTCTTCCAAGCCTCGACCGGAGTGCGCGATGAAGCAGTTCCTGGCCGTCTACCTGGGTTCGGCGGAAGCCTGCGAGCGCTCCGAATGGAGCAAGGCACCCGACCACGCCCGACGCAAACAACTCGAACAGGCCGGCATGAACGCCTGGGGTGCGTGGGTCGGTGCGCATCGGGCCAGCATCGTCGACCTCGGCACGCCGCTCGGCAAGACCAAGCGCATCGACGCCCACGGCATTTCCGACATCAGCAACCGGCTCACCGCCTATACCGTGATCGAAGCCGAGTCGCATGAAGCGGCGGCGAGCCTGTTCGAGCGGCATCCGCACTTCACGATCTTCCCCGGCGACTCGGTCGAGGTCATGGAGTGCCTGCCGTTGCCGGACCCGACGGCCGAGTGATCACGACCTGAATCGCGCTCGACCCCGCCGGATCACGGCCAGCGCGCGACGCAGATACAACGGACACCCGTGGCGACGCGACGGGCGTCCGCTTGCGACGGCTTGCCGCCTGCTCAGTTGACCGTGCAGCTCAGGGTGATCGTCACCGTGGCGGCATTGGCCAGCGCGCCCAGGGCGATACCGGTGTCCAGTGCGGCCATGGTCAGCGGGCCGGCAGGACAGGCGCTGCCGGTGCACACCGCAGGCGCAGTGCAGGTCAGCCGGCTGCGCCCGGCGATCGGGTCGCGGACGATCGCGCCGGTCACCGCATCCGGGCCGGCGTTGCTCACCACGATCGTGTAGAGGGTGGTCGCCCCCGATGCCAGAGTGTCGCCGCTCTGGTCGACGTTTCCGTTGACGCCCGGCGTGTTGGTCTTGGTGATGGTCAGGTCCGCACGCGGCAACCGGGTATTGCTGAAGGTGCAGGTGAGGTCGTCGGCGGCGACCGGCGTCAGGGTGAAACTCGTTGCCGATCCGCTCGGCGTCTGCCCACCCACTCGCGCATTCGTGCAGCTGTAAGTCGTGGAGTAATCGCTGAGCACGGTGGTGCCGGCGGCGGTTTCCGACAAGGTGTACACGCTGCCGGCGGTGCCGGCCGTCAAGGTCGCGGTGCCGGTCGCAGTGTTGCCGGTGCCGGTCGTCGCGACCGAGATCGGGCCGCCCGCACCTGCGATGCTCAAGTTGAACTGGTTGGTCGCCAGGACGCGGCCGTTCGGCAGCGCCTTCTGCAGGCGAATGATCGGCTGCACCCACTGGATGATCACTTCGCCGTTGCCGGCGACCGCGCCCTGAGCGGCCGCGGCCGCACCGCCGCGACCGATGCCGGCGCTGTACAGCGCATGCGCGGTTTGCGGCGGCGCCGCGGTCGAGGCCGCGGTGTAGGTAGGCGCACTGCCGACGGTCAGCGTGCCGCCAGCGACCGATCCGCTCAGAAAGCCGGAGCCACCGCCGCCCGGGCCGTCGTAACCCGAGGTCGGCGCCACCGGATTGTTCTCGTTCTGCGCGCCGCCGCCGCCGCCGCCGAACCAGCCGCCGCCACCGCCGCCACCGCCGCCACCGCCTTCGTATTCGAAGGGCGTACCGTTCGCGATCACCGGCCAACAGCCGTCGCCGCCGCGGAACTGCAGACCGGCGCTGATCACCGAAGCGTTCGGGTTGAGACAGGAGGCCAAGGGCCCGGCCGCGCCGCCTGCGAGTTGGGTGCCGCCCTTGCCGCCGTAGATCGAGGTGCCATCGCTGCCGCTGCTGCCGCCGCCGGCGCCGGCCAGGGGCCGGTTCGGCGCGGCCGGTTGGTCGGTCCAGAACGCCGAGCCGCCACCGCCGCCGGCGATGATCAAGGCGTTGAGCAAGACGAATTCGCTGCCGCTCCACAGGCCGCTCATGCCGCCGCCGGAGGAACCGTTACTGCCCGGGTTGGCGGCCGGATCGTGGTTGCGGCCGGGCGCACCGGCGCCGCCGCCGCCGTAGGTACGCGCGGTGCCGGTGGCGACACCGCCCTGGCCCACGGTCACCGTCAACGTACCGCCAGGCGTGACCGTAACGGTGCCGTCGGCATAGCCGCCGGAACCGCCGCCCGCGGCATTGCCGCTCGCGGCCATCGAACCGCCGCCGCCGGCGCCCCACATCGTCGTTCGGACCTGAGTGACGCCGGTGGGTACGGCAAACGACTGCGAAGCGCCCGAATAGGTGTAGCGCAGACAATGGGTGTAACCGGCCTGCGGCGTACAGGACACCGCAGCGGCTTGCGCGCCGCCGAAGCTTCCCAGCAGGAATAATCCTGCCGCGACTGCATAGCGCCTGAGGTCCAACTGCTCGATTTGCGGCATTACTGCTTCTCCTGCGATTGCTTGCGAGAGCCGGCTCGGGCCGGACGCCCAGGCGCCGGGCCGTGCACTCGTGGTCCTGGTGCGGGGCCCCTGGCTCATGGCTTGAGGCATCCCGCGAGCGAAGCCGCATTCGCCTTTCGTCTCGGCGATCCGCTCTACGGGTCGCGAGTCTCGAGCCGGGGTATCCATGCGATCGATGGCGGTCGCGAGCCATCGCCCTGTTTCGAATCGGAATCGGTGTTCGTTGGCGCCGGGTCTGCCGCCGTCCACAGCCGCGCGCGCCTGAGGCTTCGCGCTGCTTGCCGGCGCAGACGTCAGGGTCGGGAATCGCTGCGCTTCGGCGGCGGCTTGGCGCTGTCAGCCGGCACCGGCTGAAGCACTCGGCAGCCCTCAAAGATGGCTAACCCGTTCATTTTTATGACTGTGCTTTTCGAGAGGCTCGTGGTCGAGGGGTTACTGACCGTTTGCAAAATTTGTGCCATCAGTCACATTTTTTAGAATGAACCATCGCGAACACTCCGCCGGCCGAGGAGCGCCCTAAAACGTCAAATCCATCCAAAAAAAGTCACGTTCTGACCTCGCTCTCGAAGGCGTAAGTCGTTCAGATTCATGACTTTCTTGGCCGATGAAGCACCGGCAGGGCGATCGGCACCGACCGGCCGCCTGCGCACGCCGCCGGTCGCATCGAGGCGCCGCCGAGTTCGTCGCTATGAGTATTCGAGGCAGGGTCCGTCGGGCCGGCGCGGTACCGCCGTCCGACCCGCGATCGCGCGACGACGGTCAGCCACCGGCGGGCTTCGCGCCAGCCGGAGCGGATTGGATTGGATTGGATCGGGTCTTCAGAAGGCGGCGGTCAGATCTCGCTTGCGCAACGGCGCAAGGCTTCGATATCGCCGTCGACGATGCGCTGCAGGTGCCGGGTGATCTTCTCGACCGGCCAATCCCACCAGGCCAGCGACTCCAGGGCGGCGATCTCCTCGGGCGCGAAACGCTGCCGGATCGGCTTGGCCGGATTTCCGCCGACGATGGTGTAGGCCGGAACGTCGGCGACGACGACCGAGCGCGACGACACGATCGCACCGTTGCCGATCCTGACGCCGGGCATGATCAAGGCCTCGAAGCCGATCCAGACGTCGTGGCCGATTACGGTATCGCCCTTGTACGGCAGTTCGTCGGCTTGGGGCATGACGCGTTCCCAACCGTGTCCGAAGATCTGGAACGGATAGGTCGATATGCCCGAAAGCTTGTGGTTGGCGCCGTTCATGATGAACTTGACGCCGCGCGCGATGGCGCAGAACTTGCCGATGATCAGCTTGTCGCCGATGAACGGAAAGTGGTACAGCACGTTGCGCTCGAAGTTTTCCGAGTCTTCCGGATCGTCGTAGTAGGTGTAGTCGCCGACGACGATGTTCGGATTCTTGATGGTGTTCTTGATGAAACACACCTGCGCAAACCCATCCATCGGATGAGCCTGTTCCGGACTGGGACCTTGCAAGACGAACTCCTTGGCGATCGTTGGACACCGCGCCTATGCGCGCGGACATGCTGGGCGATGGCAAGCCGGACGTCAGCGCTCGAACGCCATACCGACCGACGCCGGCGCAGTGAGCTCGAAGCCGTACTGCGCGTACAGATGCCGCGCCTCGCCATCGGCGATCAAACTGACGTAGGCGGTTTCCGGCGCATGCTCGCGCAAATAGGCGGAGATGTCCTGCATGATCCGCTTGCCCAGGCCCCGGCCCTGATGGCTCGGCAACACCGCGATATCCACGACCTGATAGAAACAACCGCCGTCGCCGATCACCCGGCCCATGCCGATCGGCGCGCCGTCGCCGAGAATCTGCACGGCGAACAGACTATTGGCCAGGCCGCGTACCGCAGCGAGTTCGCTTTTCGCGCTCAGGCCGGAGCCGACGCGGAGCATGCGGTACACCTCGACGGACGGAGTTTCGTGGATCGCGGTATAGACGGTCATCGGGCTCTCGACAATGGGTGAATGGCGCAGCACACCGGACTCGCGCTCGGCATCGCAATTCGATGGCGGCCCCGGCGCGAACGCATCCGGTTGCGATATCCGCGGGCGCCAATGCTATCGCCGCGCACCGAAATAGCGCCCGGCCTACGCGCCACTTCGCGCAAAAATCACGAATCGACCGTCGGATGAGCCCAAGACGCAAGGATTTTCCGGTATTTGGCGTAATCGCCGGCGTTCGGTACTCTTGCCCCAGCCACCCCCGGAACCGATATGCCAAACCTCGCTTCGATCCTCAAAGACGAAATCGCACGTATCTCACGCAAGGAATGCCGCCGCCTCGTCGACCCGCTGAAGAAGCAGGTCGCCACCCAGCGCCAGGACATCGCCTCGCTCAAGCGCGAACGCGACAGTCTCAAGCGTGAGGTCGCAGCGCTCAGCAAGGCACTCGGCAAGTCCGGCAACAAGGCCGTCGCGGCCAAGCCGCAAGCCGAAAGCGAAGGCCGTCATCGTTTCTCCGCCGCCGGCCTGCGCACCCTGCGCAAGAAACTGGGCGTGTCCGCGGAAGAATTCGGCAAGCTGATCGGCGCCAGCGGCCAGTCGGTCTATAACTGGGAACAGGAAAAAGCGCGCCCGCGCCAGGCCCTGCTCCAGCAGATCGCGGCCCTGCGCGGCGTCGGCAAGCGGCAGGCGCAGAAGTTGCTCGAAGCCGCCTGAGCACGTTCGGGGAGATCGATGCAGGGCATCCTCCCCGATGCTCCGATCAAGCGTATCTCGCCCTCGCGACGCCGACGCTCGCGCCGGCGAACCGCGACGGGCTTATTTGCCCGGCCTGAGACTCGCGACCGAGCGGTTATGGCTGACCAGCCGCAGCAAGCCGTGCCGCAACAGGCCCGAGGCATCGAAGCCGTGGCTGTCGACGTCGACCACGAAGCGCGGCTTGAACCACAGCGCGCCGGGTATCTCCTTGACGTCCGGGCTCACTGTGACCGTCGGCTTGCTTGTGCCGCCTTTCAGGCGCGACGCCACGTCCGTCGCCAGCGCGCTGGCGAAATCGCCGCGCGCCTGGCCGGCGTAATGCCAGGCCGCCTTGCCTTTCGGTTGCGCGAGCAACAGCGAATCGAAACCGCGATGCGCATGGCGCAGACCGGGCAAGGTGTAACCGACCACGGCGAACTGGCCCGACTGCAGCAGACGGGTCTTGCGCCAATCCGGACTGCATCCGCGCATATAGGACGCGAAGGCACGCTTGGAAATCAGGCCGTCGAAGCATTGGTTGACGGTTACCGCCCGCGCGATGTCGCCATTGCCGAGAATGTGGCTGCTATAGCCCAACGCCCGCGGCGCCTGCCGCAGCAGATGTTCGAGCACCGCCTTGCGATCGACCAGGGGAGCGCGTTCGATGCCGATCCCGTCGATATGCAACAGATCGAACAGCATGTAGGTCAACGGCTCGGAGCGCTCTCCCGACAACACCGCCTGCAACGCGGCGTAATCGACCTCGGCTCCGGCGCCGACTATCAGCTCGCCGTCGAAGGCGGCCGAGTGCAGGCCAAGGCGCTCCAGTGCGTCGACGATGTCGGGAACCCGTTCGGTCCACTCCGCGCCATCGCCCGACCATAGCCGCGCACGACCATCGGCGATCACCGCGAGCAAGCGATCGCCGTGCCATTGCAGTTCGTGCAGCCACTTGCCGTCGTTCGGCGGCGACGGCCCGGCCACGGCGCGTTGCGGCTCGAAGGCTTCGGCGGGCCATTCGGCCGGCCTCGCACCGAGCAGCAGACTGGCCAGGCCGGCCCAATCGATCCTGCTCCGCTCGACCTCGACGACCGGCTCGATCCGTCCGGAAATATCGATGATGGCCGGCGCCATCGGCCGCGGATCGCGCCGCACTTCGGTAACCGACCCGCGGTTGGAGGAACGTCCGCTATGGAGCGAGCGCGGCTCCGCGGGATGCGATTCCGACCGAACGCGGTCCCGATCGTTGCCGGGCCGGGAAGGTGCGTGCTCGTTAGTGCCCAATGCGCTCGCTCCCTGCGGTCGGCGCGGTTACCGCGTCGTGGATGTCGGCTATCCGCACGATGGCGGCGAAGCCGGCGCGGCGAGGCCGCAATGAACCGCGCCGCAAGTCGCCACCGCGGCGACACTCGAACGATCCGCGACTGCGTCGGTCGCACCGATGGCGACGCGTCGCCGCACTCCTGCGTTGCAATCGCGTCGCCATGAGATCCCCTCGCAAGCCCGGGTCTCGGATCGGCCGCATCGACGACCACTGCCTCTGATTACGCTTATACGCTTACCCGGGAAACGCGACCACTACCGACGCGGACGGCTTCGCAAACATCGACGTGCGTCAAACTAATGAGCGCATTCACTTCGACGTGCGGCTCACAAGCGGTCGTCACTCGTTCTTGACACGGGTGGCCAGTCGACGTTCCCTTGCCATCGCGTTCGCCGCGGCCCGCCGCGATGGACGCGCCCGCCTACACGCTCTGGTCGGTGAAACCGTGCCGGGCCGCGAGCTTGCTCAAGGAAATCGCGCCGCGCAGGCCGAGCTTCTTGTAGACGCGCGAGCGGATGGTGCGCACGGTGGTCTCGTCGACCCGCAGCACTTCGGCGATCTGCCGGGTCGTGTACTCCTGCACGGTGAGCGCGGCGACTTCCTTCTCGCGCGCGCTCAGGCGCCGGAACGGCGACAGGCCGAGCAGGACGTTGCGCGGCAAGGCATCGTCGACGAACTCGTGCCCGGCCGCGACCTGGCGGATCGCGTACACCAGTTTGTGCGCGCTGCTGGCCTTGGTCAGATAGCCGCGCGCGCCGGCATCGAACAGCAGCCGCGGAATCGAACTGTCGTCGAGCCCGGACACGATCAGGACTTTGCGCTCGGCGTTCTCGTGCAGCAGCTTGCGGGTCAGGCGCAGACCGTCGGTATCGGGCAGGACGAAATCGCACAGCACCACATCCACGGCGAGCTGCGGAATCGCCGCCAGCGCTTCGGCGCCGTTACCGGATTCGCCGACGACATGAATGTCGGTTTCCCGCTCGATGATCGAGTGCAAGCCTGTCCTGAGCACCGGATGGTCGTCGACGACATAGATCCGAATCATTCCGATCCTCTAGCAAATCCATAGATCGGGGCCGCCGATACTCCAGTGCTGATCTTGCGGAACGACCGATGCGCTCTGCGCATCGATAGGCAACACAGGTCCTTCAATCCGAAGCCCTCGAAGTGTGGATGACGAGAATGCAAGAAGCAAAATGTTCTATCCCACACATTACAGCGCAGCGATATCGATGGCGATGCAGCGATCGCAACCACAGGTTTCGCAATATGTTTCGAAACCGACTCGGTGGCTACAAAACCTCTTCGTTCGTCTACAAATGTGGACTAGCGTCCACAACGATTTATCGATAACGCATTCTGGGTCGCGCATCCGTATGCGATAGTGGCTGCGTATTGGGGCGGTGCCGATGCGAATGTTCCGCGCGACCGCATCGGGCGTCGCTGACGCGACCGGAGGCAGGCCGCAAATACTCGATGCACAATGTTTCGCATGGCGCCGCCGGCAAGGTTTTGCAGTCGATCGGGCAGGAAGGGAATCGCAATGAAGTTCGCAAGCACAGGAAGCATCGCCAGGGCGCGCCCCTGGTCCGTGGCGTTACTGATCGTCGGCAGCTTGGCGGCCGCCGACGCCAGCGCCCAATTGGTCGTCAACGATCCGATCAACCTCACCGCGCAGATGCAGCAGATCGCCAAGGACGCGGTCGAGTTCGGCAAGGAGGCCAAGCGCTGGAACGACACCTACAGCCACTATCAGCAACAGCTGATCAAACTGCAGCGCCTGAACTTCAGTTCTCCGCAGATGAGCGACACGTTTCCGCTGCGTCCCGACGACTACGGCATGCAGGACATGTGCCCGGCCGGAAGCGAAGGCGGCGTGCGCGAGCGTATGACCGGCCTGCTGCGGCAGATCGCGCCGAAGCTGGAGGGCAACATCGTCGAAGAACAGAAGGCGATCTGCCAGCGCATGGTCCTGGCCGAGAACGCCAAGTACAACGAATCGGTGCGGATGTTGAAGACGTTGATCCAGCGCAACCAACAGTTCCAGCAGATCGAAGCGCAGCGCGACGGCGCGAGCTCCAGCCAGGGCGCCCTGGCCGCCAACGACAACGAGGCGCAACGCTTCCTGGTGCGCACCTCGATGGACCTGGATTACTGGCAGGCGCGCATGAAAGCCTATAACGACTACATCGAATCGTTGAAATGGGACCAGTCGCGCCTGGCCAAGCGCGCGCTACAAGGCAATCGCGGTTCGCTGCTCGGTCAGGTAGTGCAGGCCGCAGCGCTCAAGGCGGCACTCTCGAAGTAAACCTAGCAAGCCGGCTCGCGATCACGCGACCCGGCCGCAGCGACTCCAGGGGAAGGCGATGCACGGGTTCAACGGATTGAACGGACTGGTCGATTGGATCGACCCTCATTGCCAGTCGGGCATCGGCGATTTCGTCTTGTTCCAGCTGGTCAACGACTACCTGACCGAGCGCATCGACGAGTTCGGCCTGGAGCTGATGGGCAGGACCATGACCTGGGCCAGTAGCATCGCCCTGGTCCTGGTCACCTTGTGGATCCTGCTGATGGGTTATCGCATCGTCACCGGGCAGCTGCGCGAACCGATGATGGCGCTGGTCGCCAACGCGACGCGCATCGCCCTGATCGTCGGCGTGGCAACGACGATGTCGTTCGGCGGCAGCGATCTGCACCGCTACCTGACCTACGACCTCGACCGGGAAATCCACGGCCTGTTCTCCGGCCGCAGCGGCAAGACCACCGCGCAGAGCATCGACGAAAACCTCGCCTACACCCAGCTCGCGATGAGCGCGATCGACGCGGTCCAGATCGTCCCCGGCGATCCCGAGCTGCACGACCGCAAGGCGCGTGCGGTGTTGTTTGCCGGAGTCGGGGCGGCGAGCCCGGCGATGTCGGCCGGCGCGATGCTGCTGATGTTCAAGTTCGCCATCGCGCTGTTCATCGGCCTGGGGCCGTTGTTCATCCTCTGCCTGATCTTCGAGCAGACCAAGGACCTGTTCCGCCGCTGGCTGATGTACGGCATCGGCACCCTGTTCTCGATGGCGATGCTGAGCGTGGTGACCGGCATGTTGCTGGAGCTGATGGCGCGCGTGTCGGCGGCCCTGTGGGTAGCGAAGATCGGCGCGATCTGGGGCGTCGATGCCGAGGGCATCAGCAACCAGGCCATGCAGCAGGGCGGGCTCGGCCTGATCATGACCGTGGTCATCATTACCGTACCCCCGTTCGCGGCCAACTTCTTCCAGGGCACCCTGGGGGGTTTCATGCAGTTTTCGGCGTTCGGGAGTGGGGCTTCGGGGCAAGCTGGCATGGCTGGAGCTGGGGCTGGGGCTGGGGCTGCGCAAGCTGCGCCTATAGCCAAACCAAGAGGCGAAGATGAAAGAGCCTCCTCCCTGACAAGCTCTTTTAATAGCGTCGGCACTCGCGTTTCGGGCGCTGCAACCGTGTCCCACGACGGTCCGACCGGCATTCAGGATCAGATCAAACGAGGCTGACCATGAAGACTTCCCTTATCGTTCTTAGCATCGTCCTATTTGGCATGCATGACCACGCGGCCGCAGAAGGCGGTTGCCCCGCCGGCATGATTCCCTACTCGGGCACGTCGACCTCTTCATGCGGCCCGATACCCTCGGGTCCAAGCGGCTCTTGGCTACCAACTGCCAAATGGAAGAATCGCTGGGGTGCGGTGGCGGGCGACGATGCCAGGGGCGTGATCGGCGCGGTGACCGACCTGCCGAGCAAACGAGAGGCGAAGCAGGCCGCCATCGACAATTGTCGCAGCCGTGGTGGCGTCGATTGCACATTGACCGTCGCCTACGTCAACCAATGCGTCGTCATCGTCGCTAGCACCACCCGCTACGCTGCGGTCCATGCCGAAAGCGCTGAAATCGCGGCTGAAATGGGCATGAAGTCCTGCGAAAAGAAGAAGGATGGCGAGTGCCGGCTCTACTACGCGGGTTGCAGCCTACCCGTGCGAGTTCGTTGAGAATGGAGAGGAAACCTTCAAGCAAAAGCACTCGTACCCGGCAGCTTGGGCATCGACTTAGAAACCGACTATGACGACTCGATTTCTACCTTCACTCTTGCTAGTTGTTTCAGGCTATGCCCACGCGGACGGCGGTTGCCCCGCAGGCATGATCCCTTACTCGGGCATATCGACTTCGTCGTGCGGCCCGATACCCTCGGGCCCGGGCGGCTACGGGCTACCCACCCCGAAATGGAAGAACAGTTGGGGCGCGGTCGCAGGGGATGACGCCAAGGCAGTAGTCGGTGCGGTGACCAATCTGCCCAGCAAGCGAGAGGCTATTAAGGCGGCCATCGAGAATTGCCGCAGTCGGGGCGGCGTCGACTGCACTCTGACGGTCGCCTACGTCAATCAATGCGTGGTGGTGGTCACCAGCAATACCCGCTATGCGGCTATCAATGCAAAGACAGCGGAACTCGCCGCCGAGATAGGCCTGAAAGACTGCGAAACCAAGAAGGACGGCGAGTGTCGGCTTTACTACGCAGATTGCAGCCGACCGGTACGAGTTCGCTGACGGCGCCACCCCAATGCACAGGACGAAGGAACGTTCATGCCCATGATCCGGCCAACATCGAGTCCCCGGGATTGGTTCGCCGAGGTCCGTTCGATCGAGAACGCCTCGCTGTCGGCGCTGATGATCTTCATCGTCGCGGTGGCTTTGGCGATGATCGGCATCCGCGCCGGCGCCGAGCCGCTGACGCAGCTGGCGCGCTGGGTCGCGGCCGCGTCGGCGCTGTTGCACGTCTGGGCCGCGCTGTCCGGAACGCGGCTGGCGATGTCGGCCCGGCGCCACCTCATGGCGCGCTGGGGACGCACGCGCTCGGCGCGGCTGGCGCCGCTGCGTCGCGGCCTGCGCAATGCGGCGGCCGGCCTGATCGCGGCCTGGGCGGTCGCGGTGTTGTTCGTGCTGATGGTGCCGTTCATGCGCCTGCCCGTGCATATTCCCGACGCCGGCCTGATCTACGCCTTCTCGATCGTCGCTTCGAGCATCCACGCGATCTTCGGCACGGCGCTGTACCGGCAGCTGGCGTATCGGCTGCAGGAGACGCGCCGATTGCCCGCGGCTGGCGCTATTCGCCTGTAGGTCCAGCATCGGTCGGCGGCTACCGCGTCGCCGGCCCTATCGCGTCGCCCGGCCGGAGGTTCGCGGTCGCGGTGACCGGAGGAAATTCCTGTGGGACGACGCTCCTGCCGGGGCAGCGCATCGTCGTGGACGCATGGTCCCTGCCCTTTCGACGATGCCCTCAGTCGTTCGCGACCCGCAGACGCAAACGGGCGGCTTCCAGCTCGTAGGCGAAGCCGTCGCTGCCGTCGCCGAGGTAGCGCCAGACCGGCCGCAGCACGGCTTCGGCCTTGAGCAGGACTTCCTGAAATTCGGCCTCGGGCTCGGACAGGTAGGTGATCGCGCCGCCGGCGCCGAAGGCGATCGTGGCGCCGTCGTAGGACAGGGTGCGGATGCCGATGTTGAGGTCGGCCACGCGGTTGTAGCCGAGATAGCCGATCGAACCGCAATAGACGCCGCGCGGGCTGCGCTCCAGGCGGTCGATGATTTCCATGGTGCGCTTCTTCGGCGCGCCGCTGATCGAGCCGCCCGGAAAAGTCGCGCGCACCAGGTCGATCAGGCTGGAATCGGGGCGCAACTGCGATTCCACCGTGCTGACCAGCTGGTGCACGGTGCGGTAGCTCTCGACCACGCGCAGCTCGGGCACCTCGACGGTGCCGGCGACCGAAACGCGGTTGAGGTCGTTGCGCATCAGGTCGACGATCATCAGGTTTTCGGCGCGGTCCTTGACCGACTCGGCCAACTCGCGCGCATAACGCGCATCGAGTTGCGGGTCGTCGGAACGGCGCGCGGTGCCTTTGATCGGCTTGGTCTGGATGCGGCCGCTGCGGTCGACGCGCAGGAAACGCTCCGGCGAGGTGCTCAGCACGGCGATGCCGCGGCCGCGCAGGAAGGCACCGAACGGCGCGGCGTTGCCGCGGCGCATCTGCCGGTACAGCGCGTAGGGGTCGAGCTCGGCGCGGAAACGGAAATGATTGGTCAGGCAGACCTGATAGGTCTCGCCGTCGACGATGGCACGCTGGCATTCGCCGATCGCGGCCAGGTAATCGTCGCGTCCGAGATCCATCTCGACCTCAAGCCGCTGCAAGCCTCGCGAGGGCACCGCGGCATCGTCGCTGCGCGCCTGTCTCGCCGCGACAGCGACGGTTTCGATCCAGGCCTCGGCCTCGTCGATCTTGTCCTCGTACGTCGCCGCTACGGCCCAGGCCCGCCCGGTGGCGTGATCGAAGGCGAGGAAGCGTCGCACCCGCATCCATAGCGCATCGGGGTTTGGATGGCCTTCGCCGCGGTCGCCGTCGAACAGCGCCTTCATCTCATAGCCCAGGAAACCGACGAATCCCCCGCGGAAGTCGAAGGGCAATCGCTTGCCGTCTTCCGCCATGCCGTCTTCGATGACGACCTCTTCGAGCTCGCGCTCGATGCCTGCGAGCAAGCCTTGCCCGCGGCTCAGCGCCGCATCGTCCTCGTCGATCCGGTAAGCGAGCAGATCGGCATCGTCGACCGCGCCCATGAACGAGCAGCCGGCGCTGTGGTCGAGCGCGACCTGGCTGTCGAGCCAGAACGCGTTGTCGCGGCCGGCGAACAAGGCCGAGAACACCGCCTCCGGGTCGCCGACGCCGTCGAGCGGCCGGCAGACCGCGCGCAAGCTGCGCGCAGGATGGGTCGGGCCGGTGTCGGACGCCGTGGCCGGCTTCGCTTGGTCGAGCGTGGCTGCGACGGGCACCGGCTCGATGGGCGCCGGCTCGACGGGTATTGGCTCGATGGGTGCCGATGCTGCCGAGGGCAGCGCCAGGCTCAGCAACGGGCGTCGTCGATGACGATGGGCGAGGTCGCGGAAGTTCGCGATCAGGTCGATGCCGTGTTCGGTCAGGATCGATTCGGGATGGAACTGCACGCCCCATTGCGGCAGGAAGCGATGGCGCAGGGCCATGATCAGGCCGGGGTCGGCATGCGCCGTCGCGACCAGCTCGGGCGGCAGCGGCGAGGCCACGATCAGTGAGTGGTAGCGGATCGCCTCGAACGGCGTCGGCACGCCGGCGAACAGGTCGCTGCCGTCGTGGTGCACGGCGCAGGCGCGGCCATGGAACGGCACCGGCGCATGGACGATGCGGCCGCCGTGGGCATGGGCGATACCC
The DNA here is from genome assembly GCF_052078695.1 of Lysobacter sp. CA196. Taxonomy (NCBI): domain Bacteria; kingdom Pseudomonadati; phylum Pseudomonadota; class Gammaproteobacteria; order Lysobacterales; family Lysobacteraceae; genus Lysobacter; species Lysobacter sp. CA196. Next base: position 53,065 of record NZ_JBQJIN010000012.1, on the reverse strand, counting down.
TGGAAGCCCAGGCAAACGCCGAGCAAGGGCAATCCGCTACGGGCGATGGCCTGGCGCGAGACATGCACGTCGGCCTCGCGGGTCACGCTGCCCGGCCCGGGCGAGATCACCACGCAGTCGAAACGGTGGCGGGCGCTCAGCCCGTCCCAGTCGTCCTCGTCGTTGTGGACCACGATCGGCGCTTCGCCGAACGCCCGGCCGATCAGGTCGGCGAGGTTCCAGGTGAACGAGTCGTAATTGTCGATCAACAGGCAACGCATGATCCGGTCATTGTCTTACAAGTCGCCGCCGGCGCGTCCGCGCGCGGCGGTGGCGGGATCAGCCCGGCCGGCGCACGCAGGCCACGGTGCGCACCTCGCCCTCGGCGATCAGGTAGTGGGCGGCGTACTCGGCGCCGGACGCCACCGTGGCCGACAGCTCTTCGGTCGCGGCGAACATGATGCGCTCGGCCTCGATCCGCACGATCCGCATCGCCTCGAAGCCGAAGAAACGGCCGACCTGGGGATACAAGGCCTTGTACAGGCTCTCCTTGGCCGAGAACACCACCGCCAGGCCGAGGGTGAAATCGGGGAAGTGGCTCTGCACCGCTTCCTCTTCGGCCGCATCGACCACTTCGCGGCGGATGTCGGCGGCCATGCCGGGCTGCAGACTGCCTTCGATGTCGATGCCGAGCCCGAGCACCTCGGGGTCGGTCGAGGCGATGCAGACCGCGCGGTCGCCGGCATGCGAGATCGAGGCGACCACGCCGGCGGGCCACACCGGTTCGCGGTTCGGGCCGATGGCGATGTCGGCACCGGCGACACCGAGCGCCGCCAGCGCACGCTGCGCGCAGATGCGCCCGGCCAGGTAGTCGCTGCGGCGCTTGGACACGGCGCGGGCGAACTGGGCCGGGAAATGCACGCCGTGGCGTTCGTAGAGCTCGTCGCGGTACATCGAGGCGCGGAACCGGCAGCCGTAACCGCTCAGCCGCTTGCCCTCGGCCTCGCACTCGAACGTCGAGGCGGCGAACAAGAAACCGTCGTCGGCGCCGGGCAACTTATCGGACGCCATGACGCGCGCCTCCGCTGCGGATCGGTGCGGGGGCGACAGGCGGCATCGCGGCGAGACGGCGGCTCGACGCGCAGTGCGGACGACCTTGGCTCATGAAAGGCTCGGTTCGGACGGATTTGCAGCCCGTATGTTCGATCGCTCGAACCGACGGGGCATGAGGATCGCACATGGACGCGCCGCGCGCGCGGCGCGAGGCCGCCGTGCTCAAACGCGAAAGGCGGCCGCCCACCCCACGTCGCGAACGGCCCGCCATGGCGGGCCGCTCGCGCTCGCTCGCTCAAGCCCCGCTTAAGCCAAGCTCTGCTTCAGCCAAGCCCCACTTCAGCCGGGCCTGCTTCAACCGCGCCCGCGTCAGTTGACGTTGGCTGCGCTCCAGGCCCGCGCCACCGCGTTCTGCTCTGGCGAACCGGCGCCGTACAGCTCCGCCGCGGCGGCCAGGGTCGCGGCGCGCGCCTGCGGATAGCTGGTGCTGGAGGTGAACTTGGTGGTCAACGCGCGATACCAGATCTTGCCGGCCTTATCGCGACCGATGCCGACGATGCCGGTATCGCCGTTGCAGACCAACTGGGCCGGAGTCAGGCCCGAACCGGCCGGCACCACCGCGCCTTCGGCGACCAGGTAGAAGAAGCGGTTGCCGACCCCGGAGGTGTAATGCGGGTCGTGGATGCCGCCGGCGCCCAGGTTCGGGTCGAAGCCGCCGGCGATGTAGCAATTGAACGATTTGCCGTCGACGCCCTGGTTGTACATGTCGCGGAAGGCGAGCCCGCCGGTGCGCATGATCTCGCCGATGCGGTAGTCGCCGGGGTCGGCCGGGTTGTTGGCGTAGAACTCGACCAGGGTGCCGAAAATGTCGGAATTGGCTTCGTTGAGACCGCCGGCATCGCCCGAATAGGCCAGGTTCGCGGTCGCGGCGTTGACCCCGTGCGACATCTCGTGGCCGGCAACGTCGATGCCGACGATCGGGCCGTAGCCGCGCGAGGCGTCGCCGTCGCCGTAGAACATCACCTTGGTCAGGGCGAAATAGGCCGCGTTGACGCCGGTGCTGGTGCCGTCGGCGCGCTTGAAGTTGGTGTGGGCATAGCTCTTGATGCCGACCCCGTCGTTGTACAGGCCGCTGCGGCCGTGGACGTTCTTGAAATAATCCCAGGTCGCGCCGACGCCGTAGTGGATGTCGGTGGCGACGGTGGCGCGATCGCTGAGCGTGTTGTTGCCCCAGACATTGTCGGTGTCGGTAAACAGGCTCGCGCCCCAGGTCGCGAACAGGATGTCGAACAGGTTCGAGATCGCCGCGCCCTTGGCATCGTAGACGCTGCCGTTGCCGCGGGTGGTGTCGATCAGGTCGAACTTGGTCGCGCTCTTCTGGTCGGTGGCGATACTGAGGTTGCCGTAGTAGAAGGTCTTGCCGGTGCCGACCGCGCCGGCGGTCTGCAAGCGGTCCTGAGCGTCGAGCACCTTGCCGCTGAGCGCATCGACGTAATAGGTGACGAAGCCCGAATGCAGGCGGGTTTCCTCGCCCTGCAGGGTCACCTCGTAGGCGAGCACCGGCTGGGCGCCGCGCGCGTACACCACGAGTTGGTTGCCGTGGACCTGGCTGACCTTGCCGTTGAAGCGGGCGCCGGCTTCGACCGCGGCGTCGTCGCGGCTGATGCGCGCACGCAGGCTGGGACGCTGCTGGCTGCGCAGGGTCAGCTGGGTGGTGGCGAGTCGGCCGCGCCGCGATGTCGTCACCACGTCGCCGCCTATCACGCGCAGGCCCTGGTACGTGCGGTCGAAGCGCACGTGCGTGGTGCCGTCGCGATCGACGACGGTGTCGCGCGCCTCGAATGCGTCCTCGGCAACGCCTTGCACCGCGGCGCCGTGATCGGCGATCAGGCCACGCGCCTGGGTTACCGCCGCCGAGTACTTGAGCTCCGCCGCCTGGCTTGCCGGTGCGACGACGAGGGCCGCTGCGATGGCGAGAAAGAGTCCTTCCAGCTTCAACCGCTTCGAATGGATACGCATGGTTTCCTTACTCCCGAAGTGATGATCGAAACGCCGACCCGCGAGGCGGGCGCCGGCGGGCCACCCAGCCCGCGCTTCGATCATCGACACAATCCAGGAGCGCGAAACGGCTTTTCACGGCCGCAATCACGGCGAAACTGCGGAACAGTTCGGAATTCGTCCAATCGGCGAGGCCGGCGGCGCAACGCGCGATCGGATGTCACCTAGGCAGACGGGCCACAGAAGCGCCGCACTGACGGGTCGGCGAATGCGGCCGGCCAGGCCCCGGATGTGCGCGATAGCGAGCCTCGACGCGATCGGCAACGGCAACGGCAACGGCAACGCAGGTTCACGGTAGGAGCAGCGTAAGTCGCGACCCATGAACTACGGCCGGTGCGGATCGTTTGCAACCGCCGTCGATTTCAGATTCTGCTTTTCGGCTGTCGCTGTGATTTTGATCCGCTTTGCCGCTTGCCGCTTTGCCGGTCAATAGCTGACCCGTAGGGCGGCCCGCATGGATGCGGGCCGTGCGCAAGCAGGCCATGGATGGCCTGTCTGGAGCATCCCCGCGTATGCATCGCTCGCGCGGGCTTGTGCCCTTGCAAGGAAGGCCTTTTCTTTGGTTAGCTTTGACCGAAGGAACTCCCTGTGGGACTTTTGGGCCAGCAAAAGAAAGTAACCCGGCCGCGTCAGCGGACGGAAGCTTTGCACTTGCTCGATCGAAACGCCGGAAGCCGACGGCACGCGGTCGCGACTTGCGTCGCTCCTACCCTAGAAGCGGCGACCACGACGCCACAATCTCGTGCCGCTCCCGGCTGAAGCCAGGGTAGGAGCGGCGCAAGCCGCGACCACGCTGCGACGGTCTTGCGGCGCATCTCTCAAGCAAGATCTAGATCAAACGCCAAAAGCTTCCGCCACTAAAGCGGCGGGTTACTTTCTTTTGTCTAAAGCAACAAAAGAAAGGTAACCAAAGAAAAATGCTTTGTTTTGAATCACCAGCCCGCACGAGCGGTGCATGCGCAGGGCTTTTTCATACGGGACATCCCTGTCCCGATGAAAAACGGCCTGCATCCATGCAGGCCGCCCTCCGGGTCTTCGATGGCCTTCGCGAGTGCTCAGCTACGCACAGCAACAGCAAAATCACTCCGGCAACGGCAACGGACAACAGGCAACGAGGCTCGTCGCGACTCGCTTCAGTCGACGATCGCGTGCGGCACGAAGCGCGAACTGTCCTGGGTGATCGGGCCGGCGTCTTCGCGCAGGCCGATGCCGGCGGCCTGGTCGGCGACGACCCAGCTGCCGACCAACGGGTAGTTGGCGGCGCCGGCCGCGTCGTCGAACCGCGGCAGTGCGTGATGGGCCTGGCGGATCGTCGGCGCATCGCGGTAGGGGCCGTCGCTGCTGAGGCGTTCGCCGCTGGCGGTGACCAGCTCGATGTTGGCGCCTTCGCGCGAGAACAGCGGCTTGCGTACCCAGCCCGGCGGCAAGGCGATCGCCGGGGTTTCGTCGAAATGCGCTTCGAGCAGGTTCGGATGGCCGCGATGACGCTCCCACAGCAACGGCAGCACGCCCTTGTTGCTGAGGATCGCCTTCCACGCCGGCTCGATCAGCTGCATCTGCGAGGCGGCGAGCTTGGAGCCGTATTCCTCGACGAACATCCATTCCAGCGGGTACAGCTTGAACAGGGTGCGGATGACCCGGTCGTCGCCATCGGTGAACCAACCCTCGGCGCTGATGCCGATGCCTTCGATGCTGAGTTCCAGCGTTTCCACGCCGGCTTGCTCGGCGCAGTCGCGCAGGTAACGCACCGTGCCCTGGTCCTCGGCCGACCCTTCGACCGCGGCGAAATGCACCGGCGTGGCGATGCGCTGGTCGCGCGCAAGGGTCGCGAAGGTCTCGATCAACAGTTCCTGGATGCGGTTGTACTGATCTGCACTCTGCGCCAACACCTTGCGTTCGACGCTCTGCTCCAGCCACAGCCACTGGAAGTAGGCGGCCTCGTACAACGAGGTCGGGGTGTCGTAATTGAGTTCATAGAGCTTGGCCGGGCCGGTGCCGTCGTAGGCCAGGTCCATGCGCCCGTACAGATGCGGCTCGCGACGGCGCCAGGAGTCGCTGATCCAGTCCCAGTACGCCGGCGGGATCGCCAGCCGGGTGAGCAGTTCATCGGACCCGGCGACTTCGTCGACCAGGTCCATCGCCATGTCGTGCAGTTCCTGGGTCGGCTGTTCGAGATCGTCCTCGATCTGCTTCAGGCTGAAGGCGTAGTACGCCGACTCGTCCCAGTACGGCGCACCGTCGATGGTGTGGAAATGGAAGCCCAGCGACTGGGCCTGATCGCGCCAGTCGGGGCGCGGCGTTACCGCGATGCGTTTCATGCTGACTGCAGTCCGCCGGGTTGCGTATCGATGGGGGTGCCGATGGGGGCGTTGGAGACCGGCTTCAACCGCCGCGACCGCCGCCGCGACTGCTGCTGCCGCCGAAACCGCCGCGTGCCGCGGCGCTGGAGCCGAAGCCCGAACGCGAGACGGTGACCGCGCGCGCCGGCAGGGCGGTGTTGCCGTACTTGCCGTAGACGGTGCCGCTGTTGCTGCTGACGCGTTCGCCGCCCGGGCGCAGATAGCCGCCGCTGCGGTAATCGCGGTACAGCGGCGAGACGCCGCCGATGCCGTAGTAACCGCGCGGCTGCATCGCCTGCGACAGGGCGTAGCCGATCAGAAAGCCCGACATCGACGGCATGTAGCTGTGGCTGCCGCCGGTCGGGTTCTGCGGTCCGGACTGGCAGGCGCCGAATTGTTCGTTGCACTCGCGCTCGCTCTCGAAGCGCGGCGCCAGCTTTTCGTGCTCGACCAGGGCCTTGTAATAGGCCGCTTCGCATTCCGCCGGCGCGATCTCGGTCTGCACTTTGCACTCTTCCAGCGAGGTCAGGACCTTGCCGCTGGGTTCGTCCTCGCAGCCGGTCAGCAGCGCCGGCGCCGCGACGGCCATCAGCACCAGCTTGAGGTTGCGCGATCGCTTGCTCGTGAGGGCAGAGGTCATGGCGGCGCTCACGGGGTCATGGCGGCGGCGTTGATCAGGCCGACGCTGATCGACACGCCGGCCGAGAAAATGCCGGCGGCGGTCTGGTTGAGGGTGATCTGCTGCGACAGCTTGGGCGCGACCAGGCGCGCGAGCAGGAACGCGAACAGTTGCACGATCACCGATACCGCGCCCCAGATCGCCGCGTCGATCAGGCTGACCGAGTTGGAGATCGCCGAATGCAGCGGCAGGGCCAGGCCGATCAGGGTGCCGGAGAACGCGGTCGCGGCGGCGGTGTTGCCCTCGCGGATCAGGCTCAGTTCGCGGTGCGGGGTGATCAGCAGCACGGCCACGGCCGCGGCGATCAACACGCCGATGCCGATGCCGGCGTAGGCGAGGAAGTTGAGGAAACTGTGAGCGGTGATCGGGGCGTCCATGGGAATCCTTGCGGCGGCGGTGAGGTGGCGGCTCAGGTGATGTCGAGATCGGCGGTGGTCAGGTCCAGGCCGATCGCATAGGTCACGCAGAACTCGTTGGGGCCGTAGTCTTCGGCGGTGACCAGGAGGAATTCCTCGCGGTCCAGCTCGACCACGTCGCGCCGATACAGCATGGCGTAATGGGTGAGGTCGTCGTCCTTGCGCGGCGGGTCGTGGCGGTACAGGACCTCGTCGTAGACCACCGGCGGCACTTTATCGGCCGCGCCTTCGTTGCCGAACTCGCGGTACCAGGTGCGGCCGGCGTAGTCGATCTGCGCCGCGCCGAGGTGGCGATGCTCGCCGATGAAGCGCTTGAACTCGGCCTGGCTGGCCGGGTTCACCGTCTCCAGGAACACGAAGGCCTTGATGCCCTCGATCTGGCCGCTCGCGGTGCTGATCTGCAAGTAGCCGTCTTCGTCGAGATAGAAGCGATGCAGGTCGTGGCCGCCGCCCAGGTCGATATGGCCGTAGCAGGGAATGCCCTGATGGCCTTCGGGCAGTTGCACGCTCCACGCCTGCGGATGAGCGCGGAACATCATCGTGTCGAAACTGACCCGGCCGTTGATGCGCAGGCCCAGCGGCAACTCGTGCGCGAACGGCGCCGGCGCCGAGGCGGGCGCTTTCTTGCCGCCGAATAATCCGTCCAACCAACCCATCTGCGTTCTCTCAGGTGGCCGCCAGCGATGCCCACGGCACGCGGCGGCTGTCGATGCGTGCGTCGGCAAGGTAATACAACACGCTGCCCGGCGCGATCTCGACATGATCGGCCGGATTCAGTATCGGCGCTGCGCTGCGGCCGTCGCGGAAGCCGATCCACAGCGCCGATTGGCTGCGGAACGCCCCGGCCAGCTTGCTGGCGATCACCGGCACCGCATCGGCCGGCACCTGCAAACTGAATTGGGTCGGGCCGCCGGTCGACAGCCATTCGCCGGCGACCAGCGAGCTGCCGGCGTCCTGCACCGCGCGCGCGATCACGTCGACGTGCAAGGGCCGCGTGCATTCGACGTGCGGGTAATGACTGCGCACCAGCCCGGCGACCGCGGCCGACTCGAAATGCGCGACCAGGTGCGCGGCCGGGCGATGCGCCATCACCGCGAACACCGCCGCCAGCGAGCGGTCGTCGTTGTCGGCATGGACGATCACGCGTGCGGCGCCGGCGATGCCGGCGCGGGCGTATTCGCCACAATCGGCATAGGACGCGGCCGCGACGAAGCGTATCTGGTCCGGCAGCGGATTCTCGGCCAGGCCTTCGGCGACCAGGACGATGCCTTCGTCGTCGGTGTGGGTGTCGGCCAACAACAGCTGCACCAGCCGCACCGACTCGCGTCCGTGCCAGCCGACCAGCACGGTGTGGCCTTGCATGTCTTCGTAACTCATCTTGCCCACCTGATGGCGCTTCCAGAAGTGCAACAGGCTCGCGCTGGTCTTGGCCAGCACCGAGGCGAACAGGGCGACCGCGCCCGGCATCACGAACAGGGCGACGACGTAGCGTCCGGCCGCGCTGCCCGGCGACAGATCGCCGTAGCCGATCGTGCTGGCCGTGGTCATGTAGTAGTAGACGAACGCGTCCCAGCCCAGCAGCTTGTCTTCGCCGGCCCAGGACAACAGCAGCCAGGTGCCGCTCATGTGCAGCACCAGCGCGGCCGCGACCACGCCCCAGCTGATCCGGCGCAGATGGCCGCGCATGAGGCGATAGAATTTGCCGATTACGATCATGTCAGCGGGTTACGTCCGTGTGCGGGTGCAGGTGGTGTCATTAAGGCCGTCATCCCACCCTGGCACGGATGACGATTCGAAGCCGACTGCCTTCAAGTCGTCATCCCCGCGTAAACGGGAACGCAACCCGGAGCCGAGAGCCATCGGATTTTCGTGCGAGAACGCCCGAGGTCTGTGCGGCCCGGCCAGGGCGCACAGCGCCCTGGCGCTCATGGATGCGCGAGCCACTGGCTCGCAAGCCGCATCCATTCACCCCCTCCTGCGCGGGGATGACGGGCAAACGCAGGGCAGCCGACAAATCGACCTGTCGCGACCGAACCGCCGAACGAATTCAGTGGACCGGACGACCGCCGACGGCGAGCGAATGCCGCCGACCGCCGCGCAAGCGGCTCAGTTCTTGCGCTCGACGTGCTCGGCGTCCTTGATTTCCACCGCCGGCAGCGACAGCGGCTCGTGGCTGAGCTGCTGCACCGGCTTCTCGCGGAAACGCTCGAGGATGTTGTCGACGCTGGTCGATTCCGGCAGCAGGCCGGCGCTGGCCAGGCGAGCGTTGAGGTCGCCGTCGCCGCTTTCGGATTCGAGCTGCGCCGCCGCCTGCAGGCGCGCGCCGCGTTCGGCCTGGCGGGTCTGGATGCGTTCCAGCGAGTCCAGCGCGGTGGTGACCTTGCCGGTGGCGCCGGAGTGGCGCGCGGCGACCGCGGTCTGGGCGCGCTGCACGGCCTCGGTGGCCTTGACCGTGTCGACCTGCTGCTTGACCCGGGCCAGCTTGCGCTCGGTCGCGGTGATCGCGGTCTTGAGCTGGGTGATGCTGGCGTCGTAGCTGGCGATGGCCTGCTCGTCGTTCCGCAGGTCGGTCTCGACCGTGGCCAGGCGCTCGGCGACTTCGCGCGCCAGCGCTTCGTCGCCCTTGCGCAGGGCGCCGGCGATGTAGGTCTCGTACTCGGCCTTCTTGGCGAAGCGGTCCTTGCTGCGGTTGGCCTGCAGCTGGCGCTGGGCCATGACCTTGGTCAACTCTTCCTTCGAGCGGATCAGCTCGTTACCGGCGTCGCGGATTTCCTGGTCGAGGATCTTGAGCGCGTTGGCGTCGACCACGGCCTGACCGGCCTCCTGGGCGGTGCCGCGGAACAGGGTCAGGATTTTCTGCAGCAGGCTCATGCGGTCACCAGAAAGGACTTGAGGGCTTCCACCGCGTCGATCGCGTTGTCGGCCAGGGTGCGGATTTCGAGTTCGATCTGCTCGGCGGTGGAATCGGGCGCCATCTCGCCGAAGACGATGTAGACGTCGCGCTCGTTGATCGTGGTCAGACCGAGGTTGGACAGCGGGTTGACCGGGTTCAGGCGCAGGCAGGCTTCGTTGAAGCCGGCCGCGTCGGCGACCTGGGCGGCTTCGACCAGCGGCGTGGAGACGAAGATCTCGCGGTCGGTCAGGGCGATGGTGACGCCCAGGTCGCCGCTTTCCGGCAGGGTCACCTGGATCGCGCCATCGGCGGTCGGCACTTCTTCGACGTTTTCGCCGCCGAACGAGGCGGCCAGTCGGGTCAACAGTTCTTGCGTGGTCCAGCGGGACATTAGGGCGGTCCTTGAAGGTAAAGGCGGCGCGGAAGGTAAGACTTGCGCGGGGAGCGTCCGGGTCGCGGGCGACGAAGGAGGCGGTCGGCTGCCCGTCCCTGGCCCTGCGATCATCGTCCGTGACCGTGCTCGTGGATCGTGCAGGTTATAGGGGCGGGCGGTGACCGGCGCAAGGCGCACAGGTCCCGGCCGGCGCTCCGACGAGCGTTACTGGGGCGCAGGGCAAGCCCGCGCGGCCCGGAGTGAGATAAACTGTCCGGCGGAACTACCCGACCGGCATTCCCGGCCCGCGGCCCTGCATCGTCAAGCAGAAGGCCGGCGGGGTCGTCTCGGCGGGTCCGTGCAGCGGCCGCGCCGATCCCCGGTGCGGCCACGTCGATGGCTTTAGTGCACCCGAACGGGGGCACGCAATAGGTGGATCGTGCGCAATTACGACCTCGAATTCCTGAAGAAATTCTCGATGGTGATCGGCTTTCTGATGCTGGTGACCCTCGGCCTGATGATCGCGGCCTACTTCGTCCACCACCAGTTGCCGCAGGAAGTCGACCCCTCGGCGGCCAAGCGCACCGAGCACCGCATCGGTCCGGTCGGCGCGGTCTACGCCGGCGCGACCGGCGCCGCCTCGCAGCAGGCCGCGGTCGCCGCAGCGGCGGCCAAGGCCGCTTCGCAGGTCGCCTACGGCGGCACCCTGGACGGCAAGGTCATCTTCGACAGCCTGTGCGCGGGCTGCCACAAGTCCGGCGCCGGCGGCGCCCCGACGATGGACGCGGCGCATTGGTCGGCGCGCATCGCCCAGGGCAAGGACACCTTGCACAAGCACGCGATCGAAGGCTTCACCGGCAGCGCCGGGATCATGCCGCCCAAGGGCGGCAATCCGGCCCTGACCAACGAACAGGTCGCCTCGACCGTCGACTGGATGCTCGAGAACGTCAAGTAAACCGCGCTCGCGCAGGTTTGCCAGACGCCGCCTCCGGGCGGCGTTTGCATTTGAGGGTCGAACCGCCGCCTCCGGGCGGCGTTTGCGTTTGAGGGCCGGACCGCCGCCTCCGGGCGGCGTTTTCGTGTGCGGGCCCGGCGCGTCGGCCTTGGCCAAGGTTTCGGCAAAGGCTGCCGCCCGAGGGCACACGACGCCGCGCCGGCGCGCTGCCGATAATGGCCGCTCCCACCGCCGCCGAGCCCGCCATGACGCGATTCCGCCCCGCCCTCGCCTTCGCGCCCTGTCTGCTGCTGGCGGCCTGCGCGAGCGTGCCGTATGCGCAACGCGGCGCCGGCGCGCTCGCGATCGGCGCGGTCCAGGGCTCGGCCGCGACCAGCCCCTGGCTCGATCGCGAGGCGACCGTCGAAGGCATCGTCACCGCGGCCCTGCCCGCTGCCGACGGCGCCCCGGGCTGGTTGCTGCAGGACGGCGGCGACGGCGATGCCGCCACCCCGGACGCGATCTGGATCACCGGCGCCCAGGCCGCCGCGCTGACGCCCGGGCAAGCGCTGCGGGTCAGTGGACGCGTCTACGAGGGCGCGCTCGCCAAACAGGGCCGGCTGACGGCGATCGAGGCCGAACGTATCGAACCGCTTGGGCGCCGCAAGGTCATGCGCATGCCGGCCGCGGTGACGATCGCCGAGGCCCCCGACTGGCGCCGTTTCGAAGGCATGCGCGTGCGCATCGCCGCACCGCTGACCCTGGCCGAACGCGACGCCGAACGCGGCACCGTCACCGCGTCCTTCGATGGCCCGATGTGGCAACCCGGCGAGCGCGCCGCGCCCGGCAGCGACGCCGCCCGCGCCATCGCCGCCGACAACCAACGCCGCCGCCTGACGCTCAGCGGCGACGCGGCCACTCTGACCGCGGCTATGTTCGCCGCGCGCAGCGGCAGCCGCCTCGATGCGGTCGAAGGCGTGGCGGTGCCGATCGACGGCAGCCATGGTCTGCGCCTGAGCGCGCCGCCGGCCGTGCAGGCCGCGCCGCGTCCGCAGCCACCGCAGGTCGCCGGCGACCTGCGCATCTCGGCCTTCAACCTGGAAAACCTGTTCAACGGCGACGGCCGCGGCGAAGGCTTTCCGACCCCGCGCGGCGCACGCACTGCGGCCGAATACCAGGCGCAGCTGGCCAAGCTCGTCGCCACCATCCACGCCCTCAACCCCGACGTCGCCGCCTTGATGGAACTCGAGAACGACGGCTACGGCCCCGAATCGACCCTGGCCGAACTCGTCGGCGCGCTCGACCGCGCCGACGCCGCCGATGGCGGCGCCCAGGACTGGCGCTATGCCGCGCCGTGCAAGCAACCCTGCGCCGCGCAGCAACGCGGGCCGGGCAGCGATGCGATCCGGGTCGGCCTGATCTATCGCGGCTCGCGGGTGGCCGCGCGCGGCCTCGCCGCAACCCTGGAACAGGGGCCGTTCGGCCCGCTCGCACGCGTGCCGATGGCCCAGGCCTTCGCCGCGATCGGCCGCGACCGCGCGCCGGGGCCGGTGTTCGTGGTGGTCGCCAACCATTTCAAATCCAAAGGCTGCGGCAAGAACGCCTCCGGCGCCGACCGCGACCAGGGCGACAGCGCCTCGTGCTGGAACGCTTCGCGCAGCGAATCGGCGCGACGCCTGGACGCCTGGCTCAAGACCGACCCGACCGCGGGCGGCAGCGCACTGACCATGATCGTCGGCGACCTCAATGCGCATGCGCAGGAACAACCGCTGCGCGAGCTGTACGCGGCCGGCTGGCAGGACGCGTTCGCGGTGGCCAAGATCGACGCACCGTATAGCTATGTCTACCAGGGCGAGCTGGGCCGTCTCGACCATGCCCTGCTATCGCCGGCGCTGGCCGCACGCTTGCGCGGCGCAGCCGAGTGGCACAGCAACGCCGACGAACCCGAGAGCGCGGGTTATCGCGCCGGCGGCACGGGTCCATGGCGCAGCTCCGATCACGACCCGGTGCTGCTCGGTTTCGAGCTGGCGCCGCGCTGACTTCGGCGCCGACACCGCCACACGCTGTCACACACACACAGGCGTAACACCCCGCTCACAGCGCCCCGTATCATGAGCGCATGAGCATTCCCGCCTTTCCCAGCGACGCCTCCACGACGCTGACCCTGCCGGGTCCGGCCGGGGCGATCGAGATGATCGTCGAGGCCGCCGAGACCGCGCCGCGGCCGGTCGTGGCGATCGTCTGCCATCCGCTGCCGACCGAAGGCGGCACCATGCACAACAAGGTCGTGACCATGGCCGCGCGCGCCCTGCGCGAATCCGGCGCGGCCACGGTGCGTTTCAATTTCCGCGGCGTCGGCGGTTCCGAAGGCGAGTTCGACGAAGGCGAAGGCGAATGCGAGGACCTGCGCGCGGTCGCCGCGTGGGTGCGTGCGACACGTCCGGACGCGCAGCTGTGGCTGGCCGGTTTCAGCTTCGGCGCCTATGTCTCGCTGCGCATGGCCGACGAATTGCAGCCCAAGCTGTTGATCTCGATCGCGCCGCCGGCCGGCCGCTGGGACTTCGACCGCATCGCACCGCCGAGCGGTTACCCCTGGCTGGTGATCCAGGGCGAGGCCGACGAGATCGTCGATCCGAACGCGGTCTACGCCTGGATCGAAAGCCTGCACCAGCCGCCCGAACTGGTGCGCATGCCCGACACCGGTCACTTCTTCCACCGCCGCCTGATCGACCTGCGCGGTGCGATCAAGCATGGCGTGCGCGCCCACCTGCCGCCGGAAATCGCCCCGGACCTGTCTTGAGAACCATGTCTATGCTGCCACTGGCCCTGAACCTCGGGCGGCGGCCCGGCTGCGCGTCGCGGTTGCGCGCGGCGACACGTCGCGACCACCGGACGCGGCGTTCGCGATGACCGGCAAGACCCCTTCCCAGGCCTATGCCGAAGGCGTCGCGCGCGGCGACTGGAGCGAGGACCCGGCGCAGCGCCCGGCCCTGCGCGAACTCGACCGCATCCATGCCGGCGTGCTCGACCCGCCGTCGCAGGGCCTGTTCGATCGCCTGCGCGGCAAGCCGCGCGACGGCGTGCGCGGGCTGTACCTGTGGGGCGGCGTCGGCCGCGGCAAGACCTTCCTGATCGACCTGTTCTACGAGCAGCTGCCGATCCGCGAGAAGCGGCGCACCCACTTCCACCGCTTCATGCGCGAGGTCCACGCCCAGCTGCGCGCCCACGCCGGCGAGAGCGACCCGCTGGCCAAGATCGCCCGGCAATGGCGTGCGGAGCTGCGGGTGCTGGTGCTGGACGAGTTCTTCGTCATCGACATCGGCGATGCGATGCTGCTCGGACGCCTGCTCGATCGCCTGTTCGCCGAGGGCGTCACCCTGGTGACGACCTCCAACACCGCGCCGCCGAACCTGTACGCCGATGGCCTGCAGCGCGAGCGCTTCAAACCCGCGATCGAGCTGATCCAGCGCCACTGCGAGGTGCTGCTGCTCGACAGCCAGCAGGACTACCGCCTGCGCGCACTGACCCGCTCGCCGGTGTACCGCGCCCCGCTCGACGCCGAATCCGACGCCTGGCTGGGCGGACGCTGGAAGGAACTGACCGCGGCCTGCATCGCCGAGGCCGGCCCACTGCGCATCGACGGCCGCGACATCCCGGTGCGCGCGTTAGCCGACGGCCACGCCTGGTTCGACTTCGCCGCCCTGTGCGAAGGCCCGCGCGCGGCCGGCGACTACATCGAGATCGCGACCGAGTGCCACACCGTGCTGGTCGGCGGCATCCCGCTGTTCGACGGCCGCAACGACGACCCGGCCCGGCGTTTCATCAACCTGATCGACGAGTTCTACGACCGCCACGTCAACCTGGTCTGCACCGCGGCCGACGCGCCGACCGGGCTGTATCGCGGCCACCGCCTCGGCGGCGCGTTCGAGCGCACCGCCTCGCGCCTGATCGAGATGCAGTCGGCCGAATACCTGGCGCTCGAACACCGGGGCTGAGCCGCCGGTGTTATCCACAACGCGGCGCCGGTACTGGCACATTGCCGGCGTCGCAGCGGCCGCGCAAGTCGCGCGCGCGGAGCGTCGGCAACCGCACGGCGACTGAACCGCATTGCGACATCGCGACGACCGCGCCGGATTGCGTCACAGATTCGCGCCGCGCCTCGCGCAAACCGTCGCTGCGATGCCGCAGGAACCCGTTCGAGCCGTGTTTTACAGGGCTTTTCGCTAGAAGCGACGAGCGGCGCGAAACATCGAAGGACGCGCAAAACCCCTCATTCGCAAGGGATTTTATCGCTTCGGCACGGGCCATCCGGGGCGCGCGTCTGAAAAACAGCCACTATTTGCGTCGAAAACTCTTGGCGGCGCGTCGGGCTTGCCCTACATTCCGCCATGCCGAGGGGTTATCCAGGCAACCCATCCATTCAACGAGTGCTACCGGAAAAAACTATGGCTACGAAAAAAACCGCTGCAAAGAAGAAGGCCGCTCCGAAGGCCGCTGCGAAGTCCGCCGCCAAGACGGCTGCTCCGAAGCCGATCAAGGAAGTGCTGAGCAAGTCGGGCCTGGTCGCACACCTGGCTGAAGTCACCGGTGTCGTCGCCAAGGACATCCGCGCCGTGCTCGGCGCGCTCGAAGGCGCGGTCCACGCGTCGGTCAACAAGAAGGGCGCGGGCGCTTTCACCCTGCCGGGCCTGCTGAAGATCACCGCCGTCAGCGTGCCGGCCAAGCCGAAGCGCAAGGGCATCAACCCGTTCACCAAGGAAGAGCAGTGGTTCGCCGCCAAGCCGGCCACGGTGAAGGTCAAGGTCCGTCCGCTGAAGAAGCTGAAGGACGCTGCGGCCTGATGCCGCGGGATGCGGCGCGCCCTGGGCCGCCGCATCGCGTACTGCCAACGCCGCCTCCGGGCGGCGTTTTTTATGGGCCGCGGCGACGCCGGCCGAGCTGGGTTCCAGTGCACGCCGCGCCCTCGAATGGCGGCGTCGGCAGGCTGAATGCGACCGCTGGCAGCGCGCGCAACACCGCGTCGCACAGTGTCGGATACGGTGCCCCGTGGCATAGTGCGCGCAATCGTAATGGAGCCTCGTCGTGGACCCGATCAGCCTGGAAGAGCTGGCTTTGCTTAATGTGCTTCAGCGCATCGACCAAGGGCATGCGCCGGAAAATCATTCGCTCGCCTTGCGCGAACGGCTGATCGAAGCGGCCCTGGCCGAAGCCGGCGAAGGCGAGGCCATACACCTTACCGATGCCGGCATCGAACGCTGCAAATCGCTGCGTCACCGCGTCGCCGCCGACGCCGAAGCGGCGTTGGTGCTGAAGGAACGCGAAGAGGCCGCGGCCCAGGACGTCGAGACCGCCGACGAGGCGAAGTAGGCCCGGGCGCTCGCCGTCGCCGAGTACGGCGACTTTACCTTTCCTGCTGTTTCGCAACCGCCGGTCGCCCGCTGCAGTACCGGCGCTTGCATCGACCGCGCCGGTCCCGATATCGGCACGAACGTCTACGACGCCTTTGTGCCGCATGACACCCTTCGATCCGCATCTCGCCCAGTGGGCCCTGGTCCCCGACGGCGCCCCGATCCACACCCACAGCAGCGACCTGTTGCCGGTGCGCTATCGCGACACGCCGGCAATGCTGAAGATTCCGCGCGAACCCGAAGAGCGCTACGGCGCGGCGATGATGCGCTGGTGGGACGGCGACGGCGCCGCCCGCGTGCTCGCCTGGGACGACGATGCCCTGCTGATCGAACGCGCCTGCGGCCCGCGCTCGCTCAAGCACATGGCCCGCAATGGCCGCGACGACGACGCCACCGGCATCCTGTGCACGACCGCGGCGCGTCTGCACGCCCCGCGTGCGGCAGCGCCCCCGCCGCAGCTGCTCGGCTTGCAGCCCTGGTTCGCCGAGCTGGAACCGTATGCGAACAGTCACGGCGGGCCGCTCGCGCTGGCCTGGAACACCGCCTGCGCCCTGCTGGCCGAACCGTGCGAGGTCGTACCGCTGCACGGCGATCTGCATCACGAGAACGTGCTCGACGCCGGTGCCGGCGGCTGGGTCGCGATCGACCCCAAGCGCCTGATCGGCGAACGCGGCTTCGATTTCGCCTGTCTGTTCACCGACCCCGACGCAGAAACCGCCTTGGCGCCGGGACGGCTCGCGCGTCGCGCCGACCTGGTCGCGCAGACCGCCGGCCTGGAACGCCGCCGTTTGCTGCAGTGGATCGTCGCCTTCACCGGCCTGTCCGCAGCCTGGTATCTGATGGATGAGGAATCGCCGGACAAGGAATTCGCGGTGATCGAGCTGGCGAATGCGGAGTTGTCGCTGGGCTGAGCGGGCGGCGTGATTCAACGACCGCGTCATTGAAGACCGCTGCGATCAGCCCCTCTCCCGCCTGCGGGAGAGGGTTGGGGTGAGGGCAAGGGTTGGATGAGGGCAAGGGTTCGCGTGAGGACACACGCCGCTGAGTATCTGCCGTGGACAAGCTCCACAACTGAAATTCGCTCTGAGGAACGCTACTGCGTGGACTCGTCGCCCTCACCCCGGCCCTCTCCCGCAGGCGGGAGAGGGAGACCAGCACAGCTTTTCAGTAGTCCCTCACCGCTCCACCCCATCCCAACCGCCACCGAGCGCCTTGTACAGATTGACCTCGGCGGTCAGCGCGTCGCCCTGCAGCTGCACCACCGTCAGTTCGGCGTTGAACAGGTTGCGTTGCGCATCGAGCTCTTCCAGGTATGAGGCATAGCCTTCGTTGTAGCGGTTATGGGCGATGCGTAACGCCTCGCTCAGGGCGATGCGTTGTCGCTCGGCCTGGTCGCGCTGTTCGTGCAGATAACGGATCGCCGCCAAGGCGTCCTCGACTTCGGCGAATGCGGTGAGCACGGTCTTGCGGTAGCCGAGCACGGCCTGGTCGCGACGCGCGGCGCCGGCCTGCACTTGCGCGCGCAGGCGGCCGCCGTTGAACAGCGGCGCCAGCACACTGCCGCCGACGCTCCACAGCCGGATCGGGTCGCCATGCAGCAGGCTCGATTCGAGGCTGCCGAGCGTACCGGTCAGGCGCAGGGACGGCAGCAACTGCGCACGCGCGGCCGCCAGGTTGGCGTCGGCCGCGGCGATCTGCGCTTCGCCCTGGGCGATGTCGGGACGGCGCCGCAGCAACTGCGAGGGCAGGCCGGCCGACGGCAGCGCCGGCGCGGCGATCTCGCTCAACGCGCGGCCGCGCGGCACCGCATCGGGCACGCGGCCAAGCAATACCGACAACGCGTCTTCCTGGCGCCGGATCGCAAGCTGCAACTGCGGCACGACCTGGGCGGTGGCGCGGTATTCGGCCTCGGCCTGGCTCAGCTCCAGGCGCGAGCTGTAGCCGGTGTCGAAACGGCGCTGGGCGACCTTGCGCGCGCCCTCGCGCGAGGCCAGCGTGCGTTGCGCGATCTCGAGCCGCGCATCGCTCACGCGCAGTCCCAGATAAGCCGAGGCCACCGCGGCGGCGACGCTGAGCCGCACGCTGTCGGCAGCGGTTTCGCTGGCGAGCAAATTGGCGCGGGCGGCGTCGGTCAACGCCTCCAGCCGACCCCACAGATCGACCTCGTAGGCGGCCTGGAACTGCGGCTGGGTCACGCTCGAGAGGTTCGCGCGACCGGTCGCGGCGCCGACGCTGCGCGCGCGTTGCGCGCTCACCGAGACATCGAGAGTCGGCCAGCGTACCGCGCCTTGTGCATCGAGCAGGGCGCGCGCTTCGGCGACGCGGGCCGCAGCCAGACGCAGATCGGTGTTGTCGGCGAGCGCACGTTCGACCAAGGCACTGAGCACCGGGTCGTTGTAGCTGCGCCACCAGTCGCGCTGCACTGCGAGGCCGGCACCGGGCGCATCGCGCCAGGCCGGCGGCGGCTCGGCGAAGCTCGGCGGCGGCGCAACGCTCACGCAGGCGGCGAGCGCCCACGTCGCCAAGGCGATCGCGCCGATACGCCAGACGGTCGAGGCTGCTTTCATCGTGACGCGTCCAAATCGCCCTCGCCCTCGCCCTGCCGCGCGGGCGCGGCGGGCCGGGCCTGCGCTCGATCGTTTGCGCCGGGCGCCGGACTCGCGACCACCGGCACCGCGGCGTCGCGCGCCGCGCTCGCGGCCGCGGCCTGTTCGGCGCGGCGCACGGCCTCCTCATCGACCGCGCTGGCGGTATCCACGGTCGCTTCGACCGACATGCCCGGGCGCAGGCGCACCGCCATCGGCTGCTCCGGATCGATCGCAATGCGCACCGGCAACCGCTGTGCGACCTTGGTGAAGTTGCCGGTGGCGTTGTCGGTCTTGAGCACGCTGAACTCCGAACCGGTCGCCGGCGACAGGCGCTCGACCCGGCCATGCAGCACCGCGCCGTCGAGCGCGTCGACGCGGAAGCTCGCGACCTGCCCGGCGCGGATGCGCGCGGTCTGCGATTCCTTGAAGTTGGCGACCACCCAGACCCGCTGCGGCACCAGTTGCATCAGCTGCGTGCCGGGGGTGACGTACTGGCCCAGGCGCACGCCGATTTCGCCGAGCTGGCCGGCCTGCGGCGCGTGGATGCGGGTATTGGCCAGGTCGATCTCGGCCAGTCGCACCGCGGCCTGGGCGTTGGCGACCGCGGCAGTGAGCGCGTCGCGGTTGACGATCACCGAGCGCACGTCCTCGTCGGCCGATCGGCGCCCCGCCTGGGCCTGGCCGAGTGCGGCCTCGGCCTGGCGCAGCGCGGCCAGGGTCTGGTCGCGTTCGCGCAGCGACAACGAGCCGTCGCCGACCAGGGCGCTGGCGCGACGCATATCGGCCTGGGCGCGGGCGAGATTCGCCTGCGCGGCCTTGAGCTGGGCCTCGACGTTGGCGATCGCGGCCTCGCGCACGCGCCGGGCCTGGGTCGAGTTGGACAGGTTGGCCTGCTGCGCGGCGAGATTGGCGCGCGCCTGATCGAGGCGCTGGCGGTAGTTGCGGTCGTCGAGTTCGACCAGCACCTGTCCGGCGCGCACTTGCATGTAGTCCTGCACCCGCACCTGGGCGACGTAGCCGTCCACCTTCGGTGCGATCACGGTGACGCTGCCGCGCACGTAGGCGTTCTCGGTGGTCTGGCGCGCGCTAGAGAACGGCCACAGCCGCCAGGCGTAGAGGATCAACAGCACGCCGACGATGGCGATCGCGATCACCGGCACGGTGGCCTTGGATTTGAAGGGCGTCTTCAGCGGCATGGGGCGTCCTTCGGCTCAGGAAGCGGGAG
Organism: Lysobacter sp. CA196; assembly: GCF_052078695.1. Taxonomy (NCBI): domain Bacteria; kingdom Pseudomonadati; phylum Pseudomonadota; class Gammaproteobacteria; order Lysobacterales; family Lysobacteraceae; genus Lysobacter; species Lysobacter sp. CA196. Next base: position 33,120 of record NZ_JBQJIN010000012.1, on the reverse strand, counting down.
CGGTGGAGGGGGACGGCAGCGCGGCATCGGCCGATGCCGCGCGCTCGCCGTTCTGCGCGGGCGGCGCTGCGGCCGGCGGTCCGAACGGCCCCGGCACCTGCGAAGCGAAACTGACCACGGTGTGGCCGCGCCGCCACAGATGCCACTTCAACAGCAGTACCCAGACCAACACGGCGAACGCGAGCCAGGCCACGGCCAGGAACACGTCGTTATAGGCCAGCACCCAGGATTCGCGCGCGACCTGCTGGCTCAACGAGTTCAGTGCCTGGTTGCTGCGCGCGGCGTTGTCGCCGACCACCCGCGCGACCGCGCCGCCGAGTTGTTGCGTACGCAGCACCACCTGCGGGTCGCCGAGGGTCAGCGACTGGGTCAGATGTTGGTAATGCGCGGTCTGGCGTTGGCTCAGATAGGTACCCAACACCGCCGAACCGAGCAGGCCGCCGAGCGCGTTGGTGGTGCTGAACAAGACGATGAAGGTGACCAGGTTGCGCACGCCGTCGGCGACCACCCGCACCAGGGCGAGCAGGATCGAGCTGGCCAGGAACATCGAGGCGGCCATCGCGATGAGGGTCTGGGTGAGGTAGAAATTCACCGGCCGGGTGAGGTTGGTCGCCTGCGAATCGAACCAGGCGCAGATGCCGACCAGACCGACCGCGATCAGTCCCAGCATGTCGAAGCGCTGGCTCGGCAGGAACGGCAGGGTGATGACGAAGCCGCCGACAGTGCCGGCCAGCACCAGCCAGAATAAGGTGTGCATCTGATCGTTGCTCAAGCCGAGCACGTTGAGCAGGCCGACCGCGCCGACCGATTGCTCCGACAGCACCATGCGCGAGAGCACGATCGCCAGGCCCAGCCTGACCATGTAGCCGCCGTGCAACAGCCAGCGGATGTTGACCATGGGCTTGGCGCGGTTCATCTCGATCGCCACGAACAAGGCGCCGCACACCACCGCCGCGACCAGGCATTCGCCGAGCCAGGGCGTGTCGAGCCACCAGCGCAGCCGGCCCTGGGTCAGCACCACGCACAGCAGGGCGATGGCCGAGGCGTAGAGCGGGAAGCTGGCGATGTCGAGGCGGTCGAACATCGGCTGGCGCGGCACCGGCGTGACCCGCAGCAGGTTGATCGCGGCCAGACAGGCCAGGGCCAGGCCGAGTTCGAAGATCACGATGCCGTGCCATTGCGCGTTGAGCAGCAGGCGCTCGGCGACGATCCGCGAGATCGGCGCGCCGGTCTGCAACGCGGCGAAACCGAACATCAGCCCCAGCACCTTCTTCGGCCCATTGAAAACCTCGGCCATGTAAAGCACGGTCAGCGAACTCAAGGGCGCCGCGGCGATGCCGAGCGCCGCACGCGCGGCGATCGCCGAGTCGAGATCGTTGGCGAGCAGATGCACGACCGCCGCGACCACGAACAGGCCGATGCCCAGGTCGGCGAACAGGCGCAAGCCGTAATGCAGACGGAACTTGGTCAGCAACAGGCTGGCGGGAATGTTGGTCGCGAAGTAAGCGGTGATCAACCAGGTCGCTTCGGCGCTGGTCGCGCCGAGCGCGCCCTGCACCTGCTGCAGGTTCGAGGCCACCAGGTTCATGCCCAGGCTCTGGGTCAGGCCGAGCAGCAGCGAGATCGAAACGAAGCCGGCGATGCGCCAGCGCGACATCGGCGTCGGCGCGGCAGGCGGCCCGGCCGGCGGTGCGGAGACGGAAGGGGTCGCGGCGGTGGCGGCGGTGCTGGCCATGGATCGAGGCGCGCGGCTCCCGCTGTGTTCCGGACGAAGACGATGCAGGCGTCAGTAGGCAACAGCCGGCGGTCAAGGATCAAGCGCATGGCCTGCGAATGGCGCCATGGTGGCCGGTGCGTTGTGTGCGTCGCGTCTAAGCCTGCGCACGCCAACGCGAGGACCATGCCGGCGAGCCGGGGCGATGCGTCCGGCGCAGTGCAACGCAGAACAACACTCGCCGCCTCGCGGACACGACCAGGAACCCGCCGCATGACCGTCGCCGCAACCCCGGCCCCGAGCTTCTCGATCCCCCTGCTTACTCTCGCGATGGCGCTAACGACCGCGCATGCCGCGCCGCCTGGCGCGGCCGACCGCGCCGCGCTGGAAACCGGTACCGACGCGATCTTCGCGCAATGGAATCGCGGCGATACACCGGGCTGCGGGGTGGCGGTGTATCGCGACGACGCGCTCGTGTTCCAGCGCGGCTACGGCATGGCCAGCCTCGAGCTCGGGGTGCCGATCGGCCCGGACAGCGTGTTCGACATCGGCTCGACCTCCAAGCAATTCACCGCTGCCAGCGTGTTGTTGCTCGCCCAGGACGGCAAACTCTCGCTCGACGACGACATCCGCACGCACCTGCCGGAGATGCCCGACTACGGCCGCAGGATCACGATCCGTCAGCTGTTGCAGCACAGCAGCGGCCTGCGCGACTACATCGCCCTGCTGGTCCTCGGCGGCGCGGCCTTCGACGACCAGGCCACCGACGCGCAGACCTTGGACGTGTTGGCGCGCCAGCGCGCCCTCAACTTCCCGCCCGGCAGCGAACACCTGTACAGCAACTCCGGCTATTTCCTTGCCGGCCAGATCGTCGAGCGCGTGTCCGGGCAGTCCCTGCCCGCGTTCGCGCAGGAGCGGATCTTCGCCCCGCTCGGCATGCACGACACCCGCTTCCGCCGCGACCACGCCGAGCTCGTGCCCGGTCGCGCGATGGCCTATGCGCGCGCCGAAGCTTCCGTGGACGCGCCGCCGCGCGACGGCGCAACGGCTTATCGGCTCGATCAGCCGCACTGGGACCAGGTCGGCGACGGTTCGGTGCACACCACCACCGGCGACCTGCTGCGCTGGGACCGCAACTTCTACCACCCCAAGGTCGGCACCGCGGCGATGCTCGCGCAGATGCAGCAACCCGGCGTGCTCGACGACGGCAAGCGCATCGACTACGGCCTGGGCCTCAAGATGGGCGAATACCGCGGCCTGGCCACGGTGCGGCATGGCGGCGCCTGGGGCGGCTATCGCGCCGAGCTGCTGCGCTTCCCGCAACGCCATCTGAGCGTCGCCACCTTGTGCAATTTCGCCGAAGCGCAACCGCAGCGCTGGGCCGAACGCGTCGCCGAACTGTGGTTGGGCCTGCCGCCTGCGCCCGCACAGGACCGCGTTGCGGCGCGGCGCAAGCCGGTAAGCCTGAGCCCCACGCAACTGCAACAGTGGACCGGAATCTATCGCCAGGCCGACAACGGCGAACTGCGCAAGATCGTCCACGCCGACGGTCGACTTTCGCTGCAGCACTTCGACGACGAATTCGTCCTGCGGCCTCTGGGCAGTACCGAGTTCGAGCTGAGCGCGGCCGCGATCGCCACGGTCCGCTTCCACCCGCGCACCCGCGAGCGGCCACGCCGAATGACCGTAACCGCCAACGGCCGCCGCAGCGACTACCTCGCCATCGATGTCGCCGCGCCCACGCCCACCGAACTGCAGGCCTATGCCGGCCGCTACCGCTGCGGCGAGCTCGGTCGCGACTACGAATTCAAGCTCGCCGGCGGCACCCTGCAACAACTCGACCCGCGCTTCCCGCCCGTGGCCCTGGAGCCGCTGGAGCGCGACCGCTTCGCCCAAGGTCTGCTGAGCTACCGCTTCCGCCGCGGTGACGACGGCGGCGTCGACGGCGTGTCGCTCGATGCCGGCCGTGTACGCGATCTCGCCTGTGCGCGCTTGTAGACGCGGCGCTCAGCCGCGCCGACGCAGCACTCGCAGCAGGCCGTACAGCGCGACCAGCAGCACCAGCGAGGCGGCGATCGCGGTCCACTGCGCGCGCGTCATCGTCGCCAGGATCGCCGCCATCGTCAGCACCGCGAGCGCCGGCATGGTCCAGGCGCCGCCGGGCATCACGAAAGGTTCGCCGGGGCCGCGCAGGTCGAGCGCCTGCGCGCGCCAGGCGGCGATCGACACCGCCGCGAACAACAGGCAGATGGCGCCGCCGGAGATCAACGCCAGGGTTTCGAAATTGCCGATCCACGCCAGCGCCAGGGCGATGCCGGCATGCGCGGCGAGGGCCACGCGCGGCACGTGATGCTTCGCGTCGACGCGGCCGAAGGCCTGCGGCAGGTAACCGTCGCGGCCCAACGCGAACAACAAACGCGATGACGCGAACAGATTGCCCATCAGAAAGCCGGTCATCGATATCCCGGCGGTGAGCAGCAACAAGCCGTGGCCCGGCGACCAGATCGCGCCGGCGGCATCGGCGATCGGCGCGGTGCTCGCGGCGAGCCGGGCACCGAGCACGCCCTGGCAGACCACCTGGATGCCGACGTAGAGCAGCACCACCACCACGATCGCCGACAAGGTCGCACGCGGCACGTGCCGCGACGGATCGCGCACCTCGCCGGTCGGCACCAGGGCGGTCTCCATGCCGGAGTAGGCGAACACCACCAGCACCATCGACGAACCGAGCGCGCTCCACGACGGCACCTCGCTCCAGCCGATCTGCTGCCAGTCGACGAAGTACAGGCCGAGCGTCGCCAACAGGAACAGCGGCGTGAGTTTCAAGGTCGCCAGCAGCACGATCATGCGCGCCCCCAGGCGCACGCCGAAGGCATTGAGCGCGAACAGGATCGTATAGACCGCGGCGATGAATACACCGCGCGGCAGCGGCTCGCGCAGCACCGCCCAGGCATTACCGGCCTGTTCGGCCAACGCTGCGGCGACACCGGCGCTGGAGGCGGTATTGCAGATCCACATCAAGGCGCCGGCAAGAAAACCCGCGAACGGCCCGAATGCGGCGCCGACATAGGTGTAGGGCCCACCGGTCGCGGCGGCGCGGCTGCCGATGGCCGAGAAGCACAGCGCGATCGGCACGATCGCGATGGCGCCGGCGACGAACGCCAGCGGCGCGCTGACGCCCATGCGCCCGGACAGCAGCGCCGGCAGCATGAAGATGCCGGCGCCGACGATGATGTTGATGATCGACGCGCCGAGCTGGAACGGGCCCAGCGCGCGCACCAGCGCGGCATCGCCCTGCAGGGCTTTCGATGGGGCGGCGGGCGCGACGGCAGCGGTCATGGCGGGTCCCGGGCGAGTCGCCGCAGCCTCGCACGGGCCGCGGCGAAAGGCGAGCGCGATGCGCCCGGAACGCGCCCCCTGCCCTCATCTGCAAGCGCGAACGAATCGCCGCTCAGCAGTGCTCGCGCATGAAATCCACGAACACGCGCAGCTTGGTCGGCAACTGCTTGCGCGCCGGATAATAGATATGGAACCCCGGGAAGGCCGGCGTGTAGGCGTCGAGCACCTGCACCAGGCCGCCGCTGCGCAGGTCTTCGGCCACCATCGGCTCGAAGGACTGCATCAGGCCGCAACCGGCGCGGACCATGTTCAAGGCCAGGCTGCGGTCGTTGAAGATCAGCCGCCCGGCGACGTCGACCTCGTAGTCGCGGCCGTCGCGGGTGAACTCCCAGGCCATCAGCCGGCCGCTGCCGGGCAGGCGATGACGCAGGCATTCGTGGTCGACCAATTCCTCCGGCGTGCGCGGGCACGGCCGCTGCTCGAAATAGGCCGGCGACCCGACCACGATCTGCCGCTGCGGGCCTCCGAGCGGCAGCGCGATCATGTCCTTGGCCAGGCATTCGCCGAGGCGGATGCCGGCGTCGAAACCGCCCGCGACCAGGTCGGCGAGGGTGTCGTCGGCGAACACCTCGACCTGCATTTCCGGGTAACGGGCGAGGAACGCCGGCAGGTTCGGTTCGACCAGCAGGCGCGCGGCGACCCGGCCGGTATTGATGCGCAGGCGGCCGGTCGGGCGGTCGCGGACCGCATTGAGGTCGTCGAAGGCAGCCTCGATCTGGGCCAGCCCCGGTCCGATCTGTTCGAGGAACCGCGCGCCATGTTCGGTCAGGCCGACCCGGCGGGTGGTGCGGTTGAGCAGGCGCACGCCGAGCTTGGCCTCCAGGGTGCGCACGGTCTGCGACAGCGCCGACGGCGACAGCTCCAGCTCGGCCGCGGCGCGGGTGAAGCTTTCGTGGTGGGCCACGCGGGCGAAGGCGATGACGGCGGGGAGCGGATGCGAGGCCATGCGGGGCTCCGTTGATTATGAAGCAACGCTTCAAGAGTCATTCGGATAATTCCTGTTTTTTCAGCAATCCGCCAGGCCTATCGTCTGTCTCCTGGCCCCCACCGACCCGGCCAGGGACGACGATGCCGTATCGCCTACACGGGTCGGGCCAATCGGACGGGTCTGATTGGGCTCGGCCTGTCCGCCGCGACCCGCGGCGCCGTGCTGCAAGGCCTGGCCCCGCCAGCCAGTTCGCTTCCGACTTCCCCTCCCCCCGTTCGCAGAGGACTCCGCATGAACGCCAACGCCATCCCGACCCGCCGCCTCGGCCGCAACGGCCCCACCGTGTCCGCACTCGGCCTGGGCTGCATGGGCATGAGCTTCGCCTATGGCGATGCCGACGAAAGCGAATCGCTCGCCACCCTCGACCGCGCCCTCGAACGCGGCGTGAGCTTGCTCGACACCGCCGACATGTACGGCCCGTACAGCAACGAGCGTCTGCTCGGTAAAGCGCTGCAGGGCCGCCGCGAGCAAGTGGTCCTGGCGACCAAGTTCGGCATCGTGTTCGACCCCGACCGCCCCGAGTTGCGCGGCATCAACGGCCGCCCCGACTACGTGCGCAGCTCGATCGAAGGCAGTCTGCAGCGCCTCGGCACCGATCACGTCGATCTGTACTACCTGCACCGCATCGACGCCGAGGTGCCGATCGAGGACACCGTCGGTGCAATGGCCGAATTGGTCCAGCAGGGCAAGGTGCGCTACCTCGGCCTGTCGGAACCTTCGGCGCAGACCTTGCAGCGCGCGCATGCGGTGCACCCGATCACCGCGGTGCAGAGCGAATACTCGCTGTGGACGCGCGATCCCGAACACAACGACGTGCTCGCGACCTGCGAACGCCTCGGCATCGGCTTCGTCCCGTACAGTCCGCTCGGCCGCGGTTTCCTGACCGGCAGCATCACCAGCCCGAGCGAACTGCAGAGCGACGATTTCCGCTTGTCGACTCCGCGCTTTCAGGGCGACAACTTCGTCCGCAACCTGGAACTCGCCGAACAGGTGAAGCGGCTGGCCGCGAGCATGGGCTGCACACCGGCGCAACTGGCCCTGGCCTGGGTGCTGGCGCAGGGCGAACACATCGTGCCAATCCCCGGCACCAAGCGCCGTAAGTACCTGGAAGACAACCTCGGCGCCTTGCAGGTCACGTTGTCGCCCGACGAACTCGCCGCGCTCGACACCGTGTTCCAGCCGGAGGCGATCGCCGGCGACCGCTACACCGCGGTCGGCATGGCCTTGATCGGGCGCTGAGGTTCGCGACGGGTCTGCGGCCTTGTTCGAAGGCGAGCGCGCAATCCATTGCCCCCTTTGCACAAGGGGGCGAGCGCCCTACGCGACACGAGGTCCGAAACGGGTTGCGGCGCGGGGGATTTGCTTTTCGGCGTGATGGGCACTGTTACGAAAGAGCAAATCCCCCTGCCCCCCTTTTCCAAAGGGGGGAATTGCAACGGCAACGGCAACGGCGTCGGCGTCGGCGTCGGTATCGGTATCGGAGCGACGCTGTTGCCGGAGGCAGCGAAATCTCAGTGGTTGCGCAGCCGATCGCTCGCAACGATCACCACTGGTAGCGCACCGTCGCCGTCACCGTGCGCGGATAGCCGTAGTAGCACCAGGCCGCGCTGTTGCAGACGCTGATGTATTCCTTGTCGGTGAGGTTGCTGGCGTTGAGTTGGAAGCGCCAGTTCTGCAGGTCGTAGCGCAGAGAAGCGTCGAATACGGTGTACGACGGGGTCTTCCACTGGTTGTAGATATCGCCGTAGTGCTCGCCGGTGTAACGCACGCCGGCGCCGATGCCCAGGCCCGACAGCGGACCGTAAGCGACGCGGTAGTCGGCGCCCAGCGAGGCGACGTTGCGTGGTTGCAGGGCGATCTGCTTGCCGAGCGCGGCAGCGTCGTTGGTCCGCGTCACCTCGCTGTCGGTGTAGGTGTAGGCGCCGTACAGGCTCAGGCCGTTGCGCAGGTTCCAGCGGCCTTCGAGTTCGGCGCCGCGCACCCGGGTCTGGCCCTGCTGCACCGAGAACAAGGTGTGGTTCGGGTCGACCGTCAAGGTGTTTTCCTGCTGGATCTCGTACACCGCCAGGGTCGCCAGCGCGCGGCCGTTCGCCGGCTGGAACTTCAATCCGGCCTCGATCTGTTCGCCGGTGGTCGGCTTGAACGATTGCCCGGCGAAGTCGACGCCCACGGTCGGCTCGAACGATTGCGACCAGGCCAGGTACGGCGCCCAGCCCGAGTCGAACAGGTAGTTCACGCCGAGGCGCCCGGAGAAGCGGCTGTCGCTCTGGCGTTCGCGCGCGACCGGCGTGGCCAGCCATTGTTCGGTGCGGGTGCGCACGCGGTCCTGGCGCCCGGCGGCGGTGATCACCCAACGGTCGATCTTGATCTGGTCCTGCAGGTAGAGCCCGAGCTGCTGCTGGGTCTTGTCCTGGCGCGAGGTATAGGCCGGCTTGACGATGGCGGCGCCGTAGACCGGATCGAAGAGGTCCAGCGACGGCGCGCCGAACGCGAACGCCGAGGCGTAATCGCTGTTGAGCCGGCGGTAGTCGACGCCGGCCAGCACGGTGTGGCGCCAGGCACCGGCGTCGAGGTTCCACTGCTGGCTGTTGTCGACCGCGAACGAGGTCGATTCTTCTTCGAGCGGGAAGTAGTAGCGCGCCAGCGTGCGCTGGTCGGCCTGCAGGCCGAACGCGCCGACACCGGCGTCGTGGTCGACTTCGACCTTGCCGTAGCGCAGGTTCTGGCGGAACTCCAGCGCGTCGCTGAAGCGGTGGCTGAATTCGTAGCCGACCGAGGTCATGGTCTTGAGGTAATCGTTCCAGCCCGGCTCGCCGGTGTAGCGGTGGCTCGGGATCTTGCCGTTCGGGTTCGCAAGCAAGGTGCCGGCGGCCGGCAGGAAGCCGCCGCCTTGGGCGGTGTCGGCCTTCTGGTAACGCGCGAGCCAGGTCAGCGAGGTCGCTTCGCTCGGCTTCCAGCTCAACGCCGGAGCGAAGTAATAGCGATCGTCGTGGACGTAGTCGACGTGGTTGTCGCTGTTGCGCGCCAGGCCGGTGAGCCGGTAGCTCCAGCGGCCGCTGTCGCCGAGCGGCCCGCCGAAATCGAACGCGGCCTGGCGCAAATCGTAATTGCCGAGCGTGACTTCGACTTCGCGCAGCGGCTCGGCGCTGGGACGCTTGCTGACCATGTTGGCCAGGCCGCCCGGCGGCATCGCCCCGTACGACACCGACGACGGCCCCTTCAGCACTTCCAGGCGTTCCAGCCCATACGGCTCGATGCGGGTGCCGCCGGTCCATACGCCGTCGGTCAAGGCCAGCCCGTCCATGTAGCGCGCCGGACTGAAGCCGCGCACCAGCAGCCAGTCGCTGCGCGTGTCCTGGCCGTAGCCGCCGCCCTGCGCGCCGGCCGTGTACCAGACCGCTTCCTCGACCCCCTGGATGCCGCGGTCGCGCATCTGCTGCGCGGTCACCACCGAGACCGACTGCGGCACCTCGATCAGCGAGGTGTCGGTCTTGGTCACGGTCTGGCTGCGCTTGGCGATCGGCGCGCGCACCTCGACGTTGTCCAGGGTGGTGGCGTCGGCCGGCGCATCGGCGGCGTGTGCGGTGAAAGCGCCGAGCAGCAGCGGCAGGCCGAGCAGGGACAGGCGGATAGCGCTTGCGAGCGGGCGCGGGTTGGACACGGACGATGTCGGCATAGAGGCCTGGCGGAAGCGGAGAAGGGAGCGATCGCGGCCGCGGCTCCGTGCTCATCGGCAAACGATAACCATTCTCATCTTACGGGCAGGGCGGAATGGCCGCAAATCCCAAGGACCGGCCGTGGCCGCAAGTCGGGTCGTGGGTTCGGCCAGATCGAAGCGCGAAGCGTCGGGCCCGAAAGCTGCGCACGACGGCTTCGGGCCCACCGCGATGGCGGACGTGGCCGCTGCAGTGGGAAGGGCCTTCAGCCCGGCGCTTTCCGCCCAGCGCGAAGGCCCCCCCGACGGGCGCGTTGGTGCGCGCCCGCGATCGCAACGCTCAGTCGATGATGATTTCCGGCATCAAGGGGCAGTTCTGCGGCGCGGCGCAGAGGTTGTGCTCGTGCGCGCAGATGCCGTAGTCGCCGCCGGTGGCGGTCATGCAGGCGTTGTAGATGTCCATGCATTCGATGCAGCTGGCCGCCGAAGCGGTGGACGCGAAGCCCGCGGCGAACACGAACGCGGCGGCGAACAGGGTCTTGTGGCGAATGGAACGCATACGAACCTCCTCCTTGGTCGACAGCGGGAAACTACGGGAACGCGCGTCAGATCTCCGGCATCAACAAGCAGCCCTCCCGCTGCGCGCACAGGTTGTACTGATGCACGCAGAGCCACTGCTCCGCATCGGGTTTGGACATGCAGTAGTCGTAGGTGTTCATGCAACCGTCGCAGCGGGGATTGAACTGCGCCGACGACGCCGAAGCGAAACCCACGGCGAACACGAACATCGCGGCCAACAACGTGTTGTGCTGAAAAATACGCATAACGACCTTTCTCCTTGGTCTGTGCCGGATTGGCTGGGACTGGCATCGAGTACGCATCGCCATGACCCTGGTGGCCGACGGCGATGCGGATGGCGACGGCAAGCCGCCATCGACGCGGACGTCGATGGCGGGCGACGCGGATTGCATCGGCGTCAGATGGGCATGTACGGGCAGTTGTAGCGCCCGGCGCAGATGTTGTACTCGGTCACGCAGGCATCGATCGATGCATCGGGCTGGCTGGCGCAGTAGTCGTACGTGCTCATGCAGGAATCGCAGCGCCAATCGAACGAGGCAGAGGCCGTCGAAACGAACGCGGTGGCGAACACGAATGCGGCGGCGAACAACTTGTGGCGGGTGGTACGCATTGACCTGTCTCCTTGGTCGGTGCCGGAACGGCCGCGCCAGCATGCCCGCGAGAACACGCCACCGATGTGATTGGGCTCACGCATGCGGGCGTGGCGCGGCAATTGCCCGGGGCGGGAGTACCGCGCACACGAGCGCCCGATGCGAGTCTGGCGAACCCACCGGGCCCGTGCCGACGACCGACCCGGCGCCCACGATCGAAACACCGTTTTGCGCGAACACGTCGCCCGTCCGCGTATCGCCGCGCGCGGATACCTTTTAGGATCGAGGGCCCTCACTGCCGCGGAGTTCGCGATGCCCTGGTCCGATCGCGCGTCGATCTCGTTGTTGACGCTGGCCCTGTCGGTCGCGTCGGCGTCGTCCGCCCAGGCGCAGACCGCCCCGGCGGACCCTGCCCGGATCGCCCAGGCCGCGCACGCGGTCAACGACCAGGTCGTGGCCTGGCGCCGCGACATCCATCAACACCCGGAGCTCGGTCAACACGAAATGCGCACGGCTAAACTTGTCGCCGAGCAGTTGCACAAGCTCGGGCTGCAGCCGCGCACCGGCATCGCCCACACCGGTGTGGTCGCCGTGCTCAAGGGCGGCAAGCCGGGTCCGCGCATCGCGATCCGCGCCGACATGGATGCCTTGCCGGTGACCGAGCCGGCCGGGCTGCCGTTCGCTTCGCAGGTCAAGGCCGACTACCGCGGCCAGCCGGTCGGGGTGATGCATGCCTGCGGCCACGATGCGCACGTCGCGATCCTGCTCGGCGTCGCCACCGCCTTGGCGGCGCAGAAGGAGCAACTGCCCGGCGAGGTGATGTTCGTGTTCCAGCCGGCGGAAGAAGGCCCGCCGGTACCGGGCGCGCCGTTCGGTGCGGCGATGATGCTCAGCGAAGGCGTGTTCAAGGACTTCAAACCCGAGGCGGTGTTCGGGCTGCACGTCTGGGCCGGCCTCAGCGTCGGCGAAGTCGGCTACCGCAGCGGGCCGATGCTCGCCAGCGCCGACGAATGGAGCCTGACCGTGCGCGGCAAGCAGACCCATGGCTCGCGGCCCTGGGACGGTGTCGACCCGATCACCGTCGGCGCGCAGATCCTGCTCGCCAGCCAGAGCCTGATCGCGCGCCAGGTCAATATCGCCGCGACCCCGGTGGTGCTGACCGCCGGCCAGTTCAACGCCGGCGTGCGCTTCAACATCATCCCCGACGAAGCCAAGCTGGTCGGCACCCTGCGCACCTTCGATGCGGCGGTGCGCGAGGACGTGATCGCGCGGCTGCGCCGCACCGCCGAGGACTACGCCCACGCCGCCGGCGCCAGCGCCGAGTTGCAGGTGGTCAACAACGCGCCGGCGACGATCAACGACCCGGCCCTGACCCGGCGCGTGCTGCCGTCCCTGCAGCGCGCGGCCGGCGCGGCGCGGGTCAAGGAGTCGGCGATGGTGACCGTGGCCGAAGATTTCTCGCAGTTCGCCAACACCGTACCGGGGTTTTATTTCTTCGTCGGCTCGACCGCGCAGGGCATCGACCCGGCCAAGGCGCCGATCAACCACTCGCCACAGTTCCTGCTCGACGAGGGCGCGCTCGAGGTCGGCACCAGGACGATGCTGCAGGTGGCGCTGGATTATCTGCACGGCGGTTAGGGCGCGCCTACCCCTAGGCACGGACTCGGCCTGAAACCGACCAAGGTCGCGCATCCCGGCCGGCGGGCATGGGCTAGGATCGGGACTTTCCTGCCGGAGTCCGTCGATGAAGCGTCCGCTGTCCGTCGCCCTGAGTTGCGCCCTGAGCTGCTCCGCCTTCGCCGCCCTCCCGCTCGCCGCCGCGGCGCAAACCACGGCGGCATCGGCCGAACGCCCCGAGGTGAAGACCGCCGCCGCCCAGGTCAAGGCCGACGTGATCGCCTGGCGCCGCGACTTCCACCAGCATCCGGAGCTGTCCAACCGCGAGGAGCGCACCGCGGCCAAGGTCGCCGAGCATCTGCGCAAGCTCGGCCTCAAGCCGCGCACCGGCATCGCCCGCCACGGCGTGGTCGCGATCATCGAAGGCGGCAAGCCCGGGCCGAAGATCGCCCTGCGCGCCGACATGGACGCGCTGCCGGTCACCGAACAGGTCGACCTGCCGTTCGCATCCAAGGCCACGGCGAACTTTCGCGGCGAAACCGTCGGAGTGATGCATGCCTGCGGCCACGACGCCCACACCGGCATCCTGCTCGGCATCGCCGACGCCCTGGTGGCGATGAAGAAAGACCTGCCGGGCCAGGTGATGCTGGTGTTCCAGCCGGCCGAGGAAGGGGCCCCCGCCGACGAGGAAGGCGGCGCCTCGCTGATGCTCAAGGACGGTTTGTTCAAGGACTTCAAGCCCGAGGCCATGTTCGGCCTGCACGTGTTCTCGACCCTGCCGGCCGGCCAGCTCGGCGTACGCCAGGGCCCGCTGATGGCCGCGTCCGACCGTTTCACCATCAAGATCAAGGGCCGCCAGACCCATGGCTCGGCGCCGTGGGCCGGCGTCGACCCCATCGTCGCCGCCGCCGACGTGATCGGCAGCGCCCAGACCATCGTCAGCCGCCGCACCAACATCGCCAAGCTGCCGGCGGTGGTGAGCTTCGGCGCGATCAAGGGCGGCATCCGCTACAACATCATTCCCGACGACGTCGAGATGATCGGCACCATCCGCACCTTCGACGAGGGCATGCGCCAGGCGATCTTCAAGGACCTCAAGAACGTCGCCGAGCACGTCAGCGCCGCCCACGGCGCCCAGGCCGAGGCCACCGTGCCCGACCAGGACGGCAACCCGGTGACCTACAACGACCCGGCCCTGACCGCGCGCATGCTGCCCAGCCTCAAGGCCGTGGCCGGCGACGCCAACGTGATCGAAATGCCGCTGGTGATGGGCGCCGAGGATTTCTCCTTTTACGCCAAGGAAGTGCCGGCGATGTTCTTCTTCGTCGGTGCGACCGCGCCGGGCATCGATGCTGCCACCGCGCCGAGCAACCATTCGCCGAAGTTCAAGCTCGACGAGAGTTCGCTCGACGTCGGCCTGCGCGCGATGCTGCAGGTGACGCTGGATTATCTGCATGGGGCGAAGGCGGCTGGGTGAGGACTCGCGCGGCGTAACTTCTGCCCCCTTTGAAAAGGGGCAAGCGCCCGGCGTGGGTACGAAGTCCGAATCGGTTACGGCGCGGGGGATTTGCTGTTCGGCACCCTGCGCAGGCGAGCGAAAAGCAAATCCCCCCTTCCCCCCTTTCCAAAGGGAGGGAACAGCCAAAGAACGGGCAAAGCTGGAGCATTGGCAGCCCTCACCGGCCTCCCCCCGCCAACGGCTAAAATGCCGCCATGACTTCCCATGACCTGCCCCTCGGCCGCCACGTCGACTACCCGCGCGAGTACGACGCCTCGCTGCTGTTTCCGATCGCCCGCTCGCTCGGCCGCGCCCATATCGGCCTGGCCGACGACGCGCTGCCCTTCGTCGGCATCGACCGTTGGCACGCTTACGAGCTGAGCTGGCTCGACGCACGCGGCAAGCCGCGCGTCGGCACCGCCACCCTGTCGGTGCCGGCGACTTCGCCGCAGTTGATCGAGTCCAAGTCGCTCAAGCTCTACCTCAACTCCTTCAACGCCACCCGCTTCGACGACGATGCCGTGGTCCTGGCGACCATCGCCCGCGATCTGTCGGCTGCCGCCGGCGCGCCGGTCGAGGTCGCCTTCGGTCTGCCGCCTATCGATAGCGCCGATGCCGCCGACGGCGTCGAGTCGATCGACGAGCTCGAGGTCGCCATCGACGACTACGGCCCGCCGAACGCCGAGCACCTTGCCGCCGACGCCGGCGAGATCGTCGAGGAGACCCTCGGCAGCGCGTTGCTCAAGTCCAACTGCCCGGTCACCGGCCAGCCGGACTGGGCGCGGGTGGTCATCGCCTATCGCGGCCCTAAGCTCGACCGCGCCGCGCTGCTGCGCTACCTGGTCTCGTTCCGCGACCACGCCGAGTTCCACGAGCAATGCGTCGAACGCATCCATTCCGACCTCAGTCGCCGCTGCCAGCCGCAATGGCTGTCGGTCGAAGCGCGCTATACCCGCCGCGGCGGGCTGGACATCAACCCCTGGCGCGGCAGCCCGGGCCTAGCGCGTCCGAGCGTCGGTCGCGACGAACGCCAGTAATGCCCCTGTAAGAATCCGCCTGCCGGCCCCGCCCCTGGGCCGGGCGGTCCACCGTGCTGAATCCGCGGAATCGGATTATTCAGTTTTGTAATGTGAGTTCACGCCGGCGCTATACATTTTTAACAACCGGCGTGTCATGTTGCGTGCGCCACTTCGGCAGGAGCCCTCAACCCATGACTACCCCGGACAAGAAAGCCGATTTTTCCGATGTGACCACCCATGTCGATACCACCGCGGAGAAAGTCGAGAAGGCCGACTTCTCCGACGTGACGGTGAACGTCGACACGACCGCGGAAAAAGTCGGCGAACAGACCTATACGGTCGAAAAGGGCGACACGCTCTCGCATATCGCCAAACAGTTCTACGGCAAGGCGAGCAAGTGGAACGCGATCTTCGAGGCCAATCGCGATCAGCTCGACGATCCCGACCAGATCCAGCCCGGCCAGATCCTCAAGATTCCGACCATCAACGACTGATCCGTCGACTGCGTTTCACCATCATCGCCATCGTCTTTCCAGGAGATCCACCATGTTGATCCGCAATCGTACGCACTACGCCGTTGCCGCCGCCCTCGTGGCCGCGCTGGCCCTGGCCGGCTGCAAGAAGAAAGAAGAACCCGTAGCCCCCGCGCCGGCCCCGACCGCGACCGAAACCCCGGCTCCGGCACCGGTCGAACCCGCTCCGGCCCCGGCCGCGCTCAGCGTGGTGTCGGTGACCCTGGGCACCGCCGCCGGTCCGGACAAGAAGATCGCCGCGCCGACCACCAGCTTCAAGCCGGGCGACAAGATCGTCGCCTCGGTCGCCACCGACGGCACCGCGACCAACGCCGACGTCACGGCCAAGCTCGTCTATCAGGACGGCCAGACCGCCGGTGAAGAGAAGCAGACCCTCAACACCACCGGTGCCGAGACCACCAACTTCCAGTTCGCCAAGGCTTCGCCGTGGCCGGCCGGCAAGTACAAGGTCGAGATCACCGCCAACGGCGCCGTGGCCAACACCACCGAACTCGAAGTGAAGTAACCCTCTCTCTCCGCCTCATGGGCGGGCAAGCCCGGGCGCGGCTCACTGCCGCGCCCTTTTTTTGTCCGCGCGATTCGATCATCTACGGACAAGAAGGCCTGCAGCAGATCGCAACAGAACTGCAGCAAACGAGTTCCCCCCTTTGGAAAAGGGGGACCAGGGGGATTTGCTCTTGCTTCGATCGCCGCTCAGCTCCCGTGCCAGCGAAATCCGAAGCCAAGCTCGCCCCTCACCCCTACGGAAACTCCCCGTCCACGTACAGCCAGCGCCCGTCGACCCGGACGAAGCGGCTGACCTCGTGCAGGCGCGCCGCCGAGCCGCCGCCGACCCGGTAGCGGGCGACGAACTCGACCGTGGCCGCGTCTTCGCCGTCGCGGCGGTGCCGCTTCACCTCCAGGCCCAGCCAGCGCACTCCCGGCTCGAAATCGAGCTCGCCCGGGCAGGTGTCCGGAAACCAGCTGGCCCGCAGATACTCCAGGTCGCCCACGGCGTAGGCGCTGTAGCGCGAGCGCATCAGGGTTTCGGCCGTGTCGGCGACCGCGGCCCCGGCATGCAGCCGGCCGCAGCAGTCGGCATAGCGGCGCGAGGGGTCGCAAGGGCAGGCGGCGGGCGGAGCGCTCATGGTGGTTTTAGGGACGGTCATGGCGATATTTTCGTCGCAAGCACGCCGCTGCGACTACCATGCGCGTCCTCTCCCCTGTCCTGAGCCCTGCCATGAAACCGCCTGCCTACCTCGACGACGAGCAGATCGAACGCCTGGCCGACCTGCTCGATCAGCGCGCCGTGCCCTACAAGGGCTTCAATCTGGAAGCGCTGGACGGCTTCCTGTCGGCCCTGGCGGTCAGCCCCGAACAGCCGCCGGCCGAGGAATGGCAGCCGCAGGTCTGGGGCGGCAAGGCCCCGCGCTGGAACGACCAGGCCGAGGCCGACGAGATCCAGGCGCTGCTGCTCGGTCACTGGAACATGGCCAGCTCGCGCGTCTGCCACGGCGACGACGACCTGCCCGACCACCTGGCGCCGCTGCTGTGGCTGCCGGAAGAGCCCGAAGCCGATGCCCCGGATGAACTCGACGTGGGCCGCGACTGGGCCTTCGGTTTCTTCCGCGGCGTCGAATTGCGCGAGGCGGCCTGGGACCAGTGGCTCGACGACAACGACTGGATGGACGAGATCTTCGGTCTGTTCGATCGCCTCGCCAGCGGCGAAGTGCTCGGCGAGGACCCGGCCGCACCGCCGACCCCGATCAGCTACCGCGAGCGCCTGGAAATCGTCGCCGGCCTGCCCGGCATGCTGTCCGACCTGCACCACCATCGCATCGAAGCCCTGACCCCGCGCGAACCGCTACGCCGCGCCGAGACTCCGGACCGCAACGACCCCTGCTCCTGCGGCAGCGGCAAGAAGTACAAGAAGTGCTGCGGCGCCTGATCCTCGCGCGCTGACACTACGACCATCGCTGCGCCATGCGGCGCAGCGGCCGGTCGCCGTCGCACAACGCAACACGGCGGAGCCGCGTCGACATCGTCGCCGCGGCCCCGCGGTTGCGGCGAACGCTATGGGCTGGATCGATCCATGCTCGGCCCGGTCCATGCCCTCAGCAAGGGCTCGCGGTAGTCGGCATCCTTCTCATTCCAATGGACATAGCCGTTGGGCAGATCGATGTGGAAGAAGCTCTCGTAGTACTCGTCCTCGAGCGCCGCTTCGTCCCGATCGCGACCGAAGATCTTGGCCCGGACCGCATGGGTTTCCAGCTCGGTGTCTTGCTGCTGCAGCGCGATCAAGGTGTAGGACTCGCTCGCCGCGGCCACGCGATCGAACGGTTCGATCGCATACCGCTTCGCCAACGCGCCGATCAGGCGGTCGCTGGCCGCGCCGATCGACGACAGCACCAGGCCTTCGGCGTAGACGTGCTCTTGCTGCAGGTTCATCTCGGCATCGAATCCCGGGCCGATCCGCTTCACCAGTCTCGCGTCCAATCCGACGACTTCGCCTTCATGACGCGCCGACATGCGGAAGTAGTAGTGATCCGCGTCCGAGCGCAGAGCTTCGATCTTGAACGTGCAGTCGACGAAACCGTCCTCGCAGGCCTCGGTCAATTCCGGCAGCGCCGATTCGGTTTGCATCGCAGGTCCTCTCCACCGATGGTTCGAGCGGTCGACGACTCGGCCGCTGCCGCAATGAGCCGGGCCCGTCCAGGGCAAGCCCGGGACGCATCATTCCATAGCTCGTCGGCCTTATACCCGTCCGGTCTTTGCCTCGCCCCGCCCGAACCGCGACAATGGCGGGCCGGATCGCAGCCGCATCGCTTTCCGCAAGGACCCTGCTCCGCCCCGTGCGCCAGCGCACGGCGGCCCCACTGGAGATCGTAATGACCGAGTTCGTAGCGACGCCGCCCGCAGGCGGCGCCAAGATCACCAAGACCCCGACCGGCCTCAATGTGCCGGATCGTCCGATCATCCCGTTCATCGAAGGCGACGGCACCGGCCCGGACATCTGGCGCGCTTCGGTGCGCGTGCTCGACGCCGCGGTCGCCAAGGCCTACGGCGGCCAGAAGAAGATCGAGTGGGTCGAGGTCTTCGCCGGCGAGAAAGCCAACAACACCTACGGCACCTGGCTGCCGGAAGGCACCGTGCAGGCCTGCCGCGACTACCTGGTCAGCATCAAGGGTCCGCTGACCACGCCGGTCGGCGGCGGCATCCGTTCGCTCAACGTCGCCCTGCGCCAGATGCTCGACCTGTACGTCTGCCTGCGCCCGGTGCGTTGGTTCGAAGGCGTGCCCTCGCCGGTCAAGAAGCCGGGCGACGTCGACATGGTGATCTTCCGCGAGAACACCGAGGACATCTACGCCGGCATCGAATGGGCCGGCGGCAGCGCCGACTCGCAGAAGGTGCTGGATTTCCTGCAGAAGGAATTCCCGCAGGCATTCGACAAGATCCGCTTCGGCACCGCCGAGAAGAACGCGGCGTGGCTCGGCGAACTGCAGGCCATCGGCGCTCCGGCGCGCGAGCTGCCGGTCGAAGTCGGCCTGGGCATCAAGCCGGTGAGCCGCCTCGGCACCGAGCGCCTCGTGCACAGCGCGATTTCCTACGCGATCGAGAACAAGCGCAAGTCGGTGACCCTGGTCCACAAGGGCAACATCATGAAGTACACCGAAGGTGGCTTCCGTGACTGGGGCTACCAGGTGGCGCGCGACTACTTCGGCGCGGTCGAACTCGACGGCGGCCCGTGGCACGTGATTCCGGAAGGCAAGCCGGGTGCGGGCCTGGTCATCAAGGACGCCATCGCCGACGCCTTCCTGCAGCAGATCCTGCTGCGTCCGAAGGAATACGACGTGTCGGCGACGTTGAACCTCAACGGCGACTACCTGTCCGACGCGCTCGCCGCGCAGGTCGGCGGCATCGGCATCGCCCCGGGCGCGAACATCAACTACGTGACCGGCCACGCCGTGTTCGAGGCGACCCACGGCACCGCGCCGAAGTACGCCGGCCTGGACAAGGTCAACCCGGGTTCGGTGATCCTGTCGGGCGAGATGATGCTGCGTTACCTGGGCTGGACCGAAGCGGCCGATGCGATCATCGACGCGATGGACAAGGCGATCGCCAGCAAGCGCGTGACTTACGACTTCGCCCGGCTGATGGACGGCGCGACCGAGGTCAAGTGTTCGGAGTTCGCCGACGAGATCATCAAGCACCTGTAATCGGGTTGCCGACGACGATCGTGCAAAGGGGCGCTTCGGCGCCCTTTTGTTTTTCTGGTGTTTGTGTGCGTCGCAAAGTCGTCGATCTGCTTTGCGGTAGGAGCGGCGCGAGCCGCGACCGCGAATCACGGTTGAAGAGAATCTTTCGGAGCCACTTCGACGCAGGGCATTGCTCTTGCTCAGAGCTGTGCGCCGCCGCGTACTCGCGAAGGCCATCAAAGACCCGGAGGGCGGCGCGCAGGGACGCACGCCGTTTTTCATCGGGACAGGGTGAAAAATAGCCGCGTCTGCATCGATCGTGCGGGCTTGTGGTTCAAAGAAAGCAACTTCTTTGGTTAGCTTTCTTTTGTTGCTTTAGACAAAAGAAAGTCATCCGCCGCTTTAGTGGCGGAAGCTCTTGGCGTTTGATCTAGATCTAGATATTGCTTGAGCGAGACGCCGCGAGACCGACGCAGCGCGGTCGCGACTTGCGTCGCTCCTACTCCCGCGAAAGCACGCCGCTTCGATAAAGGACGTCGGCGTTGTTGTCTCTGCGCGTCCCTTGGTCGCGACTCGCGTCGCTCCTACAGTGGGGGCCCGACATGGCAGGCTGCAACGGAACGCGGGTTAGACTCTCAATGCAGCCGCGCACCAGCAACCGCGCAACCTCGCGCAATGTCGATGCGAAATCTCGAAGACGACACAGGACGCCCACCCCAAGGATCGGACGCCATGACAACGACTCCCCCCACCGACCGCATACTCGCCGACGGCCCATTTGCCGGCCTCGATCCCGACGCACTCAGCGAACCCGCCCGCCGCGCCATCCTCGAAGCCTCACAGGACTTCCGCGACGTACTCGCCGGACGCGCGCCAAGCTTCGCTCGGTCCGACCAGGAAGCGCCGTTGCCCGCCGACGGCGGCAGCCGCGGCTATGTCGGCCGCGGTTACAAGCTCTGGGTCTGCCGCAGCCTATCGAGCTTCGGCGATGTCCGCGGCTATGTGTACGGTCCGGTGTTGAATTTCGACGAGGACATCGCCCCCGGCAACGAACGCTCGTTGGCCGACACCCGCTTCTATACGGCTGCGCGACTGCAAGCGCTGTTGGCCGGCACATGACGACGTTGGTCCGCTATCTTTGGCTGCTGATCGCCACCATCGCGTTGCCGGCCTGGGTGCATTGGCCCTACGTGGTCGGCGAAATCGATCTGGCTTCGGTCGAGATCATGACCTCGAGCCGCTTCCTGTTCGAACTGTGGCTGTCGACGAGCTTCGCATTCGCGCTGGTGGTGCTGCCCGCAACGGCGATGCTGCGATGGCGGCAACGGCGGCGCGGCAAGTTGCCGCGCGATGCCTGGATCGCGGCGACCGCGACGATCGCGGCGACCCTGCTCGCCCTGCATGCGAACCTGACCAGCTACGCGCCGTTCTACGGCAATACCTGGGCGTTGTGGGAGCCTACTTTCGAGTTGTTCCTGCCGCATGCCCGGCCGCTGCTGGCGATCCTGGCGCTGACGATCGCGCTGGAAACGTGGCTAGCGCAGCGTTCAACGCGTGCGACACCGGCTTCGCTGGTTTCCGTCACGTTACGACCCGGGTCGTAACGCCGCTGCTTGCAGCCTGTAACGGCATCCTATCGCAGCGGTCGTGATCGTTTCATCCGGCGCTAATCGCGGGCCGCGGCGGCGACGAACAGGCCACAGACGTCGCGGCTCCGCCGTACACTCCAGCCATGGCCACCCTGCCCGCCGCCAATACCATTGCCGAAGCCGCTGCCGTCGCCGGCCTGATCCGCGACGCCTTCGCCGATTACCACGCGCGCTTCGCCGCGATCACCCGCCGCGCCCAGGGCCGCTTCGAGCGCAGCGACTGGAACGGCGAGCGCGACGACGCGATCGAGCGCATCGAGCTCTACGACTTGTGTATCGCCGAGGCCAGCGATTCGCTCGAACGCCGGCTCGGCGAACGCGCCCGCGACCGCAGGCTGTGGTCGGCGGTGCATGCGGCCTATGCCGAAGCGATCGCGCCGCTGCTCGACTGCGAGCTCTACAAGACCTTCTTCAATACCCTGACCCGGCGCTTCTTCAAGACCCGCGGCGTCGACCCGGCGATGGAATTCGTCGCGCTCGACATCGAGCCGACCGACGCCATCACCCATCCGGTCGCGCGCCACAGCTATGCGGTGTCGGAAGACCGCCTGGTAGAAACCTTCATGCGCGTGCTCGGCGACTACCCGTTCGCGGTGCCGTACGCGCACCGCACGCGCTGCGCGGCCGGCATCGCGGTGCGCCTGCAGGAGGACTTGCAACACTGGGGCCCGCACCCGGTGCGCGCGGTCGAGCTGCTCGACACCGTGTTCTATCGCGAGCGCCGCGCCTACCTGGTCGGGCGCGTGTTCGGCGAACGCTCGTTCTCGCCGTGCGTGATCGCCCTGGTCAACGAGGGCGGCGCGCTCAAGGTCGATGCGGTGCTGACCTTGCGCAGCGAAGTCGTGCAGTTGTTCAGTTACTCGCGCAGCTATTTCCATGCCGACCTCGGCACGGTCGGCGATGCAGTGGTGTTCCTGCGCACCTTGCTGCCGGGCAAGCCGATCGACGAGCTCTACACCGTGCTCGGCCGCGCCAAGCAGGGCAAGACCGAGCGCTACCGCACCTTCTTCCGCCAGTTCGCGGCGCAGCCCGGCGACCGCCTGATCCGCGCCGAGGGCGAGCGCGGCATGGTCATGGCCGTGTTCACCCTGCCCAGCTATCCGCTGGTGTTCAAGATCATCCGCGACCGCTTCGCCTACCCGAAGGAGGTCGCGCGCGAGGAAGTCGAGGCCAAGTACTCGCTGGTGTTCCGCCACGACCGCGTCGGCCGGCTGGTCGACGCGCAGCCGTTCCGGTTCCTGCGCTTCCCGCGCGCGCGCTTCGCCCCGGACCTGCTCGAAGAATTGCTGAGCACCTGCGCCAGCAGCATCAGCCTGGACGGCGACGACCTGGTGCTGCACCTGTGCTATGTCGAGCGCCGCCTGCGCCCGCTCAACCTCTATGTGCGCGAGCAGACCGCCGAGGCCGCGCGCGCAGCGGTGATCGACTACGGCCAGGCGATCCGCGACCTGGCCCTGAGCAATATTTTCCCGGGCGACCTGCTGCTGAAGAACTTCGGCGTATCGCGGCACGGCCGCGCGGTGTTCTACGACTACGACGAGTTGTGCCTGGTCACCGACTGCCGCTTCCGCAGCGTGCCGGAACCGCGCAACCACGAGGAGGAGATGGAGTCCGGCGCCTGGTTCTACGCCGCCGGCAACGACGTATTCCCGGCCCAGTTCCCACGCTTCCTGGGCTTGTCGCCGGCCTTGCTCGGCGCGCTGATGCACGCGCATGCCGACATCTTCCGGGTCGAGTGGTGGCAGCAGGTGCAGGACGGCCTGGTCAGCGGGCGTCACAACGACGTGGCGCCGTATCCGGAGCAGCGGCGGCTGCCTTAGCCGGAAGGCGCCGTTGAAAGTGAAGGGCGGGAGGATTTGCTGTTGCTCCGCTCTCAACGCATCACGCGGAGAAGCAAATCCCCCGCGCCGAAACCCGCTCGGACTTCGTGCTCATCCGGGGCGCTTGCCCCCTTTGTCAAAGGGGGCAATGGATTGTCGACCGTCGTTGCCGTTCCCCCCTTTGGAAAAGGGGGGCTGGGGGGATTTGCTTTGGCTCTGGCTCTGACAAAGCAGACGAGGCAAGAGCCGTCCGCGAGTCGCCTATACCTCAAGCACAACCATGCGCATCGCCGCAGGCGTCCGGACGGGTCAGGCGCTCCGGGGTGCGAGCAAACCACGCGCGCCAGCCGGTGACGGCGGCGGTCGCAGAACGTTGGGCGACGACTTGCTGGCTGCGCTGGACCACGGCCGCGGCGGCGGTCTCGGCGGCGGTCTCGGCGAGGTCGTCGTCGGCATCGCGCGGATCGACGAAATGGCCGTGCAGGAACATCAGGTTCTTGTAGATATTCATGGCTCGTCTCCCTGCGGCGCCGGCCCGGTATGGACTGGCTTATTGAGTGATTCGCAAGGTACGCTCGCCGGATACGGCAAAAAAGCGCGCCGTTTGCAAGCCAGACTTGAAAGGGATTCAAGATGAATCGACCGCCGCTGCATGCGCTGCTGGGCTTCGCGACCGCCGCGCGCACGGGCAACCTGACCCGCGCCGCCGATTCGATGAACCTGACGGTCAGCGCGCTCAGCCACCAGATCCGCACCCTGGAGGAACGTCTCGGCCGGCGCCTGTTCGAGCGCGGGCCGCGCGGGGTACGGCTGACCGCCGACGGCGAACGGCTGCTGTCGGTGGTCGCGCCGCATCTGGATGCGCTCGACCATGCCCTGCGCCCCTACAGCCCGCGCCGCGACGAGGTGCTGACCTTGAGCCTGATGGCCTCGATGGCCTCGGCCTGGCTGGTGCCGCGGCTGGGCAGCTTCGTCGCCCGCTGCCCGCAGCTCGAACTCAATCTGTTCTCGTCGGCGGCGGTGGTCGATTTCGATCGCGAACCCGGTATCGACGCGGCCATGCGCGGCGGCTACGGGCGTTGGCCCGGGCTGGTCACCGAGCACCTGTTCAACGAGACCCTGATCCCGGTCGCCAGCCCGGCCTTGATCGAACGCATGGGCGGCGAGTTACCGGCGCAGGAGGACCTGCATCGCTGGCCCCTGCTCGGCGACCTGTCGCCGTATTGGAAGGACTGGTTCGAGCGTTACGGCGGCAAGATGCCGAACCGCTACGTCGCCCATTTCGACGATTCCGAAACCATGCACCGCGCCGCGGTCGAGGGTCTCGGCGTCGCCCTGGGCCGCATGGCGCGCACCCGCCTGCTGATCCAGAACGGCCAGTTGGTGCCGCTGAGCCAATGCCGGCTGCAGATCGATTGGGGCCATTACCTGGTGTACCCGCAGCGCTCGGTCGATCACGCCGGGCTCGGCTCGTTCCGCACCTGGTTGCACGAGCAGGCGACGGCCTATGTCGCCGAGATGGAAGCCGATCACCTCGCCCGCCACGGACGCACCGCCATAACCGCCAATGGCCCCGCGAACAGCCCCGCAAGCGGCCCTGCCGGCACCCGCGCCAAGGCCGCCGGCAAGCGCCGTTGAGCACATCCCCTGCGCGGGGCGCTTGCGGTAGGCTGACGCCCCCTGTCCGATGCCACCGGAGTCCGTTGCATGGAACGTAACCGTCCCGCTCGATTGCTGTTGCTCGCCGCGCTGCTGCCCGGCCTGGCCGTGGTAGCGCACGCACAGAAGCCCGCCGCCAAGGCCAAGGCTGCCGAAACCGCGACCAAGGCCGCCGAACCCGCCGCCAATGCCGCGCTGAAGAAGGCCGTTGCCGGCAGCTGGCGCGACCCGAAGAACGTCGCCCGCGACGCCTACCGTCATCCGCTGGAAACGCTGCAGCTCTTCGGCCTGCGCCCGGACCAGACCGTCATCGAAATCACCCCGGGCGGCGGCTGGTACTCGGAGATCCTCGCGCCGTATCTGTCCGAGCGCGGGCGTTACGTCGCCGCCGTGGTCGACCCGGACTCGCAGTCCGAGGACGCCGCGCGCAAGTACTACGCCAAGGCCAAAACCAACCTCGAGACCAAGTTCGCCGGCGCGCCGGCGCAGTTCGACAAGGCCGTGGTCGCCGCCTACGACGGCTACAAGCCGGCGTTCGGCCCGGCCGCCTCGGCCGACGTGGTGCTGACCTTCCGCAACGTCCACAACTGGCGTTCGGCCGACCAGGCCGAGGGCATGTTCAAGGGCTTCTTCGACGTGCTCAAGCCGGGCGGCACCCTCGGCGTGGTCGAGCATCGCGCCAAGACCGACCTGCCGGCCAACGACAAGAGCGGTTACGTCGGCCAGGCACAGGTCATCGCGATGGCCGAAGCGGCCGGCTTCAAGCTCGAGGCCAAGAGCGAGATCAACGCCAACCCGCGCGACACCAAGGACTACCCGAACGGCGTGTGGACCCTGCCGCCGTCGAACGATCACGCCGCCGCCGACGCGGCCAAGTACAAGGCCATCGGCGAAAGCGACCGCATGACCCTGCGTTTCCGCAAGCCGCGCTGAGTCCGCCGACCCAGCGCCGTAGTACTCCGCGAGGCGGCCCGCGCCGCCTCGCGCTCTGCTCGGCCCCGCCCGCGTGCTGATCGCCTTCAACAAACCCTATGGCGTGCTGTGCCAGTTCACCGATCGCAGCCAGCCGCCGCGGCCGACCCTGGCCGGCTTCGGCCTGCCGCCGGACGTGTACGCGGCCGGACGCCTGGACCACGACAGCGAAGGCCTGTTGCTGCTGACCGACGACGGCGGCCTGGCCCATCGCCTGACCGACCCGCGCCATAAGCAGTCCAAAACTTACTGGGTGCAGGTCGAAGGCGACCCGCAAGACCAGGCACTGCACGCCTTGCGCGACGGGGTCGAACTCAACGACGGCCGGACCCTGCCGGCGCGGGTCGAACGCCTCGACACGCCGGCGCTATGGCCGCGCGACCCGCCGGTACGTTTCCGCAAGACCGTGCCCGATGCCTGGCTGGCGATCACCCTCCACGAAGGCCGCAACCGCCAGGTGCGGCGCATGACCGCCGCGGTCGGGTTGCCGACCCTGCGCCTGGTGCGCGTCGCGATCGGGCCGCATCGCCTCGACGGGCTGATGCCGGGGCAATGGAGCCCGCGCTGAAGCCGGCTCAGTCGCGGCAGTGCCGCATGGCCTCGGCGAGGTCGCGCACTTCCACGCCGTTGCAGAACACCCCGGGCACGACGCAATCCAGATAGGGCCGCGCATGGCGGCGCGACTCGGCCTTGCTCGACAGCACGGCCGACGCAGCGCGCGTGCTGGTCGCGTACGTAGTCCTCGCAGGCGGCCGGGCTCAGCCGATGGTTCTGCTGCGCCTGCGCGCACAGGCCGAACGCGGTCTCGCGCCAGAGTTCGAAGAATTCGCGTCTGGGGATCGGCCGTTGCTCTATCTCGGCGATGCGATAGTCCGACGCCACGGGTGCGGCGAACCAGTGCAGATAGACGAATACGCCCGCGGCGGCGAGGGCGATCGCGATCAGAAGCCGTTGCATCCCCAATCCCGATAAGCGGTGCGGGGAATTGTCCCGCGCCGAGCGCTCTTGGGGGTAGGAGCGGCGCCATTGAGGGATTTCCTCCGGTCACAAGCCGCGACTGCGACACCCGGCATGCGACGTATCTGCGGTGTCGCGGTCGCGGCTTGCGCCGCTCCTCCCCCGATGCTGCCGAGCTTCGCCGATCGATCTGCGACCGCCGTCGCAAGCATGCGGTCTATCGCGAAGCCGCATGAGATATCGACCCGGTTTGATCCCGGGTCCGTCGTGGCAGCGCGTCGCCGCGCCCTCTAGCGTGCCGTGACGGGCGCGTGCCAGGACCGGCCGATGCGCCACCAGCCAAGTTCTCTCTGGGGGAGACTAGCCATGACCCGACCGCGTTCGATTTCGTTCGGCTTCGGCGCGATGCTGTGCGCGTCCGCCGCTTATCTGTCGTATCCCGCGCCCGCCGACAGCGCGGTCGGCCGGGTCGCCGCGGCCGAGGAGCCGGGGTTCGAACAAACCCCGCCGGTGCTCGAAGACAGCTTCATTACTCCGGTCGACGACCACCCCGACGGCAACGCACTGCTGGAGTTTATCTACGTCAAAGGCCAGGACCTGCCGGCCGAGATTCCGTTCAACGTCGGCGACAAGCCGGTCAAGCTGCAGCGCGACGCGCAGAACCCGCAGCTGTACCGGGCGATGATCCCGTTCGACTTCGACGGCCTGATCAAGGAACAGGAGCTGCGCCAGGCGCTGGCCACCGAAGAAAAGGCCACGGTGCCGAGCTTCGACGGCCGCGAGCATCTGGGCGACAGCCCGATCGTCTTCCTGCCGCCGGACAAGCTGCGCGAGCAGGTCGCCGCGCGCGCGCGCATCCGCATTCCCGGCGGCGTGCTGCTCGGCCCGCCGGCGATCGTGCGCCCCGAGCGCTCGCTGCTGGTCACCCACCCGGCCGTGGTCGAAGACCCGACCCGCACCTTCGACGCCTGCACCAACGCCGGCAACCCGAACGGCGCCTGGACCTTCAACCGGCTCATGACCAACATGGCCAACCAGCCGCTGACCGGCGTGGACCCGTCCGACTTCGTCGAGAACTGGATCCGCACCTGGAACACCTCGACCACGGTCAACAGCTTCGTGGTGCCGGCGCGCACCTCGGTCAATGCGCAGGTGCTCGCCAGCTGGCCGCGCCTGAGCAACGGCAAGCTCGACCTGAGCCGTTCGCCGATGCGCCTGCTGGCGATCGTCAACCGCGTCGACCTGCGCGGCAGCGCCGGCTACGGCGGCGGCAACGCCGGCGAGGGGCGCTTCGTGTTCGGGGTGATCCGCCGCAACACCACCGGCAGCTGCACCGTGCACCGCTTCACCGTGATCCTCGAATACGGGGTGCCGATCAACGGTTGCCCGGCGGTGCGCAGCTTCGCCCAGCAGTGGGGCGCGTTGGGCTCGATGAGCCTGGGCTCGTCGCTGTACAACTCGTCGCTGCAGGCGATCACCGACCAGTTCACCGGCGCCAACGCCGCGCCGCGCAAGCCCAACGGCAGCGCCATCAACCAGATCCGCACCAACGAGTTCCTGCAGAGCCCGTGGGAGCTGCGCGAGTTCAACATCGTGCGCGCCACCGCCCAGCTCGGCATCGTGCCGGCCAAGCAGACCCCGAACCACGTCTTCAACAACGCCGGCACCTTGCTCGCCAGCTACGTCAACGCCAACCAGGCGCAGGTGCTGGTCGAACAGCACTCGGTGCCGCTCAGCTACCTGGGCACGCCGTTCCTGACCGGTTCGGTGCGCAACCCGAGCCCGCAGGTGGCCTGGACCCATCCCGGCATCGTCAACAACAACGCCCGCAACAAGCTCTCGCTCAACACCTGCGATGCCTGCCACGGCCGCGAAACCCTGACCACCAGCTTCCTCCACGTCGGCCCGCGTTCGTCCGGCGCGCAAGCGACGCTGTCGCGGTTCCTGATCGGCAACGGCACCCTGGCCAGCCCCACCACCTTCAACATGGCCGACCCGGTGGTCGGCTCGACCATCCGCAACTACGGCGACCTGGTCCGCCGCCAGGCCGACCTGGCGACCTTGCAGAGCAATGCCTGCCTTGCCGGCGGCGTGTTCCAGCAGGCGCAGTTCCAGCCGATGCTGGCCACGCACTGAGCGATACCCAAGCCGCAAACGAAACAGGCGCCGCAAGGCGCCTGTTTCTGATCTGCGAAGCATGAAAGCCAGCGCAGCCACGCCGGTTATTTGTTGTCCGGCGGCGCCACCGGCACCGAATTCGCGCCGGGCCGCGACAACAGCACCACGCCGCCCAACACCACCGCGGTGCCGATCAACTGGATCGCGGTGATGCGCTCGCCGAGCACCCAGGCGCCAAGGAACACCAGCGACACCGGCCCGATCACCGAGAACTGCGCGGCGGTGCCGGCGCCGAGCCGGGCCACCGCGGCCATGGTGAAGGTCACCGGCAGGAAGGTGCAGAACACCGCGTTCGCCATCGCCAGGCCGTAGACCTGCCATGGCAGGCCGAACAGGCCGCTCGGGTCGCGTGCGATCAGGTAGTGGATCAGGGTCGCCGCGGTCGACACCACCATCGCGTAGGCGACCAGTTGCAGCGACCCCATGCGCTTGACCAACTCGCCCGACATGGCCAGGTACAAGGCATAGCTGACCGCCGCGCCGAGCACCAGCGCACTGCCGAACAACACGTGCTCGCCCTGCACGCGCAGGTTCTCGACCATCACCAGGACCACGCCGGCATAGCTGACCGCCAGCGCGATCCACTCCTTGGCGGCGACCTTGCGCCGATAGGCGAACAAACCGATCAACAAGACGATGGTCGGGTTGAGGAACAGGATCAGCCGTTCCAGCGACACCGGCACGTACTCCAGGCCCCAGAAGTCGAGCAAGCTGGACAGGTAATAGCCGAGCACGCCGAGCACCAGGATCAGGCCGAGGTCGCGGCGCGAGGGCAAGGCCTCGCGCTGGCGCGCGCGCTGGGTCTCGCGGATGCCCAGCAGCACGAACAAGGGCAGCGATAAGGCCATGCGCAGGGTCAGCACGTCGAGCGAATCGACCCCGTAGCGGTATTGCAGCTTGGCCAGGATCGCCTTGGCCGAAAACAGCACCGCGCCGCTCGCGGCGAGGGCGATGCCGAGGCGTCGGGCGCGGTTCGGAGCGGCGACGGTAACGGCGGGAGATGCAGCAGTCATGGCGGGCAGGCGTTGGGGACGTGGAAGGCTACGGTAGCGGCGGGCGGAATCGAAGCGCCGCGCAGCAGGGGGCGTCGGGCAGCGACGATCATCGCAAAGCGTTCAGTCCTCGGCACTGGCCGCATCGAGCGCGGCGATCTCGTCGGCCGCCAGCGACAACCGCGTCGCCGCGAGCAGTTCCTGCAACTGGGCCACGCTGGTCGCGCTGGCGATCGGTGCGGTAACCGACGGCCGCGCGATCAGCCAGGCCAGGGCCACCTGCGCCTGGGTCGCGCGCTGGCCGGCGGCGACTTCGTCGAGCGCGGCGAGGATGCGCAGGCCGCGCGCGTCCAGATAGCGCGCGACCGCGCCGCCGCGTGCGCGGCTCTTGTCGAGGTCGTCGCGGCTGCGGTACTTGCCGGTCAGGAAGCCACTGGCGAGGGCGTAGTAGTTGATGACACCGAGCCCGCGCTCGCGCACCAGCGGTTCCAGCTCGGCCTCGTACACGGCGCGGTCGTATAGGTTGTAATGCGGCTGCAGAGTCTCGTAGCGCGGCAGGCCATGGCGCTCGGCCACGTCCAGCGCCTCGGCCAGGCGCGCGGCCGAGTAGTTGGAAGCGCCGATGGCGCCGACCTTGCCCTGCTCGATCAACCGCGCGAACGCGCCGAGGGTGTCCTCGAGCGGGACCTTCAGGTCGTCCTCATGGGCCTGGTAGAGGTCGATGCGGTCGGTACGCAGGCGCCGTAGCGAGTCCTCGACTGCGGCCTGGATGTTGGCCGGCGACAGCCCGGGCCGCTGCGACCATTTGGCGACCTTGGTCGCAATCAGGATGCGTTCGCGGCGCCCGCCGCCCTGGGCCAGCCAACGGCCGATCAGGGTTTCCGACTCGCCGCCGGCATTGCCGGGCACCCAGGCCGAATACGCGTCGGCGGTGTCGACCAGGCCGAAGCCGGCGTCGCTGAACGCGTCCAACAGGGCGAAGGTGGTCGCCTCGTCGGCACTCCAACCGAATACGTTGCCGCCGAAGGCGAGCGGCGCCGTCGACAGGATCGAACGGCCGAGCGGTCGCAGGCTCATTGCGGATTCCTTAATCGAAGGGCGTCCATGATGCGCCGCCGCATTCGGTCGCGACATCACCGAATCCGCAACGCCGCGTTGCCGAGCGCGGCGGGTTGTCGCAGGGGCCGTGAACTGTTCAGCTTTTCGGCGTTTTATCCCGCCTTTGTGTGAAGGTTTCTGTTAACTTTCGACCGTTTCCTCGCGGTTCATTTATGCGAATTCAGCGTGAAAAATCCGCCATAGGGGATTTCAAGGACGTATGAGCACTGCCGCGACATCCACCGGTCGGATTCTCGTCGTCGACGATCAGGCCGCGAACCTGCGCGTCGTCACCGCCCTGCTTTCGCGCCAGGGTTATGAGGTCGTGTCCGCCTCGACCGGCGACGAAGCCTTGCGCCTGTACGCCGAGTCGCCGCCGGACCTGATCCTGCTCGACGTGATGATGCCGGGCATGGACGGTTTCGAAGTCATGGCCGCATTGCGCGCCGGCTCGCCGTTGCGCGTACCGGTCGTGTTCGTGACCGCCGCCCACGACCGCGACCTGTTGCTGCGCGCGTTCGATGCCGGCGTGGTCGACTACGTCACCAAACCCTTCCTGCCCGAAGAACTGCTGGCGCGGGTCAACGCCCACGTCGGCCTGAAGCTGACCCGCGACCGCCTTGAGCGCGTCGCCCGCGAGCGCGAGGAGTTGGTCAACCTGGTCGCCCACGACCTCAAGAATCCGCTGACCAGCGTGCTGTTCGCCAGCGACCTGCTGCTGCACAACGGCTGCAAGCCCGAGCGCGTGCCGCGCTACCTGCAAATGATCCACGAGAGCGCCGACGACGCCCTCGGCTACATCCGTCATTACCTGGAAAGCCAGGCCGGCACCCGCGAGCACGGCGCGATGCAGGGCCGCGCCGACCTCAGCGAGACTCTCGGTTGGCTGGTGCGTCGTTACGAGATGCAACTCGACGCGCGCGGCATCCGCGTCGAAATCGCACCGCCCCCGCACGGCACCGCGCAGGTCGCGATGGACCCGCGCGTGCTGCGCCAGGTCAGCGAGAACCTGGTCACCAACGCGATGAAATACGCGCCCAACAGCGACCTGCTGCTGGCCGCGCGCAACAGCGCCCCCGGCTTCTGGCAACTGATCGTGGCCGACCGCGGCCCCGGCATCCCGGTCGCCCGCCAGCGCGAACTGTTCAAGCCCTTCGTGCGTCTGCACGACGAAGACATCGACGACGGCCTGTCGAGCGGTCTGGGCCTGTCCTTGGCGAAACAGATCGTCGTCAACGCCGGCGGTCAACTTTGGTACGAGGAACGCAAGAACGGCGGCTCGCGCTTCATCATCGAGTTGCCGGAGGCGGCGCCGGAGTAGGCGGTTGCGGTTGCGGTTGCGGTTGCCGTTGCGGTTGCCGTTGCCGTTGCCGTTGCCGTTGCCGTTGCCGTTGCCGTTGCCGAGATTTTGATCGGCTTGGTTGTGGCTTTTGCTTTGTAGCTTTGCCGGTCAACAGAAGACCCGTAGGGCGGCCCGCAGGGATGCGGGCCGTGCGCAAGCAGGCCATGGATGGCCTGTCTGGAGCATCCCTGCGTATGCATCGATCGCGCGGGCTTGTGCCCTTGCAAGGAGAGCCCTTTTCTTTGGTTACCTTTCTTTTGGGCTTAGCAAAAGAAAGTAACCCGGCCGCGTCAGCGGACGGAAGCTTTGCACTTGCTTGATAGAAACGCCGGAAGCCGACAGGGCGTGGTCGCGGCTTGCGCCGCTCCTACCCTAGAAGCGGCGACCACGACGCCTCGACCTCGCGCTGCTCCCGGCTGGAGCCAGGGTAGGAACGGCGCGAGCCGCGACCACGTTGCGTCGGTCTCGCGGTGCCTCGCTCAAGCAAGATCTAGATCAGAATCAAACGCCAAAAGCTTCCGCCACTAAAGCGGCGGGTTACTTTCTTTTGTCTAAAGCAAGGCGGTCTCTAAGCTTAAGTGCATCACCCACCGAAGGGTTCTGCACATGGGCCACCACTACACCCACCTGAGTCCCGAAGAGCGCGGCGCCATCATGGCCTGGGTCCGCCAAGGTCTCAGCGCCCG